>NZ_JADKPQ010000001.1:0-531047 GCF_015350725.1 Flavobacterium sp. CSZ
ACAAAGACAAACAACGCCATTGGATTCCAATGGCGTTGTTTTTTATACTTCACAAATTGCTTGCCTTAATTTTTTTATGGATCAATCTCAAAATCTGAAGAGAAATTTTATATCTCGTTCGTCCGGAACTCTTTATAAAATCCCGAAGGAATGATTTATTGCAGCGAAAGATTTTAATCCCATCATTTAAAATAAAATACTAAATGATTTTCTTTATTCCTGGAATTAATAAAATAAGTGATCCAAGTACAAAACTACTTAGCACTATTAACGGAGCAATAGCTAGAAGTTTTATTGAAGGATCAATAGACCAGCTTCTTACCGCTAATGTAAGTACTACAATTACAAACGGATGAAAAATGTAAACAGCAAAACTACAGCGTGATACTTTAGTAAGTAGTTTTGAATAAATATTCCAGTTTATTTTTCCTTTAATTAATAATGCTGTTATTATCGATATACCGATCCATTGTTCCCAAACTGCATATAATAATGCCTGCCAATGAAGACCTCCGGAAAACCAAGAAGAGGGTGTGTTTAGCTTGAAACTAATGACAAAAAATAATGGAAAAAACAATAAACATAACATTGCCGATCTTTTCAGCTGTCTGCCTGTTTTTTCTGAAAGTTGATCGAACCAATTGTTTTTTGAAGCCAGTAATCCGATAATGAATAGTGCAATATATTGTGAAAAATGCCCAAGCTGAAATCCAACTGGTTCAAGAACCCATCCAACAGGAAATATAATTCTAACCAAGAAACTAATAATTCCTAATGCTAATGCAAATAATAATATGGCACGCGTGTTAGGTGCTGCCACAGGTTTGTCGAAGTTAATTTTGAATATTTTTTTTACTGCTGCATAAAGTAATGTAAAAAGCAAAAGTGCCGCCACAAACCATGTAACTCCTAAGTCAATCCAACTATCGTAACCGCTTAGATATTCAAAATAAGTGATATGATTTTTTGTAAAATAATAGACCAGATAACACATGAATGGTGTAAGGATAAAAGAATAGAATACTATAGGAATTCCTAATCTCGTTAATCGGTCTTTAATAAATTTTGAAGCTCCTTTTCTAGAATACGAAGAACCGGTAAAATAGGCTGCCAATAGAAAAAAATACCCCATAAAAAAAGACTGATTGATACTAACAAACATTGTCATAACAGCACGTGCACCTAAAAAGCTGCTTGGTTCATTATAATACCAGCCTCCCGAAGAACTGTAAGCAATTAAAGTGTGATGAAGTACCACTAAAATTGTCAGTAAAACTTTGATATTATCTATATATAATAATTTGTTTAAAGAGCCAGAATCTTCATTTGAAACAGCTGTTGCAGTTGGCATAATAAATAGGTTTTGCGTTATTTATGGCAAACGTACAACAAGAAAATACAGCCAGAGCAAGGGTTGTTACTAGCAACTAGCTTTTGTGATAAGCAACAAGCTTAGGCAATGTTTTTATTTTGAAGCTGCTGATAACAGCTATTAAAGTTATCGATTTGCTTTCTTGAAACAGGTATTTTTATGTCTGTTTCTTTAAATGATAATACATAACCCTGGGAGTTTCCAGCTACTTGTTTGATCTTATACATATTTACTAAATAGGTTCTGTGACATCTAAATAAGTGCGGGTAATCTGTTATTTGAGTTTCAAATTGAGTTAAAGAAATTCTTTTTACTTCTGAAGTCATTTGATGGCCATTCGATTTTGTTAACTCAATGTAATTACCATCTGCTTTTGCAAAGAGTAATTGGTCCATATCCAGTAAAAAATCATCTTGTTTTACCTGTGTGGTGATAAAAATATTAGATTTTAAAACTGTTTTTTCGGGTTTAACTGTCAGCGGGGTAAATTGCAGAACAAATGGCGATCCTTTTTTTGACTCAAAATAGAAAGTTGATAATCGTAGAAAAAAATAGAAAAATATACCCGCAACAAAACAATTTCTGATTTCTTCAAAGAAATAATTCCATGACCAGTTGTTTGGATTGTTATAAAGTAAATCTCGCATCAAGAAACTTGCTGTACCAATTAAAACTAATAGCGCTCCAATTTGAATGAATTCTTCAAGTAAAGTCCATTTAGTTTGATTCTTCGTTTTTCTGAAATAATTCAATACTCCAAAATAAACAAATAAAATTATTGCCGGAGCTAAAGCATGTAAAAAACAAATAAAGAAATAATGCATTTTCAGTTCCGGATCATAAACTCCAAATGGTTTAAACATTAAAAGAAAAAGTAGAATGATAAGAAATACAACAATAGAGCTTTTGATAAGATTTTCAAACTTATATCGTTGAGGATATTCAATTTCATTCCTCAAATGTTCTGTATTGATGTAGAATCGCATATTAAAAATTTATTTTGGGAATAAAAATACAAAAAATAGAAAGCGTATAGCTTTTGGAACTATTTAGATTTGATAATATCTAAAAAAAGCAAAACACTTTGAAAAGTACTTTTATTTTTTTTTGACTTAAATGGAATATTAACTTTGAATAAAACTATTTTAAGTTATCAAAAAATGTCAAAACTGAGATCAGGTGTTCGATTATATTCCCTGACAGTCCACAGAAAGACAAACAACGCCATTGGATTCCAATGGCGTTGTTTTTGTTAATATACTTTACAATTTGCTTAGCTTAATTTTTCATCCTCTCTAAAATAAATTTCACTTTATCAAAAGACATCAATCGTAGTATTATGTTTTTCTGTATTATTGTAAAAAACTTGTACATTATTAAGTAACGCATATACATAAGTTAGCAAAAATTTTGAACTAAAATTACACGAAAAAAATACTATGAATATTCCAGAAAATATTACTGAATTTTTATATTGGATAAAAGAAAGAACAGAATTATTTTGGAGTATTGATCCAAAAACTTCATCAAATGATTTTGTTTGTGAAGATTGGATTTATGGTGCAAAATGGATTGGACTTTCTAAAGATGAAATTGATGAAATAGAAATTAAATATTCTGTTGAATTCACATTTGAATATCGGGAATTTTTGAAGGTTTTACATACAATTGATAGGAAAGAAAAAATTGAATATTCCGAAACATTTGATGAAAATTCAAAGACTATGGTTGAAGAAAGACCATTTTTTTATAATTGGTTAAATGATGAAAAGGAAATTAGAGAAATTATAAAATGGTCATTCGAAACAATATATCAAGATGTTATTGGGACAAATAGCGTTTGGCTAAAATCTTGGGGAAAAAGACCAAAATCTGAAATAGAAATAAAAAACATTTTTACAAGTTGGCATCAAAAAACTCCTAAATTAATCCCAATTCGAGGGAATAGATTTGTAATTAGTGAGCCTAATTTACAATTTAATCCAGTCTTGTCAATTTGGGGTTCTGATATTATTGTCTATGGGTGGAATTTAAGAAGTTACTTGCTAAACGAACTTCAAGAGGATTTAGATATTCAAGAAAATATTTACGATGAAGAAGATAAATGTTATTATCCTGAGTTAATTAATGAAGTGCAAACAATTTTTGATGAAGATTATAAGTTTGACAAAAATAAAGATATTCCATATTGGAAGGAATTAATATTAATTTGGAATTCAGGCTGGTCAAGTTTTGGTTTAAAATACCCTGGACAAGAAGATAATAATGCATATCGAATAATGAAAACTTATGTTCCAGATGGTGAGGAAAATGAACAAAAAATATTTAACAGCTTTTAAATAGATTTTTGCCTACAGCCTCTAACCGTAATCGCAGAGATTTAATTGATGCTTCATTTTAACCGATAAATTCTCTATTAGCAGATAACTCAGTACTCTATGATCGGTAATCTGTAAGTTAGAAGCAAAATGTTAACATCCTCCTTATCTTATTAATACTTCATTTTATATTTTCAAAAAATGTCAATACAGGTATTAAGTGTTCGACTGTGATCCCTGACAGCCCACAAAATTCCAAAAACTCCAAAGTCATTTGATTTTGGAGTTTTTTTATTTTTATACTTTCATGAATTTTATTATTTAAATCTTAATTTAGTGAAAGCAAAAATCATAGTTCTTTAAGAATAACAAAGCAGCCCTGTACTTGAATAAGAGCTACCAGTCCATCTATACAATATATTGTCAGTCACTGCCGTACTGCCGATGATATTTCGTAATTTCGTTATGGAAATATTCCACAGCCAAATGAAGAAAAAACCAATAAAAATGAAAGAGCTTCTAAAAGAAAATATCTTGAAACACATTTCACTTTCTCAAGATGAAATAGAAGCATTTGTAGATTTATTTGCAAAAAAAGAAATCGGGAAAAGGGAGTTTCTCTTGCGAGAAGGAGATGTGTGCAAATTTGAAGCTTTCGTTGTCAAAGGACTGTTTCGTGTTTATCATATTGATCAAAATGGTTTTGAGCAGATATTATATTTTGCTGTTGAAAATTGGTGGATAACGGATATTGATAGTTTTTGCAATGAAACACCATCGCAGCTTTTTATTGAATCACTTGAAGACAGTGAAATACTTTTAATAGCAAAAAAGGAAAAAGAATATGCTTACGCGAATTTGCCGCAAATAGAAAAACTTTTTAGGATCATGACTCAAAAGACGCATGTCGCTTTACAGAGAAGAATGATTGACAATTTAAGTAAAACAGCAGATCAGCGTTATATCGAATTCTCTACAAAATATCCAAAACTTATACAACGACTGTCTAATATTCAAGTAGCTGCTTATCTCGGAATTACAAATGTATTTTTGAGTAATATTCGAAAAAAAATTGCGCTTAAAAAATAGAAATCCTCTTATTTATTAAACTAGTTTAATGTTTCGAGACAGCATTGTGTTTCATCTTTGCAGTGTTAATTTAAAATCTAACCAAAAATGAAACACATTTTATCAAAACTAATTTTAACAATTTTAATTTTATCTAACATGGAATCACAAGCACAAAATTTCAAAACCATTGAAGCCAATAATTTAAAACTTGAAGTATTTAATGCATCAGAAAATAGTTTTGGTGTAGCCTCTGTAATAGTATCAGGAAAAACAGATGCCGTTTTGATCGATGCACAGTTTACGCTGGAAGACGCTGAAAAAGTAGCCGGAAAAATTAAAAAATCAGGCAAAAAACTAACCACTATTTATATTTCACATACAGATCCAGATTTCTATTTTGGATTGGAAGTATTCAAAAAATATTTCCCTGAAGTTACGGCTTATGCTTCGCCTGCAACAGTCGAGTCTATTAAAGCCACCGCACAGAAAAAATTAGACGTTTGGGGAGAACGATTGGGAAAAGCCATTACTTCTAATATTGTTTTACCTCAGGTTTTAAAAGGAAACTCTATTGATCTGGAAGGAAAAAAACTAGAAATTATAGGTCTGGAAGAATTTCCTTCAAAAACATTTGTCTGGATACCATCAATAAAAGCAGTTGTTGGCGGTATCAATGTTTTCGGAACAACCTTTAATCTTTGGATGGCAGATGCACAAACAGCAGATGCCCGTAAACAATGGATCAATGTCCTGGATAAAATTGAGGCATTACATCCGGAAATTGTAATTCCTGCTCACGCTAATTCTCAAAGTCCGTTTGATATTTTGGCTGTAAAACATACAAAAAGCTATATCCAGTTTTATGAAGAGGCTTTAAAAACGAACAAAACTTCGGAAGATTTAATTAAAACTATTAAAGCAAAATATCCAACACTTACTTTTGAAACTGCCTTACAGATTGGTGCCAAAGTGAATACGGGAGAAATGAAATGGTAAAATTAAAAGTCATATTCAGCCTGACAATACTTATTATATTGTCAGGCTGTTCTTTAAACAAAAATAACATGACAAATCTAGAAATTGTAAAAAGCACATACGAAGGAAAGACTTCTGAAGAAAACGGAAAAAATTTAGCTAAATATATAGTAGATAATATTTCCTGGACAGAAGCGAAAGGTTTTCCTTATGCAGGAACTTATATTGGTTTGGAAAATATAACTAAAAATGTTTTTAGCAGGCTGGGAAGTGAATGGATTGATTACAAATTTACTCCGGAAGATTACGTCGCAAGTGATGATAAAGTTGTTGCTTTTGGCACCTATACAGGCACATACAAAATAACAGGCAAATCATTTAAAGCCAGAGTAGCTCATATTTGGAAACTAAAACAGGGTAAAATTCTAAGCTTTGAGCAATTTGTAGACAGCCAGCCTGTTAATGATGCGATGAAATAGAACCATCGCTTTTCATAAAAATTCACATTTACTAATTAGCAATTTTCTTTAAATAAAATTTTGCAATGTTTTTAGAACCTTTGCTTCTTCGCACAATTTTACCTGTTTGGATATTGTATACCAAAAGCTTATTATATTTTATTTTAAATTTTAAATGATAAGGAATTCCATCCTCAAATTTTAAATCATACAAATGCATATTTTGAAACTGGTTTGTATCAATTGGTTTTTCCAGTAATTCTCCCATTGACAAGGTATCAAGGGCATAATCATATTTTAGCTTGTCAAACTCTATATAGGCAATGTTATTTCTTGAGATTTTAAATTTTCCCTTTAATTCTTCATTCATCAAATCTCCAGCTTTATTAAATTTTACCGTACTGTTGGTATTAAATTTTATTTGGGTCACAAAAAAACCAAGCTGTGCAAAATTCGATCTATATGTTCCGCAAAAATTTCTGTTTGAGTTACATGAAACAAATAAAAGTAATAGGAGTAAGAAAAATATTTTTTTCATTTAATATGTTTTGCAGTTTTGCCTGATAAATTTCCCTAGTTCGTTTACATCAGCATCAAAACAACTTTTAACAAGCCTTTGAACTATAAGATGTTTTTTGAAACCAATATAAGAAATATTTTTACTATAAAATAGCTGCCTTTTTAGATAAACAGAATCATTATCCTATCATTGAAAAATGCAGGTCAAACCACGTAAATTTATTGTATTTTTTGTTTTTAATCGTATTTTCGTTTAATTAAAATACTCATAAAAAACTAATTGAGCTAAAATTAAAGAACAGTATCTATTCTCTAAAAAAATGTACGAACGCAAAACATTATTAAAAAATGATTGTTCTATTGAGAAAACATTGAATGTGATTTCTGGTAAATGGAAACCTGCCATATTATCTGAACTCTTGAAAACAAATATAAGATTAAGGGATATTCAAAAAGAGCTGCCCGAAGCTTCAAAAAGAGCATTAACACAACAGTTGCGTGAAATGATCGAAGACGGATTAATTCAAAAAGAGGATTTTAATCAATTCCCAAAAAAAACAGAATACGCAATTACACCTTTAGGCATTCAACTTTCCTCTGTTTTTAAGGAACTGTCAAAATTTGGAGATCAATTAAAATAGAGCAAAATTCACCCCTTATTTGATAACTGAATTAAACAAAATAGATTTGCCCTTGTAATTAAATACCATAAAAATGAATTTAAAAGGAGTAATAATACAAGGCAGTTCACGAAGTAATGGAAACACAAGTAAAATCGTTTCTTTTATTCAAAATGAAACTAGTTTTGACATCATAGACTTGCAATCAAAACAAATTGGCGGATTCGATTATAATTTTAAAAACAGAGATGATGATTTTCTTTCTGTAATGCAGGAAATAGTAGATAACTATGATACGATAATTTTTGCAACCCCAGTATATTGGTATTCTATGAGCGGAATAATGAAAAATTTCTTTGACCGAATAACTGATTGTTTAAAAATTGAAAAAGAAATTGGAAGACAATTAAGAGGAAAAGCAATGGGAATGGTAAGTTGCGGTTCTGATGCACAGCTAAAAAAAGGATTCGAAATGCCTTTTGTGGAAAGTGCTAATTATTTAGGCATGTCTTATATTGGCAATATACATACTTGGATTGAAGATGAGATAATAACAGAAGCTCTTAAAACAGATATTTATTCTTTTATCGGGAAAATAACGATGGTAAGTAAACAAATCTAATTTATGAAAATTTCAGTTCACAATATCAAATCTTAATACAAGATTTCAACTTATACTGATAACTAATTTTATTTTATCACAATCCCTTGATCTCAACCTTTAGGCTTAGTTTAAGTTCTCAAAAAACGTTAAAACACTTTTTTAATATGAAAGTAAAATTAGATTACCAATACGTATTGATCCTTTGCTACACATTTCTTATTGCTATAACAATCTCTTGTAATAATCAAAACCAATCCAATCAGGCTAAAAATAAAAGTGAAGTTGGCGCTTTAAGATTGAAATATACCTCCGGAATACATTCAATTTTAGAAGATAGTAAAGGGAATATTTGGTTTGGGAGTTACAACGAAGGAGTTTGTTTGCTTCATAATGGCAAGTTCCAATATTTTACAACAGAAAACGGATTAAGCCACAATCAGGTAAGGAATATTTATGAAGATAAAAATGGCGTAATTTGGTTTGAATGTGGAAAAGGTTTAAGTACTTACGACGGGCAGAAAATCTCTAAATACACAGAAAGAAATTATAATTCTAAAAACGATTGGAAACTAACTGACAATGATCTTTGGTTTAAAGGCAATGAAATAGAGGCTTACAACAAAGTCGAAAGGAATCCGGGCGTATATCAGTACGACGGAAAAGAACTTTCTTATCGCGAATTGCCTCTTAAAACAAAACCGGGACAGAAAAATCACTATTCAATTTCAACAGGTTTTGTAAGAAGTAAAAACGGAACGCTTTGGTTTGGTACTTATGGCGCTGTGATTGGTTATAATTGCTCAGGTTTTAAAATAATAAATGATGCCCTTTTGGGGTTAAATGATCAGACAGGACATCTGCATGCCCGCAGCATAATGGAAGACAGCAAAGGTAATCTCTGGATTGCCAATAATGGCATTGGTGTTTTAAAATATGACGGGAAAAAAGTGATTAACTTCACAAAACAGCAAAAACTAAAAAAAGAGGACACCAAAGGTAATTCGCTTGAGAAAGTTTTTTCTATTGGAGAGGATAAATTAGGAAATGTCTGGTTTGGGACCGTAGGATCGGGTGTATGGAGATATGATGGTAAATCTGTGCAAAATTTCGGTAAAGAAAATGGAGTAGAAAGTAACCATATTTGGGTTATATATAAAAGCAAAAAAGGAGAATTGTGGATTGGAGGAGCAAGTCCGAGTGGTGTGTATCGATTCAATGGCATTTCTTTTGAAAGAATTTATTAGAAAGGCCGCAAAACACAAAACATAGGCAATTATTCGATTGTTATGACTTAAAGTTCATATCAAAAAACTCCTTAAAAAAATTAAGGAGCTTTGTTATTCTCGTTTTTACTTTCTAATACATTATGTCTTTTCTGTTTTTGGCAATTCTCTCCAGGAATAGCTTTTATGTACTATTTTCCAGTTGCCCTTATATTTAAGTATTAAAAAATAATCCGTAAAAGTACGCTGATTGGGTATTACGATTTCTGCTTTTGCTATTGCAGTATCTTTCTCAATATCAATAGAAACAATGCTTCCTATTCTGTTCGTCTTTTCTCCGGTTTTTATATTAGAGATATATTGCTCTCCGGAACGTATCCATAAAGTATCTTTTGCAACTGTATATAAACTAAAATTAGGATCAAAAGCCTTGCGCAATCTTTCGGGTTGTCCGTTTGCCGTGCCTTCAATGTAGTCGAGTAATATTTCTGTAATTTGTTCTAAATCACTTAATGCAAAAGTATTAGTGCTTTTAGAATTAGACTTTAAAATTTTAATCACCTCATTTGCTACGTTAGCACCCGAACTGGGATCCTGCCCGGTTACAAACCTTCCGTCAACAATATAAAACGCATCTCCGCCTTTATCAGAATATACAAATTTCCCCTCATTATGTGTAATTTCTTTGTCTATAGAGAACGGAAATGCTTTATAATATTCGGCATCTTTATTTTCGAAAAGATCGGGGTATCCAGTAATTTTTTTTCCCGCATAAAGCGATTTTTTGTTCTCGTCTTTTAAATTGATAATTCCGGCAGTTCCGTGGCAAATCGTGGCAATAATCCCATTTTTGCCGTAAATACTTTTTGCAATTTTTTGAATCGCAAGATCTTCTGCAACACCAAACATTGCAGCACCGCCGCCGCTATAAAAAATTGCAGAATAATCGTCGACCTTAATTTCAGTGGGGTTCTTAGTACGCTCTAATTTATCCATAAACCAACCATCGTATAAATATTTTTTTTGCAAATTATTTGATGTATTAATATAACCAATAGAAATAGCTCCACCTTTTGGACTGATAAAATCAACTGTATATCCGGCTTTTATAAACAGATCATAAGGAACGATAATTTCTTCAAAGTGATTTGCGGTCGGAATTTTAGTATTTCCATAAAAATCCTGATTCGAAGTTACAAACAAGATCTTGTTTTGTGCATTTGTAGGTATAGGCTGTAAACCTGCAAGAACAAGTAATACGATTATTATTTTATTCATTTACTGAAAAATTATAAGGTTTTGAATTTTAAAAACAGGAAGGTATTATTTCGCTTTAGCTGCTGCTACTTCTACTGTTTTATGGGGTGTTCGGGCCGAGATTTTATCTACAATTAGCCAACCTTGATTTGTTTTGATGAAATGAAAATAATCTACAAACAACAGTGTTGCCGTACTGATTTCTACTTTTGCAACAGCCACATTATTTGTTATATCGACAAATACAGTTCGGGCCGACCAATTTTTGGGTCTGTCGTGTTTTTGGAAGCCTGTAATATATTTCGATTTAGTTACAACATTCACTTTGTCATCAGCAAAATATTTCAATTGCCAGGTATCATGAAATGACAAACCTACTTTAACAGAATCTCCCGTAGCTTGTCCTTCTAAATACAAATTGATTGTTTTTTCAATCAAAGCCAGATCGTTTGTAGTATCGCTTACCTGTGCACTAGCATGAAGAGACAAAACAATAACGGAAATAAACAAAAACACTTTTCTCATTTTTAAAATTTTAAGTTATTAATAATGAGAGCAAATTTCCAGTATAGGAATGTTTTAAAGGTCTTACTTTATAAATTAGAACTCTGATTTTATAATATCAAACTCATTTTAAGTACGATTTTTGATATTCGGCGGGGGTTAGGCCGGTTGTTTTTTTAAAGGCGGTAAAGAAAGCAGATTTTGAATTAAAACCACTATCGTAACCTAAATTTTCAATCGTATAATTCGTTTCGGTTTCTAATAACTTTTTTGCTTTTTCGATTCTGTATTCCTTAATAAGGCTTGAGAAGGATCTACCCAATACTTCATTGACATATTGAGACAGGATATGCTTTGTTACTTTTAGTTCTTTTGCCGCTTCGTCAAGGCTAAAATTGGGATTAAGAAATAGTTCTTTTTCAATTATTACCGATAGTTTCTGATCGATCAGATCCAAAGTTTCCTTGTCAATTTCTTTGTTCTTGTATTTCTCTTTTTCATTAAAAAAAGTGGACTCGCTATTTGTTTTAAAAATTAAAAGCAGGACAATCAAATACAAAATAAACGTAAAGGATAAAGCTCCAACAATATAAGAAGTATACGCTGCCATACTGTAAGCCAGCCATATAAATGCAACACCAAAATAAATACTAAGAAACCAAACATCTATTCTTTTTAGGCTTTCTTTTTCCTTGATTTTCGTAAAAATGGGACGAAGATATTTGAATGACAAAACAATGTAAATGAACCATTGCAAATAGATAGCACATACAATCCAATTACTCCAAATGGCGCGATGCTCGACATATGGATAAAAAATTCCTAAGATGGTTATTGCTGCCAAATACGATATAACATGTTTTTTCCAATTGATTTTTTCGTCTTTTTTATATGATTTTAGATATAAAAAAAGAAACGGGCCAATTAGAACGCAGGCCGAAAGTCCAATTTGAATAAAAATATTAGACAAGTGCGGATTAAAAAAGAAAAATACAGATTTAACAATTCTGATACTTAAAACGAGTAGGAGTAAGGATAAAAAATAGTTGGTAAAGTTTTTCTTTTTAGCATTTATAGCAAAATAGATCGAAAGTATAAAACCATTAAACACTCCTAAAGCACTAAAAAAGAAAAGCAACTGGTTGGACTCTATCATTATTTTGTTTAATTAATTTCCTTCTGATCTAATTGTAATCCGGATATTCTTCAGGCGAATATAAGAAATATTTCGGCTACGATTTCTTAACTTTTTCTGATTGAATTTGAAATATTGGTTCAGTATTATTCAATTGAAATATGCTTAGAAAAGAAAGTTCAGACTGCTTTTTTAAACATCTCATTAAATAAGACACTTTTAGCAAACTGAATAACCGCTAAAACTTTATTTATCTTTTTATTGCATGATTGTGTAACAAATTAAGCAAAAGACTACCTATATCATATCAGTAAAAGAAAAATAATTAATAAAATTCAAAGTATGAATTTATCACAATGGCTCGTTTTTATTTTAATCATGCAGATTATTCATGGATTATCTACCTGGAAATTATATGCAAAAGCAGGGAGAAAGCCTTTAGAATCATTTATACCCATTTACAATTTAGTGATTTTAATGAAAATTATAAATCGTCCTCGCTGGTGGGTTTTCCTTCTGTTTGTTCCTATTATAAATTTATTAATGATCCCTGTAGTCTGGATAGAAACTATTAAGAGTTTCGGAAAAAGCTCAACACTGGATATTGTTCTGGTTTTATTAACCTTCGGATTCTATATTACTTATTTAAATTATACTTCTGAAAAACTAACTTATATTGAGAATAGGGATTTACAGCCCAAAACGAATACAGAAGATACCATTGGTTCTCTTTTATTTGCCATAATTGTAGCCACTCTAGTTCACACTTACATTATACAGCCCTTTACAATTCCGTCTTCATCATTAGAAAAAACATTGTATACCGGAGATTTTTTGTTTGTTAGTAAAATTAATTTTGGCGCAAGAACTCCTATGACCACAGTGGCATTGCCTATGGTGCATGATTCTATTCCGCTTACAGGCATGAAATCCTATTTGTTTAATGATGATGTTGCAAAAAAAGAAACGTCATTACTGAACAAGTTTCAATTACCGTATTTTAGGTTTCCTTCATTAGAAAAAATTAAACGCAATGAAATTGTAGTTTTCAATCAGCCTGCCGATACGCTGCGAGATATGGACAACTTTAATCCGGATCGAACTTACTACAAGCCAATTGATAAAAAGACAAACTTAGTAAAGCGATGTGTTGGGATGCCCGGTGATTCTCTGGAAATTCGTGACGGAAATATCTACATCAATGGCAAAATAGATAAGCTGCCGGAAAGTGCAAAAGCGCAATATAATTTTCTAGTAGATACAAAAGGACAGCCTATTAGCCAGGACGCTCTTGTACACAGATATGGCGCCAGAGAAGGTATGAAATATGAAAATGGAGATTTCGCACTTACAAACACAGGAGAATATTTCCTGACCTTAACTGATAAGGAAGCGGCTTCAATAGCCAATAATCCGGTTGTAAAAGGAGTTAAAAAATATTTATCGCCAAAAGGAGAGGATGGAGGTGTGTTTCCTCATATTCCTTCTTTGGGTTGGAACATAGACAATTTTGGTCCTATTTATATTCCTCAAAAAGGGAAAACCATACAATTGAACCTAAAAACACTTCCTTTTTACAAAAGAATTATTCAGGAATATGAAAAAAACACACTGAAAGTCAATGGAAATGAAATTCTTATAAACGGTATAGCAAGTACAACCTACACTTTCAAACAAGATTATTACTGGATGATGGGAGATAATCGTCAGAACTCTTTAGATGCCAGATTCTGGGGATATGTTCCTTTTGATCACGTAATAGGTAAACCGGTATTTATTTGGTTTAGCTGGGATAAAGATGGTAAAGGCCTTAATAAAGTAAGATGGAATCGTGTTTTTTCTGTAGTAAACGGCGACGGCGAACCTAAGTCTTATTTAATACATTTTCTAGCACTAATTGCTCTTTATATTATAGGGAGTAAAATAATAAAGAAAAGGCATAAAGCATAACATGAATAGAATAATCTTTTCAGATTTTGAAAGACAAGTGGAAAAGAAGCATAAATTTTAAAACTCCAAAGACATTACGATTTTGGAGTTTTTTATTGGTATCATCTCAGAAAATTTTACAGATTTCTGGATTTGATTTCTTTGTTCAATAAACTTAAATTGATCAAAATAGGAACAAAAGTTATAGGTAATGTAAAAATTGGGATAAATGTTGCGATCGAAACGCTTTTAAAGCCTTTTACATTAAAAATATAGACTACAATAGCAATGGCTAATATAAAAATTACGGCAAAGCCAATCGAAACCCCCTTAAATAAATCTCTCTTTTTTATCAATTTTTCGTTTGTTAGTTCTTCGTAAGTATTTTTCTTCATAGTTTAGTTTGGTTAATTTATAATGGAAATTTTGTTTGGTCTTTTTAGTGGTTTTTGATTTAAACTTTTACTAATCCGTTTATAACAGCCGTTACTTCAGCATATTCAACTTAGATTGGTGTTATAAATAGATTTCTTTGTGGCTAATATAATATTTTTTTCAAGACTATTTTAGTAACTTTTTTGAATTTGAAACAGGAAATTTTACTTACTTATTTCATTTAATTTTTTTGTTTAAAACCTATACAAAAGTTCATCGCACAGTTTTGTAAAAAACTATTTATCTACACGGTTTTTTTTAAGCAAATACAATAAAAGAGCAATATTTATTCAAAAATATTGTTTTATAAAGATCTCAATGTTTGATAATTTTTGCAGGTTATTAGTAGAAAAATTGACCGAAATAAAATGCCTTATATCGAAAGAAAAATGTGGGTACTGTTTTAATGGAGAATGTTTATCTTTACTATGAAAAGTCCTATAATAAAATTCACGATATTCATTATCAGCTTATACCTAATAATTAATTTATAGAACTTATTTATTGTATCAACATATAATTTTAAAACCTATCGCACATGGCATTTGATCATTATATACAGATAGAAAGGGTTGAAAAACTTACCAAAAAAGAATTCATAGAAAATTATTACAAGCCACAAAAGCCCGTTATAATTACAAAACAAATAGAAGACTGGCCCGCTTTTACCAAATGGAATCTGGAATTTATCAGAGAAGTTGCCGGAGATAAAACCGTGCCTTTATACGATAGCCGTAAAACCGATTACACCAAAAAAGTGAATGAACCGGATTTTGAAATGACGATGTCTGAATACATTGATATTCTGGAAAAAGGTCCAACAGATCTGCGTATCTTTTTATACAATCTCATGAAAGATGTTCCGTCTATGAAGTCCGATATGCAGTGGCCACGCTTGGGAATAAGGTTACTTAAGAGCATGCCGCTTGTGTTTTTTGGCGGTCAGGATGCCAAGGTATTCATGCATTATGATATTGATTTCCCTAATATTTTTCATGTGCATTTCGATGGTCAAAAACAATGCGTTCTGGTAGATCCCAAAGAGACAAAATATATGTACCGACTGCCATATTCATGGTTATGCAATGAGGATATTGATTTTGATAATCCTGATTTTGAACGTTTTCCCGCACTTAGAAAAGTTACACCTTATATCGCTAATCTTAATCATGGTGAAATGCTCTATATGCCGGAAGGTTGGTGGCATTACATGAAGTACCTTACGCCTGGTTTTTCGCTTAGTTTAAGATCCCTGGCGGGAAGACCATCCAATTTATGGAAAGGCTTTGCTAACGTCGCCATTATTAGATATTACGATAACTGGATGCGAAAAAGAAAAGGTCAGGAATGGCTGGATTATAAAGATGCGGAATCTATCCGCAGGACAAATGCAGAATTAGAAGCTGCAGAATAACAAGTGAAAGCTTTGGAATATAAATAACCACAAAAAAACTCCATTATTTCTAATGGAGTTTTTTTGTTTAAAAAGCTTTTATTTTTCTACTCTTTTAAAGTTTAAATCCTGAAAGTCAAAACTAAAATCAATATTTGGAGAGATTCCTTTCATCTTAAGAGATTGGGCTTTACCTTTTTCATCAGGTGAAAACGTTGCAAAAGCATCACAATTCATCGCTTGGTATTCCCATTTTACAGCGAATGTATTGGCATCATAAAAAGCGAGAGGGCCGTTTAATTTTGGCGAACGCAGACATTTGATCCACAATTGCTTGCCTTTTAGAAATACTTCTGCTTTTCCAAACCAGCTATCTTCATAAATACCAATAAAATCTTCATTTTTTACTTTGGTGTTTTTTACCGAAACTACCTTTTTCCATGCATTTATAGTTACATCATCACTTGTATTTTTATCCTGATTCATCCATTCTGCCATTTTATCTGTCCAGCCAAAATCATCCAAACCTAAATAACTATCTGCAACGGTATTTGATACCGCCATAAAAAGACCGGCACCACCATCTTGCGTATTGGTTAAAACAACAATTCCTAAGTTCAAATCAGGAAACATGGTTACTATAGACAACATTCCCGGCAAACCGCCCGTGTGTTCTATTTTAAGATTTCCTTTCGCATCTGATATTCCCCATCCTAAACCATAACCATTAAAATGAGAATTGTATCTGGGATTAGGATCTGCAGACATAACTGTATGTATGCGCCACATTTCGTCATGGTTTTTTAAAGAGAACAACGACGATTTCAAATCCTCGCCGTATTTACCTTTGTTTAAGCGTGTAATCATCCATTTTGACATATCAGCAACATTTGAGTAAATACCTCCTGCAGCACTTGCCGTTGCTATGTTGTAAAAATCGATAGTTTTAATCGTTCCGGATGTTGAAGAATGAGGAACAGCAAGATTGCTTTTATCTTTTAATAAACTTCCGGCAAAAGTACGATTCATCTGTAAAGGTGTAATAATTCTTTGTTGTACAAATTGGTCATAACTCATACCACTAACTTTTGCAATTACCTCACCTGCAACTATATACAATAAATTATCATAATCAAATTGAGTTCTGAAAGCTGAAACAGGTTTAAAATACTGAAAACTAGTCATTACATCTTTTGCAGTAAAGTCAGATCCGTCAGGAAAAAACATCAAATCACCAACACCTAATCCAAGTCCGCTGCGATGCGTTAATAAATCCTGTATGTTAAAGTTCTCTGTTACATAATCATTATACATTTTAAATTCCGGAAGGTAATCTTTTACTTTATCCGTCCATTTCAATTTACCTTCATCTTCTAAAATAGAAAGCGCAGCGGTTGTAAAAGCTTTAGTATTAGAGGCTATCTGAAAATTAGTGTATTCGTCTACAGGCTTTTTTGTTTCGATAGAACTAACGCCATATCCTTTGGAGTGTATTATTTTTCCATCTTTAACAATAGCAATTGATGCTCCTGCCACTTTAAACTTTTGTAAAGCATTTTGCATGACCGAATCAATTTTTGCAGATGATAATTGAGCAAATGCCGTTGTTGAAGCCAAACAAACAAAGAGTACCGAAGCGAAACAAGTTCTCACTTTTTTCATATTAATTTTATTTTTGGTGGGTTAATAGCGTTATTCCTAAAACATTAAAAAACGGCATCAATATTCTTAAATTACAGGTAATTTTCTCCTTTAAATTAACATTTATTGCTAGCGAATATAAGAAATATCTTTAATCATAATAATGAATCTATTTAAGTTAATGTAAGAGTTATTAACAACAGTTTTGTACACTTATAAATAACGACTAAAAAAAGAAAGCCTTCAAAATCATCAATTTTGAAGGCTTTCTTTTTATTAGATACTTTAAACTATTGTTTATTTTTTTAGCGAGCAGTTCCCTGATGCTGCAAAACATATTTATTATCAATTAACTCATTTACTATATTTAAGGCAGTTTTATCTGCACTTATTCTATATTGTATATTTGCTCCTGAACTTTCATATTTTATTTTAAATACTTTATTATCAAAAGTGATAAGTTCTTCGTACAAAAACTTATCATAACCAGGATGTTTACTGCTCATGTTGTACCAGGTTGCGATCAAATTCTGGTCTAAATCATAAACTTCGTATTTCTGTACTCCTAATGCTGTTGTCGAAACAATTTTTATATATCCAATTTTTTTATTATTAGGATCTTTAGTTATTGCGCTATAGATAACACCCGCATCATCTATTGCAACCTGATAACCTTCAATTCTTTTCTGCTTTCCATTTGCGGCATTTGCCTCTTCTTTAATTTTATTACCAACACCAGAAGATTCTCCGTTTATAAAATTTTCGATAGCTTCAGTATTTAAACCATCTGCACTTACAAAACCTTTATCAATAAAAGCTTCAATAACACTTTTTTGTTGGTTTAACGGGTTAAACTTCTTATAATCAACTTCATTCGTTTTTCCCGATTTTGCACTTTTTAGAATCATCCATCTTTTACCTGTAGATTCTAAAAACTTTAATTCGGCACTAACAGAATACTGCTTGTCTAAACTTAAAATTTGAAGATTCGGTTTTTTACCTTCAATATAAGCTACTGCCTTGTCATCGAGTTTTATTTCGTCGTTTTTAATTTTAATTTCCTGCGCAAAAGCACAAACTGTTAGCAATGCCGCCGTAACAGTACAAATTGTTTTTTTCATTTTTAGTTTGGGGTTTTTAATTACACTTGTTATTCTGTCGAAGTAAATGTAATCGATTTTTATGAAGATTTTATAAAACCAAACGCACTAATATTTTAATTTTTTAGTACAAAAAAACTCCATTTTTACAATGGAGTTTTTATAGCTTTTTTTATAAATATTAAATCAAGGATATATCATCAAAAATATAAAAGCAAATAAGTTGACGAGAAGCACCACTCCGTACACTATGTTCGATTTGCCTTTGCTCAAAGATAACATTACTGTAAACACAGATAAAGCCAGCAGAACTATAGATTTAATATCAAGTCCCAGAATAATTGGCATATCCATCATGATACAAACTACTGCTACACTCGGAATAGTTAACCCAATACTTGCTAAAGCAGAACCTAAAGCTAAATTGATACTGGTTTGCAGCCTATTTTTTCTTGCAGCAATAATAGCAGCAATCGCCTCAGGAAGTAAAATTATTGCAGCAATGACAACCCCAACCAAACTTTTTGGAAGGTGATAACTCACAATAATACTTTCGATAGTAGGAGAGAGTGTTTTGGCTAATAGAACCACAATTCCCAAGCTTACTATCAGGAAAACAAGACTGGTATAAAAGGTTTTATTATCGATTGCTATAGGCTCAACTACATCTTCGTTTTCATCATCGCCAACCGTTAGAAAATATTGCCTGTATCTGCTCGTTTGTGCAAACAAAAAAGAGCCATAAATAACAAGACATGCAATAGAAGCAAAAACAAGCTGTGGTAAGGAGTAATAAGATCCTTTTACACTTTCGGTAAAAGTAGGGAAGACCAATGTAAATACTATAATAGAAACCAGTGAAACCAATGCAATAGTTACAGAAGAAACAGAAAAATTTTGTTCATAGTGTTTCAAACCTCCAATTAGAAGACAAAGACCAATAATACCGTTTAGAATCAGCATCGTAGCAGCATATACGGTATCTCTGGCTAAAGAAGCCGCTTCAGTTCCTTCTGAGAGCATCAAAGATACAATAATCGAAACTTCGATAACAGTTATAGAGATAGCCAAAATAATGGTTCCGTAAGGCTCTCCAACTCTTTCTGCTATTATTTCTGAATGATGAACGGCTGACATAACACTAAGGATAAGCAGTATGCTGGCAATAACCTGAAAAATGCTGCTGTTGTCTACGAGTCCGCTAAAAAAAAGAATCCAGGCAAGTGCCGGAATTATGATGGTCCACTGAAGTAATTGTTTCATAAATATTTTTTTTGCCAATAATTTTACTCTAAAATCGACATTTTAATTTCCCGTAATATAAGACTTTTTACCGCAAGTACCAAAAAGACAGGGGCAATTTCCTAAGAAAACCAGTATCTTTAGTGACTAAATATCTTTTTTTTTTAAGTTTAGTGCATTATTTTTTTAACCAAAAGCAAACCTGTAGACATGAAAAATAGTTGCCTTTTTTATATTTTACTATTCATAAATATCTTTGAAATATCAGGACAAACTGAAAATAAAATCCACGATTCTCTTTTACGCCAGATGACAGATTCTATTTCGGGTAATCACTATAAAGCTATTTATAGCGTACTTATTTCAAGGAATGATCAAGTAGTGTATGAACAATATTTTAATGGTTATAAAAGAGATTCACTTCACGATTCCCGCTCGTCTTTTAAATCAATAACAAGTTTACTGGTTGGAATAGCGATTGATAAAGGATTTATAAAAAATGTAGACCAGAAAGTTTACGAGTTTTTCCCGGAATACCCATTTCTAAAAACAGATAAATTTAAAAAACTCATAACAATCAAAAATCTACTTGAAATGAAATCAGGTTTTGATTGCGAGGAATTTAATGATACCAAAGATTGTGAAAACGAAATGAGTTTAAGCAAAAACTGGGTAGAGTACTCATTGAATCTTCCTATGAAAGACAAACCCGGCGAAGTATGGGCATATACGTCGATAGATCCGGTAATCCTAAGCGGGGTAATACGTAAAGCAACAAATATGTCTGTAATGGATTTTGCCAAAAAATATTTATTTGATCCTCTTGAAATTTCACATTATAAATGGACAATTGACCCAAGCGGAAACGGTATGACGGCAGGATCATTCTACATCAGGCCAATAGATATGCTAAAAATAGGACAACTGGTAAAAAACAAAGGTGTTTGGGAACATAAACAGATCATTTCTAAAAAATGGATTTTAGAATCTACTCTTTGTGATATTACAATTCCTGATTTTTCGTTTATGAAATCCAGCAGAAGTAAATTAGGATCTCCACAACCTGCTAATTATGGTTATTATTGGTACAAAGAAATCTTGAAAACAAAGGATATACAAGAAAACTTACTCTTTGCGTCCGGTAATGGCGGGCAATATATTTTTATCGTAGAAAATTTAAATTTAACTATTGTTTTCACGCAAGGAAACTACGGATCTTTTAAAGCAAAACAAGCTTTCGAAATTATGGCAAAGTATATTTTACCCAATTTTAAAAACTAAAAAGCATACAGTTTAAGAGGCTTAGATTACGTGAAAATTTTCAAACATCCTTACTATCAGAACTTTTACTCAGCCTTACTAACCTGACCATTTGATACATAGCATGATTTTTTAGCGACAAAGAGCGCGCAATTTCAGGAATGGCCTGCATATGTGCTTCGCATAAATAACCAAACTCCAGTTCGGTCATTATTTTGGCATGTCCTGAAATTATTTTACGTATTTCTTCGGTCGTTACAGCAACTTCAACATATACCAAATAAAATCCCTCTGAATAATCTAAAGGCGAAGCTACATTTTTCAGAAAATGATCATAGTTATTATCTTCCATGTGCCGTTATTTTAGATTGGTTCCCAAAGCTCTATTTTATTGCCTTCTGCATCCATAATATGTACAAATTTGCCATAATCATACGTTGCAATCTCACCCAATAAAGTTACGCCATTTTCCTTGAGTTGATTGACAAAACCTTCAATATTCTGAACCGTATAGTTGATCATAAAATCTTTTTTAGAAGGGGAGAAGTATTCATCATCTTTCTTGAAAGGACTCCATTGTACAGAATTTATCTTCTCAGGATTATTAAAATCTCTGGATTCAAAAGTCGCCCCCCATTCATTCACTTCAAAACCTAAGTTTTTGGCATACCATTCTTTCATTTCCTGTTGATTTTCTGAAAAGAAGAAAATGCCTCCAATTCCTGTTACTTTTGGTACTTTATCATTTGAAAGAGCATTTATTTGGTTATCTGAATCTTGCATGATACTTGTTTTAGTTTATATCAAATTTAATAAATTAATTAAAACATAATTCAGTAACTATTTAATCTTTATTACTTTCAAATTCATCTTTGAATTGTTCAACAAGCTCATAAAATATTTGTAATGACCTCAGATGCTGTTCTTTGGTAATATTATGATTAAATACTTCTTCCCAAATTATACTTTCTGGTTCAAACCCTATACTGTAAGCTAAAATCATATTCGCCCATCCTGCAGTTGATTCAAAATAGCCTAATTTATCTGCAACCCAATCAAAAAATGGTTCGTTGATATTTTCAGGAACAATTTTATTATCTATAAGCACTTGATAATAACCCAAAACAAAGTTTTTTATACTTTTAAGATCTGCCTCGCCAGTCTACATAGCTGGCCTTTTTTCTATTTCTTTTAATAATTTATAACATTCTATAATCATACTATTAAAACAATTATTTAATTTTACATTATTACAACTCCTTAGTCAATCGATCCAGTTCTTTTAACAAGGTTGGAAATCTAAATTCTCCGGCCATGCTTGCTACTTTTTCGAAAGCATCGTCTAATGCAATACCAATAGCCGTAACATACAAAGGCTTTTTGCTGTCACCTCTCAAAAGAGCACGTTTGTGTTTTTCGATGGCGGCAAAATTTGTTTTTGCAACACCAATAATCGGAATTTTACTATCTAGTTTTTCGTATAAACGCCCACCCAAACCATATTTCTTTTCATCATCTAAATACACAAAACCATCCACAATAATGGCTTCAATGTTATTTAAATCAATCTTATTCAGCAGACTCATAACGCAAGGTAATTCTCTTTTATAAAATTCTCCGGGAATATATTCTTCGACATTCTCGATGATTTCGGTGTGAATTTTGAAATTGTCACTTTGATTCCATTCTGTAAATTCAAGGCAGACTGTCTTTGCTTTTCCGTCGTAGTAGTACGTATCGAAGGCTAGTATCATTAATTATAGATTATTTGGGCTAATATATTTATTTTATTTTAAAATCGTCATTCAGTCCCTTTCCTTCCAAAATCTGATAAATAGCTTTCTCCACTCTTGATTCTCTGGTTTTGGATTGTTTTGGAGACGAAAAACGCAGTAAATAAGCTCTTTGTCGTCCGGGAGTTAAAGCTTTGAATGCAGCATCTAATTTTGAATCCTGGTCTAATTTCTTTTGAAATTCTTCTGCGACTTCAAATTCTTTTGTTTTAGTTAACTGACATTCTAATGCAATTTCGCGCAATTCTTCTTGTTCATTTTGCCATTTTTTGGCTTCATCAAAATAAAAATCAACTTTAGGATTCATAACATTTTATTTTAAATGAATTAAACACGCAACGATCCGCGAAAACCTCTTGCAGCATAATAAGAATCTGCTCCATTATGATACACAAAAACAGTATTGTAGCGAAAATCAGAGAAAAGAGCGCCACCTAATTTCCTTATATCAGAAGGTGTTTCGATCCAGCTCGAGGTTTTACTGTCAAATTTACCCAGTTGCTGCAGTTCTTTGTATTGTTCTTCATTAAGGATTTTAATTCCTATTTCGTCCGCCATATTTATAGCGCTGTCTGCAGGTTTGTTTTCCTTTCTTTTTTCTAAAGCTTCGTGGTCGTAACAAATACTCCTACGGCCTTTAGGACTTTCGGCTGCACAATCATAAAAAATATATTCATCTGTTTTTTTATCGTAACCAATTACATCCGGTTCTCCTTCCGTTCTTTCCATTTCATCCAGCGACCATAATTTATCCGGATGGGCTTGTAGTTTTGCCAGTACTTTATTCCATTCGATACCTTTATGACGTTGCATATTCTTTTCGAAACGAGCTTCTAAAACAGCAAGCAATTCTTCTTGCTGATCTGTTGATAATTTATTTTTCATAACTTTTATTTTATGATTGAACCAAAATAAGTTTTCTTTCCAGAGGTCTAAAATACCAGGACACAATTGTTAATATAAGTAACAATGTTGGCCCAAAAAGAGCTATAAGAGGATCGCCACAGGCCAAATGAGAAAAAATAGCGCCTGACATTGCAAAAAAGAATCCTGCGTAAGCCCATTCTTTCAGTAAAGTAAATTTAGGAATTAATACAGCGATTACGCCTAATATTTTCCAAATTCCAAGAATGGTCAAAAAATAGAGTGGATACCCCAAATCGTTCATCATATCTACTTCTTCTTTCATTTTTAGTAATTGTACTACTCCGGTTGCTGTCATTCCTAATGCAAGCCAAAGAGTAGCAATCCAATAGATAATTTTATTTCTTTTTGTCATGATGTTTTATTTTAGTTGGTTTACGATATCCTGTAATTTGTTGTGTGCCATATTAATTCCTTGTGCAAAAGGCAATTTTAACATTTGATCCCTAAGATCGACTGATTTATAAATAACATGCATCGTCAGTTTACTCGTTTCCTCAGAAACTGATTCGAAATCTAAAAATTCAAGCTGAGCGGCAAAAGGGGAGTTCTCCATTTCAAATGTTCGTGTAATTCTCTCATTTGGACTATATTCATGAATTACTCCATTGGCTTTAAACACAACATTACCGCTAGGATCACTTGTCTCAAACTGATAACCGCCATATTTCTTATTTTCGAGTTTAAGTACTTTTGTACTCATCCATTGCGCTACAATTTCAGGCTCGGTATACGCTTTGAAAAGCAATTCTAACGGAAGATCAAATTCTCTTGTAATTACAAGATCCTGCTGACCATCTTTGGCATTAATTTTTGTTTTTAATTCCATAGTAGTTTATTGTTTAGGTTTGTAGTTTGTAGTTTATTGTTTAGGTTTGTAGTTTTTCATTATACTTTCTAATTTATTAAATCGATCGTCCCACATTTGGCGAAAAGGTTCAATAAAATCTGCTACTTCTTTCATTTTTTTCGCATTGGTGAGATAATAAATTTCCCTACCATTTTGATGCTGACTCAGCAATTCACATTCTGTAAGGATCTGAATATGTTTTGAAATCGTCTGTCGTGACGAATCAAAATTTTCTGCTATAACACCGGGTGTCATCGCTTGTATCGCAACTAAACTTAATATTGCCCTGCGGGTAGGGTCGGCTATGGCCTGAAATACATCTCTACGAATTTCCATTGTGCAGTTATTTGACTGCAAATATAATGCAGTTATTTGACTGCGCAAATTTTAAACAGCTTTTATTTGCTAATAGTCAACTACTTAAAATAAAAACATTTAAAAATGAATTATTTTTGAAAGTGATTAGAATAAAAAACCCCTAAAGTTTATTAGACTTTAGAGGCTTTAAAAGGCTGTTCTTTCTAGTTTTTATCTTTCGCAAAAACATTTTTCATTTATATCCAAAAGTTGGTTTTCTTTAGATGTCCATTCAATTTTACACTCTTTTGGTAAAGAATTGGTTATGTTATTTTTCTCTTTTTCACTCAAATCATCTTCAGAGATCCAAACGTTAGTTAGTTTTGATTTCTTTAAACCAGATGGAATTAATCTCAAATTCATGCCAACGAGATACAAATTCTGTAGATTTTTTAGTTTGGCAATCTCTTTTGGCAGAACCGCAATTTTTGTTTTGGTTAATTCTAAACTTTCAAGTTCAGTAAGTTTAAGAATTTCTTCAGGAAAAGTCTCGATTGGTAAACCTTTCAAAGAAAGAATTTTTATTTTTTTTAAATTTTCGAAACTTGCAGGTAATTGTGTTATTTCGTTGTAACCAATATTAAGGTATTGTATCTCATTGTTTACAGGAATGGCAGGTAATTTAGTTAATTTATTTCCGCAAATGCCAACCGATTGTAGGGTAGGGTTTGAAAAAAAAAGTTCTGGTAATACTGATAATCCACAATTATAGATATAGACTTTTTTTAAGGCTTTTAGTGCTGTAAAGTTTGAAGGAAGCGAACTCAGATACCATGAGTAACTAATAGTAATGGTTTCTAAATTGGCAAAATTCTCAAAATCTCTTGATTGAGAAACACCTTTAGAAAAATGAAGATTTAAATTGACCAGATTCGGAAAATAAGTTTTACTTCTTAAAAAATCATTTGCATCTGATTTTTCTATATCCAACGTTTTTACATCATTAGCTCTTTCCAGTGCAACAGAATAGGTAGTGTAATAACCATTTCCATTTCGCGTATCATCTTCAGCAACAACATCATATATTTGCCCTGAGACATTACAGGTGATCATAAAATAAACCAGAATTAGTGCGTTTTTCATCGATTTTTAAATTATAAGTACTAATTAAACACTGTAAATATAATTTTAAATACTAGATATTTCCCTGCTGTAAAATTTATTTTTTATTGTTTAAAAACCTTTCAAAATTCTCTGATCCTGAAAGGTTTCATGAAAATTGACAGCCTTTAAAGTACAATAGTTCTTTCTGTATTAATTTCTTCCAGAAAAGACTCATCATGAGAAACCACAATTAGTGTTCCCTGATATTCATTGATGGCTGCAGTAAGGATTTCAACATTCTGAATATCCAGATTATTTGTAGGTTCGTCTAATATGATGATGTCTGGCGATTCGTTTTTAATCGTTAAGCAACAAAGCATCAATCGCATTTTTTCGCCTCCACTTAAAGCACTACAAGGTTTATCCCAGTATTCTTTATCGAATAAAAAGCGATTTAACCTCATTTTGATCTCATGTTCTTCTAAGCCCGAAGCATTAAATTGCTGTGCCTGATCGTAAACTTTGAGTTTATTATTAATAAGGGAATAATCCTGATCGATATAAACCGATTTATTCTCTGCAGTATACACCGTTCCCGGCTTTGGGGTCAATTTTCCTAATATAATTTTAATAAGGGTGGTTTTACCTGATCCGTTCTTTCCATTAAGCGCAATTCTTTCTCCGCTTGTGATTTCTACACTTAAATCTTTCTTCCAAAGTAATTCCTCTTTATAGCTAAAGTTAAGGGCATTTGCCTTAAAAAGAATCTTGCCTTTGTGTAAAACCGAATCATCAAAGCCAAATTTCATCTGATCGATATCGGGCAGGGCAGAGCGTAGTTCACGTAATTCTTTCGAAATACCATCTATTTTTTCTACATGAACACTTTTGAGTTTCGAAGAACTATTTTCGGCGTTATTACGCAATGTATTCATCATAATACGTGCAACACCCGATTTTTCCTGTTTCTTTTTGCCTCTTGCATCCAGTTTTTGCTGCCTTTCCAGAGTTTCACGTTCTTTTTCTTTGGCTTTTTTCAAGGCTTTCTCTTTACTTTGTAAATCCTGGTTTAAAGCATTATTTTCAACTTGTTTCTGCTCAGCATAAAAATCGTAATTCCCACCATAAATAGTAATCCCGCGTTTACTTAGTTCGTATACGATATTTAAAAGATTGAGCAGTTTTCGATCATGACTTACAATAATTAAACTACTGTTTGTAGAGGTAATAAAGTGATACAACAATTCTCTTGTTGCTTTGTCAAGATGATTACTGGGTTCATCAAGCAAAACCAATTCCGGTTCGTGAATTAAAATACCCGCCAGGAAAACTTTTGTTTTTTGTCCTCCGCTTAAGTTTTCAATTTTTTGGGTCAAATCCAGATCAGATAATTGCCAATACTTTAACGCATTGTTGCAACGTTCCTCAATAGTCCAGTCATCATTTAGGACAGTCAGATTTTCTTCAGTAACATTCCCATCCAGAATTTCTTTAAAAGCATTGAGCTTATCATGAACGCGTAAAGCTTCGGAAATTGTAAAATGATTGTATTGTCCAAAAATTTGCGGAATGTAATAAGGTTCAGAATTCACTCTTAAATCTCCGTTTGATGGCTGTAATTCGCCCGCAATGATTTTTAACAAGGTCGATTTTCCTACTCCGTTATTACCAATTAGCGCTATTTTTTCCTGATTATTTACTGTAAAACTAATATTGTCAAACAATAAATCACTGTTGTTGTGTTTATATGAAATGTTTTGTAGAGTAAGCATAATTTCTTTCTATAAAGATGAATAAATAGAGTAACCGCGATTGCCGTTTACTCTTTAAATTGCCTGAAAGAAATTATTTTTCACATAAAATACTGCGTTTATTTAAGATTGCAAAGATACAATTTGCGTTTTATTTCTACTAAAAAAAGAAGAAATTAATAAAATGATTCAATTTAAAACATTCAAAGAATGATACGTTCGCTCTAAAATAAAAAAACCACGCTGCAGTTATTACAGAGTGGTTTTTATAATTATAAAAACTCAGTTTATATTTTTTTGAGTGTAATTTTCATCTCTTTGCTGTCTAATATCAGTTGATCATCTGTTATAATGCTTTCACAAGGATATGGGGTTCCCGTTTCATCTTTTATCACTAAGCTCTTTCCGCCTTTTGTCAATGCAAAAGTACCATTATTTATTTCATTTTGTAAATATCCTGTTACGTGACCATCTTCTGTAAAAGTCAGCGTTCCGTTAGTCAGAATCACATTTTTTAAAGAATCAGAAAGCGGTATTTTAGGTTCAACAGCAGTGATTTTCCAAGAGTTTACCAGTTTATTGCGACCTTTATGGCATGAAATCATTAATACTGCTAATAATGCAATTGCGAAGATAAATAAGTTAGATTTTCTCATGATTTTGTGATTAAAGTTAGACAAGAGAAAATTACAAAATTATTTTTAATTAAAAATCTAAAAATCAAATATTTACAAATTAATAAGTAATTAAACTTACAAAATAGTATTTAGATTGCGGATTTTAGAATTTAGATTAGAAAATAATTTAACCGCAATCCCGCGATAGCTATCGGGAGCAAAGGAATTATAAATATAATTTTTTATAAAATGCAAAGATCGCAACGCATTACCACATCACCCGTATCCATTGTAGAGACTCAAAGCAGTGCCTTTACGTCAGGTATAAGACGCATTGCTACGCGTCCTACGTTAAAACTGGTGTTATTAGAAAATCTGAGATTTGGATTTTCAGGAACCTGAAATTTGGAATTTAATACCGAAAATTTGCGATTAGAATTAAAAAAAATCCGTGTCAAACCCATTCAATCCGCCAAATCTTCGGGCAAAAAATATTCGTCTCTACAGAAAACCTTTAAACCTTTGCCACTTTGTCCCTTTGAACCTCAAAAAAAACTATTTCAAAGTCAACGCCCCCAAGATTTCTTCGTACATAAATGGTCCACCAGGATATTTGGCAGTATAATCAAGGTTCATCCAGACCTGACCGCGTTCATCGATATGATAATGAATCTTTTTACCGTAACTTTCTTTTACAAAAAGTACATTCTTGATTAAATAATTGACCTTTTCCAGATCGATCATAGAACCAATCAGGATTTCGGGATAAATATGTCCTTTAGTATGAATTAGCCTTGGAGTTCCGCCAATAGATCGAATCGCAGCAGCCATTAAAATAGAATGGTCATCACAATCACCCGAAAAATATTCTAATGATTCGCTCGCCGTAGCAATATAATCGCCTTCTTTGGGATCGTTTACATAATTCCAGCGGCTATTAATCTCTTTAAACACAGCAAAACACTGAATAATGGTTCTGTAATCAGAATATCCTTTTATGCCTTTAAAATGCTTTGTCGTAGCCATTATAGCGAAATTTCGAACCTTTGGATTCTGATACTCGATGGCATTGATGATTTTTGATTTATTAGGAAACGGAAGAAGCTTTGCCACAATAATATCCTGCGGAAAAGGATTATCAGACATGGTATAAATCATCGAATTATAATCTTCGGAGATTTCGCTAAAACCATAATTTCCTATAACACTTCCGTAAATTAAAACCAATAAATACAATGCTATACATAAAAGTATTATGGTTCGAAGGTACATTAACAGAAAGAAAATGGCAGCAAAAACAAATATGAAGATAAATACACGATCGAGATTAAAAGCCCACTCTAAATCGATCAGGTTTTGATGCAGTATGATAAAAATCGGGATCGTAATCAAAAGACTCAACAGCATAATAATAATCCTGTCCCAGGGAGATTTCACCTGTAGTTTGGATTTTAATTGCGGAAAGTCAATTTTAGGGAATTTTATCATAAGAATTCAAAAAGCAAGTATTTAAAGCGCTTTTACCGTTTCAACAAAAGTACTTTTTTTATCAATAATTCCCAGATCAAATAACTGATTTTGAATTTTTATGAATGATTTTTCACTTAAATTCTTCTGAGACCATTGAGTCAGTTTCAGCCATTCCTGAATATCTTCAATTTTTTGATTGAAAAGCTCTGATAATGTTTTGTCTATATTTGGAATCTGAGTAAAATCGTGGGTTGTTTTGTTTATTATTTCTAATATTTTCTCGACAATTTTTGGGTTCTTTTTTAAGAATTCATCACGAACGGTAATCACAAATGATGGCCATGGAGTAGGGCAGTCGCCAACCCTTCTGAAAATTCCCTGATCCACAAGTGGTTTGGTCATAAAACGCTCCCACATAAAGTAATCTGCAGTTCCTTTTGTCAGGGCATCAACAGCTCCGTCGATGGTATTGATAATTTCAAATTGTAGGTTATCCGTTTTCCAGCCATTGTCATGTGCATTCACATACGCCATTAACTGAGATCCTGAACCTATTCTTGAAATCGCTACTTTTTTATCCTTAAGATCTTTTACAGTATGAAAATCTGATTTTGCAGCAACATGAATTCCCCAGATCAAAGGCGATTGTACATACACCTGCACAATTTTACTTGGATTTCCGGCAACAATATCTTTTACAATTCCTTCGGTTAAGATTACGGCAATATCCGCTTCGCCATCACGAAGCATCTGACACATTTTACCGGTTCCTTCAGGAATGTTTTTCCATTGTAAATCTATGTTTTCTGCTTCAAATTCGCCATTTTCGATGCATAAATGCCATGGCAAATTGAAGTGTTCCGGGACACCTACAATTTTTACAGTTTTCATTTTAGTTTAAGTTTAAGTTTGGTAAGCGTATTCTAAGTTTAGTTTTTTTCTAATTATCTAATTATCATATTGAAATATTATCTAATTTTTCAACAAATCTGTTCTGTGTTTTTCAGAAAGGCAAGGTTCTGCAAATTCTATTATCGAATTTGACTCATATTCATCTAATAAGCTTTTTACAATCGAATAGTCAACATTTTTGACAATTTCAACTGCAAAAAAAGTATCATTCAAACCTTCTGATATACAATTGATTGCTTTTAATTTTCCTCTGATTATTTCCTTGTCAAATCCTTCTTCTAAGATTAAAACCTGAACGATCGAATTACCGGAATTTTCTATTGTTTCCCTGTGTATCAGCGTTTTTTCATCTTCATCATATTCTGCACGAAAAATATCGTCAGTTGCAATCAAAGGCCCAAAAAATGGGATGTTATCTAATTTAAAATATCCCTTCTCCAGATCTTTAATTTCTGCCCACATGGTCTCTGAAACAATTTCTTCCAGATAAGTACTATAATATTTAAACAATATCTTTTTATGCGTTTCTGCCATTATCTAATTTGGTTTATGTGGTGTTCTAAATGAGTTACGTAATCAGTCATCAGAAATTTTAAATCAATAATCGATCCATCACTCAAAACAATTTTATAATCTAAAGCCTCATTATCAACAGATTTCATAATTCTGATAATCTGTTTGTTGATCACAAACCACAATTGTGTCAATTCATCAATATCCATTGTTTGATATTGATTTAAATTTACTAAATCTATTTGGTTATATGGCCTGTGCTGATAAGGTTTTTCTACATAATTTATTTCTGTAAAACGCACCAGATTATGAATAGCTGAATCTGTCAAATGGCCTAAAATTTCTTTTTTAGACCATTTGACAGATATTTTAGCTTCTAAAATCTCACTGCTTATCGTTGGAAAATAATTGACATTCTCATTCAATAATCTTTCAAATTTAAGAATAGCGTCTTCCATAAATTATCTCATTTTCTAATTGACTAATTCGCTAATTACTGCTGAGCCAGTTTATTCAACGTATATGTAATCAATTCATCAACTGCTTTGTACGGATCTTCACTAAAAGTTCCCGTTGCACGGTTGGCAATAATAGCATTCAATGACAATGCATTATGTCCTAAAAGCGCAGAAAGTCCATATATCGCAGCCGTTTCCATCTCTAAATTAGTGATTCTTTCGTCATTAAAACTAAAATTATCCATTTTACTGTTTAATTCTTCGTCCTGAATATTCAAACGCAATACACGCCCTTGCGGCCCGTAAAAACCACCAGCAGTTGCAGTAATACCTTTAAATATTTTATCTGATTCAATTATTTTTTCTAATTTTTCAGAACATGCAATTGCATAAGGTCTTCCTTTTTTAATATCCCAAGTAGTGTGATGTATAAAAGCATCCTCAATAGCAGCATTAGCAACTTCATCGATCAGGTAGGAGCGAAGCATATTGTCCAGTCCCAATCCGAATTTTGACATTACAAAACTATCGACAGGAATATCAGCCTGTAAAGAACCTGAAGTTCCAATTCTTATAATATTCAAAGAAGTAAGCTCTTCTTTTGGCTGACGTGTTTTTAAATCGATGTTTACCAAAGCATCTAATTCGTTTACCACAATATCAATATTGTCAGGACCAATTCCGGTTGACATTACAGATATCCTTTTGCCTTTATAAATTCCCGTCTGGGTTTTAAATTCTCTTTTTTGCGTCGAAAATTCAATCGAATCAAAAAACTGAGTAATTTTCTCCACTCTGTTTTGGTCTCCAACAAAAATTATATCGTTTGCTATATGCTCCGGAAGTAAGTTTAAGTGATAAACGCTTCCGTCTGGATTAAGTATTAATTCTGAATTTTGTATCATATTTTTTCTTTAAGGTTCAAAGTGACAAAGGTTCAAAGGTTCTGAGGTTCTGAGGTTTTCTTTTGGGGATGTTTTTTTGCCCACGGTTTTAACGGATTGAACAGATTGTCACAGATTTTTTTTCTTTAAGGTTCAAAGTTGCAAAGCGGCAAAGGTTCTAAGGTTTTACATATCTGAAATTATAATTTAAAAAAATCAAATCTCAACAACCTAAAATTGAAAAGACAAAGCTTTGCATTCTTAGCCTTTTTGCAAAAAAAACTTCATTTATAATTCTTTGCGTGCTTTCCGGTTATTTTTTTTATTCAATCTAAAATCTAAAATCAATAATCTAAAATTATCACCCCCCAACTCTTTTTGTTTTAAATCCCTTTGCTTTCAGGATTTCCATTATTTTATCACGATAATCGCCCTGAATAATAATCGAAGCATCTTTAAAAGTTCCGCCAACACTTAATTTTGTTTTAATTTCTTTGGCCAGAATTTTAAAATCTTCGTCAGATCCTTGGTAACCTTCAATAATGGTGGTGGCTTTTCCTTTTCGCTTTTCGAATTTACAAATCATAGGCTCTTTTTGAATATAAAGCACATGATCCTGCTCCTGAACTTCTTCAGGTTCGTTTGATTCTACGTGATCCGGGAATAAGTTTTTTAATTGATCTTGTAAGTCCATAAATTTTTTATGTTAAAAAATAAATTTAAATAGTTTTAGTTTGTAAAAATTAAATTCCAAATCCCAATCATAATGTTGGAATTTGGAATTTTAATATTGGAATTTATTTAAGTTTATTTTTTAATCAATCCCAAATCTACTAAACGTTCGTACAAATAGTCTCCCGCAGTAATATCTTCGAATTTTTTAGGATTTTCAACATCGATACAGTTCTCTAAACAATCCAGACGCATATCGCTAACAGGATGCATAAAAAACGGAATAGAATAACGTGAAGTTCCCCATAATTCTCTTGGTGGATTTACCACCTGATGAATGGTAGATTTTAGTTTGTTATTCGTATGTCTTGACAACATATCTCCCACATTAATAACCAATTGATCGTCTTCAGCGATAGCATCAATCCATTCGCCATCGTGATTCTGAACCTGTAATCCTTTACCCTGAGCACCCATCAAAAGGGTAATCAGATTAATATCTCCGTGAGCAGCGGCGCGAATAGCGTTTTCCGGCTCAGAAGTAATTGGTGGGTAATGAATTGGTCTTAAAATAGAGTTTCCTTCTTTTGCATATTGGTCAAAATAAAACTCATCTAGACCTAAATGCAAAGCCAAAGCTCTTAATACGTAAACACCTGTTTTTTCAAGCATTTGATACGCTTCTTTACCTACAACATTAAAACGAGGTAGTTCTTTTACTTCAACATTATCAGGATACTCTGAAGCATACTTAGAAGATGCATCAACATACTGACCAAAATGCCAGAATTCTTTCAAATCTCCCTCTTTACGTCCTTTAGCATGTTCTTTTCCAAAAGATACATAGCCTCTTTGCCCGCCAATTCCGGGAATCTCATAATTACGCTTAGTTTCTACTGGCAAAGCGAAAAATTTTCTAATTTCGCCATAAAGCTCGTCTACTAACTGATCATCTAAAAAGTGACCTTTTAGGGCTACAAAGCCGATGTTTTCAAATGCACTGCCGATTTCATTTACAAATTTTTGTTTACGTTTCGGGTCGTCCGAAAGGAAATCACGTAAGTCTACACTAGGAATGTTTTGCATACTTTACATTTTTATTTAATAGGATAAAAGGCGTTGTAAACCTTCTAGTCACAAAGGTAGAGAATATTTTAGATTTGAATTTTAAAAGTTATATTAAAATTAAAAAATTATAACAAAAATCAATAAAATTGTTATATTTTTCTATATTTGAAACACTAAAACCAAGAACCAAATGATCTTTTACAGACAAAACCTTACTGATGCTCAATTATTAGATTTATATAAAAAAATTCTTAAACCTCGTTTGATCGAAGAAAAGATGCTCATCCTGATTCGGCAGGGAAAAGTTTCTAAATGGTTCTCCGGAATAGGGCAGGAGGCAATTGCAGTAGGGGTTACCGCTGTTTTAGATGAGTCTGAATATGTATTGCCAATGCACCGAAATCTGGGCGTTTTTACCACCAGAAATATTCCGTTACACCGATTATTCTCGCAATGGCAAGGAAAAGCAAATGGTTTTACAAAAGGAAGGGATCGAAGCTTTCACTTTGGTACTCAGGAATATAAAATTATAGGGATGATTTCGCATCTTGGCCCGCAATTAGGGATCGCAGACGGAATCGCTTTAGCCGATAAACTTCAGAACAATAAAAAAGTTACCGCTGTTTTTACAGGAGAAGGCGCTACAAGCGAAGGGGATTTTCATGAAGCTTTAAATATTGCTGCTGTCTGGAAATTGCCTGTAATGTTTATCATCGAAAATAATGGTTACGGCCTTTCGACCCCTACAAACGAACAATATGCCTGCGAAAATTTAGCAGATAAAGGAATTGGTTACGGTATTGACAGTTATATTATTGATGGAAACAATATTCTGGAAGTTTATAATAAATTATCCCAGCTAAAAGAACAGATGCAGGAAAATCCGCATCCGGTTTTATTAGAATTTAAAACCTTTAGAATGCGCGGTCACGAAGAGGCGAGTGGCACAAAATACGTTCCGCAGGAATTAATGGACGAATGGGCTGCCAAAGATCCAGTAAGCAATTACAGAGATTATTTAACAGGAATTGGTGTTCTAACCACCGAATTTGACGAGCAGTTACATGCTGAAATCAAACAGGAAATCGACGAAAATTTAGCCATTGCAAATGCCGAACCTGAAATTATACCAACTTATAGTGGAGAATTAGATGATGTTTACAAACCATATCAATATGATGAAGTTAATCCATCCGAAGAAATAAAAAATGTTCGTTTTATAGATGCTATCAGGAACAGTTTAGAGCAATCGATGTTGCGCCATAATAATCTTGTAATTATGGGTCAGGATATTGCTGAATACGGAGGCGCATTTAAAATTACAGATGGTTTTGTAGAGTTATTTGGAAAAGGCCGTGTACGCAATACTCCAATTTGCGAAAGTGCCGTTGTTTCTGCCGGAATGGGATTATCCGTTAATGGTTATAAAGCAATTGTCGAAATGCAATTTGCCGATTTTGTTTCTACAGGATTTAATCCAATTGTAAATTTACTCGCAAAATCACATTATCGCTGGGGCGAAAAAGCTGATGTTGTCGTGCGTATGCCTTGCGGCGGCGGAACTCAGGCCGGGCCATTTCACTCACAAACTAACGAAGCCTGGTTTACCAAAACTCCAGGCTTAAAAGTCGTTTATCCGGCTTTTCCTTATGATGCAAAAGGCTTGTTGAATACTTCGATAAATGACCCGAATCCCGTTTTATTTTTCGAACATAAACAATTATATCGCAGCGTTTATCAGGATGTTCCGGTTGATTATTATACGATTCCGTTAGGAAAAGCGGCTTTATTGAAAGAAGGAAATAAAGTTACCATTATTGCTTTTGGTGCTGCTGTACATTGGGCATTAGAAACATTGACCAATAATCCTGAAATCGAAGCTGATTTAATCGATTTAAGAACTTTACAGCCTTTGGATATCGATACTATTTTTGCTTCGGTTAAAAAGACAGGAAAAGTAATTATTTATCAGGAAGACACTTTATTTGGTGGAATTGCAAGTGATATTTCGGCCTTAATTATGGAGGAATGCTTTGAATCTCTGGATGCTCCGGTAAAAAGAGTAGCAAGTTTAGACTCTCCAATTCCATTTACAAAAGCACTAGAAGATCAGTTTTTACCTAAAAATCGTTTCGAGGAAGTTTTATCAGATTTATTGAAATATTAATTACAAATAGCAAATAGTTTTGCAGAAAGAACATTTTTTTTATCTTTAAACCATTAAAAAATTAACTTATGAAAAAACTATTTGTTTCAATTTTTGCGATTTCGCTTCTTTTTTCCTGTAATAAGAGTGGTAAGTCTAACGAAGATAAAGCTTTAGATGGGAAATTTGACAAGTACAAAGATGGTTTTGTAACCTCTTTATGGAAAATTAATCCGGGTTGGGCTTCTGGTGTTGGATATCATAAATACGACAGTATTTTATCTATTCCGGATGCTAACGAAGAAAAAATACAGCTTGATTTTGTCAACGCACAATTAGATTCTTTAAAACAATACAATATTGAAAATTTGTCTGACAATAACAAGACCGATTTTCAAATGATTAAAAATCAGCTTGAAGCTACTATTTTTAGTATAAAAGAATTAAAATCATCTGAGTGGAATCCTTCTGAATACAATGTATGCGGATCATTTGCTGAGATTTTAAACGGAAAATATGATTCATTAGAAGTTCGTTTGCGTGCTTTCAATGCTAAAATGAACAATGTTCCGGCTTATTATGAAGCTGCAAAAAAGAACATCAAAAATCCAACTGTTGAGCATACTGAGCTTGCAATAGCTCAAAATTTAGGTGGTTCATCTGTTTTTGATACGGATTTAGCTACTGCTTTAAAACAAAGTAAATTAAGCGAAGCTGAGAAAGAAGAAATGCTTGACAAAGCAAAAACAGCTAAAAAAGCAATTACAGATTACGCTGACTGGCTAAAAAACTTACCGAACAAAACGCCACGTTCTTTTAGATTAGGATCTGCATTATATGCTAAAAAATTCAATTTTGATATCCAGTCAAGCTATACTGCTGATGAGATTTTTAAAGTAGCAAACGACCACAAAAAAGACTTACACGATAAAATGTTTATTTTGGCTGATAAACTTTGGACGAAATACAAAGGAACCGAAGCAAAACCAACAAATAAACTGGAGTTAATCAAACAAGTTATTGATAAAATTTCTTTACAGCACACAACTCCGGAGAAATTTCAATCTGAAATTGAGAAACAAATTCCGGAATTAACAGCGTATGTAAAAGCAAAAGATTTATTATACATCGATCCGTCGAAACCACTTGTAGTGCGTAAAGAACCAGCTTATATGGCAGGGGTTGCAGGAGCATCTATCTCCGCACCCGGACCTTATGATAAAAATGCCAATACCTACTATAACGTAGGAAGTATGACAGGATGGACTGCTGAGAATGCTGAAAGTTATTTAAGAGAATACAACGATTATATCCTTCAGATTCTGAATATTCACGAAGCAGTTCCTGGACATTACACACAATTAGTTTACAGCAATCAATCGCCAAGTATTATTAAATCGATCTTAGGAAATGGTGCTATGGTTGAAGGATGGGCTGTTTATGCTGAGAAAATGATGTTAGAAAGCGGTTATAAAAATTCTGACGAAATGTGGTTGATGTACTACAAATGGAATTTAAGAGCTACTTGCAACACAATTCTTGACATTAGCGTTCACACTAAAAACATGTCAAAAGAAGCTGCAATCGATCTATTGACCAAAGAAGCTTTCCAGCAACAAGCAGAAGCTGATGGAAAATGGAGACGTGTAACTTTATCTCAAGTACAATTATGTTCTTATTTTACAGGATATACTGAAATTTATAACCTTAGAGAAGAACTTAAAAAGAAAGAAGGAGATAAATTCAACCTGAAAAAATTCCATGAGAAATTCCTAAGTTTTGGAAGCGCTCCGGTAAAATATATCAAAGAATTGATGTTGTCTAAAGAGTAAATTTTTACAGCTATTTTAATAGAAAAGGTTTGATGAGAGTAATTCTTATCAAATCTTTTTTTTTACAAATTGTTACCTATAACCCGAGTTTTATTTTTATCCCGTAGGGATTTCATATTGGTAGCAATCAATTAATGTTGTAAGCATTTGTCCCGTTAGGGACAAAATAAATCCGAAACGTGTAGTCCCTAACAGGACAAAAGAATGTTTTTTTTCACCTCTCTACCAACATGAAATCCCTACGGGATAAATTATTTCAAACCTTTAAAATCAGGAAAATAATCCGTTTCTATCCGCGTTTTGCTTTAGTAATCCGTTTCATCCGCGTTCAATTCAGCAACTTTAACCTTTAAACCATAACCACCAATCGTTTACCATCCGAAACATCATTATTCCAGGCTTTTTCGATATCTGCTAAATTTACCGTTTCAATATTTACCTGTAAATTGTTTTGAGCGGCTAAAAGAAACATTTCAGGAAGTATTTCGGAAAATAATAATTTTACTTCTTCTTTAGTCCAGCTTCCTAATCCCGAACCTGACAATTGAAGATCTACACTTCGTAAAATTGAAGCAGATAACTGTATGGTATCACCAGACATCGCACCAATAGAAATATAACGTACTCTATGCGTAAAGTTTCCTTTTCCTTTTAAAAAAGAAAGAATTAATTCTGCTGAATATCCCCACAAATAATCCAGAATAATATCAATAGGTGTATTTTCCTGAATTGCTTTAAGTTGCGCAACGATAGCTTCATCATCTTGTTTTAGAGAGATAATTTCGTCGGCGCCAATTGCTAAAAGACTTTGAAGTGTTTTTTCGTTTCTTCCGGTTACAATTATCTTTTTTGCACCATAATGTTTGGCAATCTGAATCGCCATTTGACCTGTAAAACCAGTCGCTCCGTTGATCAAAACCGTTTCTCCGGGTTGTATTTGCGCTCTAAATCTCAACGCCATGGCTGAACCTGCCACAGCATTGGGCATTGATGCGGCTTTAGCATCACTTATTCCTTCAGGCAACGGAATCATTCTGTTTTTTTCCACGAGGGCTTTTTCGGCAATGGTTCCGTTAATGCCACGGGCATAAACTCGTGTCCCGTTGTCTAAAATACCGACCGCGTCACTGCCAATTACTGTTCCGTTTTGATTTTCATTTTCTGATGAATAATGGTTTCCGCTTATGATTCCTTTATCAAGATTGGTAATCGCAACGGCTTTAACCGAAATTAAAACTTCATTTTCGTTTTGTACAATTGGTTCTGCAAATTCTGCATATTTTGGCAATTCGCCTTTTTCATAAATCACTGCTGCTTTCATAATTATTAAATTTTATGAAGCAAAATTACAGAGTGGGTTAGGGGCAGACGATAACATTTGTTATCAAATATTTTTTTAAACCATATAAGTCATATAAGTTAATTTAAGTTTAGCTTATAATTTCTTATGTAACTTATATGGTGAAGATATTATGGTGTAATAAAATTATTTCTTACGAACCAGTTTACTTTTGATTCGGCTTAAATGAACTGTAGTTACGCCAAGATAAGAAGCAATATAATGCTGCGGAACACGCTGAATAATTTGAGGTCTCTCTTCAATTAAATTAAGATAACGCTGAGTAGGAGAGTCCTTTATAAAAGAAACAAAATACTTCATATAATCGAAAGTGCGATTAAAAAGCATATCGATTAAATGATCTCTTAATTCCGGAATTTCTTTAATCTCTTCCAGGATTTTATCCAGATCTTTTTTATGAATCCACCAAATAACTGAAGGTTCTATAGTTTCAACAACCACCGGACTTGGCATTTTTTTTATGAAACTTTCGATAGAAGCAACGCTCTTATTTTCGAAAAAGAACTGAGTCGTTAAATCTTTTCCGTTATTATTGAACCAAACTCTAATGCAGCCTTTTTCAATTAAAAAAAGCTTTTTTGAAATTTCACCTTCTTCTAAAAGAGTTGTTTTTGAGGCCACTTCAATACGATTGAAATAACTGGTGTATTCCAGCCATTTTTCATCAGTTAAAGGGAATTTATTTCGGAATTGGCTAAACATAAAAGCTTAAATTATTTCTGTTTTTCGATCAATTTTGCAATTCCAAAACTATTGGTCATCAATAAATAACCAATTATTACTTTACAAAAAGAAAAAATAATCCAGCCAGATTTTGGATAATCTTTGAAAAGAACTTTCTGCTGAAAAAAGGTAAAAAAATCCTTCAATAAAATTGGAATATTATCAATAAATAGTAAACCTCCAATCACAATTATAGCAATAGAAATTATTTTAGTCGAGTCAAAATTTAGCTCAATATTTTCTGTTTCAAAACCTTTATCAAGTTTTAATTTATCAATAATCCAGGATGTTTTATATATACAGACCCAAATTAATAAACAATAAATAACTAATAGAATTAAATTTATAGCACTAACAGAAAGCACATCTATTATTTCTGCACTTTTAAAAGCGTAAAACATAAAGGAAATAGACTGCGGAAGAACGACTAAAGCTCCAGAAATTAAAAATAACCCTAAAATCTTAATCAGGATAATCCATAAGGTTCTTATTGACATTATTTATATTTAATTATTAGTTTCCAACTCAAACAACTGCACCTGGCTTTTTAAACGATCAATCAATAAATTCATCATTCGTTTGTTTAGACTCGAAGAGTTCTGAATATAAGTATCGTATTCTTCAATAGTAAAAAGCGCCATGACAATTCCTTTTAGTGAATTTCGAAACTTAATATCTTTTTGAATGGAATTTTCGATTGTCTGCAATTTCTTTTCAACCGTATACGAGTAAAAATCAGCTTTGTTTTTATTGACATAGTTAGTAAAAACCGCAACAAACAAATCATTTTGAAGTTTTAAAATAGGTCTAATCGTCTGATTTTGAAACAACTCATCCGGTGAAGATTGAGCACTTACAGTTCCTAAAGTCTCTCCTCTGAATTCTCTTAAAAAAGCATCTCTATCTTCCATGTTTTTTCTTTAAATTTAGAAAAAATTCTAATGCAAAAATTAGTTTTACCATATGAATTATAAATAAAATTTCACCATATAAGTGATATAAGATATTATAAGTTGCTCTAAAATTAAGCGTACAGCTTTAAATGAACTTAGATGACTTATATGATTTGAAAAAGCTTTCAACCTATGAATATAAAATCTTTATTGTTTTTAATTTTAATCGTAATATTAATCGTGTCCTGTGATTCTAAAGACAAAAAAAGCGATTACAAGCATATGGTCTATCATGCCGTAAGTGATAAAGACACCGCAGTTTTATCTATAAATATTAATGACAAACGATTTTTTGGACATTACGAAAGATCGTATTACCAGCAAGGCAAAGATTCCGGAGATGTAAGGGGAGATATAAAAGGAGATACTTTAAGAGGCGATTTTCATTTTATATCCAACGGAGGAAGCTGGAAAAGGATTCCATTAGCTTTGCTAAAAAAAGACAATAAATTGTATTTAGGAAGCGGCATTATTACAACTTACTTCAATCTACCGTGCTTCATGCCCGGAACACCAATAGAATACCACAATTCGAAGTTTGTTTTTGAAGAAATTAAAAAATAGTTTTCAGTCTCGGTCTCGGTTTTCAGTTTAACTGAGACTGAAAACTGAGACTGAAAACTGAGACTAAAAACTGAGACTGAAAACTGAGACTGAAAACTGAGACTGAAAACTAACTTAAAGGCCCAATCGTCGATGGTAATTCAAAAATTTCAAGATCAAAATAAACAACCGAAGCCATAACATGATCAAAAATATCCGCCATAATATATTCGTAATTCGCCCAGCGTTTATCGCTCGAAAAAGCATAAATCTCTAACGGAACCCCATGCGCAGTCGATTGTAGCTGACGGCACATAATATGCATATCTTTATTCAGTCCCGGGTGTGTTATCAAATATTGCATGATATATTTACGGAACAAGCCCAAATTCGTCATATTTCGGCCATTTAGCGAAAGTGATTTATCAACACCGCGCAAATCGTTGTATTTCTCGATTTCGGCTTGTCTCGTTTCGATATAAGAACTGATAAGCTGCACGCGCTTCATATGATTAAGATCATCATTATTCAGGAAACGAATACTGCTGCTTTTTATGAGAATGTGTCTTTTTATACGTCTTCCGTCAGATTTTTGCATACCTCGCCAGTTCTGGAAAGAGTCAGAACTCAAGGCATATGTCGGAATCGTGGTAATCGTATTGTCAAAATTTCGAACCTTTACTGTAGTTAGGTTTATTTCGATCACATCACCATCAGCACCAAATTTATCCATTGTAATCCAGTCGCCAATACGCACCATATCGTTTATAGCAACCTGAACGCTCGAAACAAATCCTAAAATAGTATCCCTGAAAATCAAGATAATAATAGCCGAAAGTGTTCCCAGAATCGTTAAAAGTTCTCCTTTTTTGATCCCGAAAAGCGTCGAAATAATCATCGCCACTCCAAAAATCCAAAGCACAATCATAATAACCTGAACAAAGCTATCGATAGGTTTGTCGCTGTATTCAGGTTTTTGTTTTAGATAATCACGTAAAGCATTAAAAATTGTTCTGATGATCCATAAACTAATCAAAACAATATAGATACCCACTATTTTTCCAAACAACGATTCCCAATATTCGTATTTATCCAGAATAATAGGAACAGCTTTATATATAAAGAAAAACGGAATTAAGTAGGCCGTATATTTTGTGGTTTTGTTATGAATGAGATAATCATCAAATTTTGTTTTGGTTTTTTGGGCAAAAATGGCCGTTAAGGTCACCAAAACGAATTTTGCTACATAATAAATGGCAAAAGCTAAAGCTACCATGATAGCAATATTAAGGACAAGGCTAATATAAGATGCAAAATTGCGGCTCATTCCCCAATCCCTAAAAAGCGGATATAAAAAATTAAATATTTTATCCAAAAGCTTATGCATTACTTTCTAAGTATTTCTTCTCGATATAAAAAGTTCCAAACGGAACAAGAGAAGCAATAAGGATAATTCCGAAAGTTTTAAGGTCCCAGTTCTGAGATTTTCTCAATAAAACTGCCAGTATAATATACCCTATAAATAATACCCCGTGAGTCATTCCTAACGGACGTAATAATGTATGATATAGTTCGGGATTATTGTTTTTGATAACAAGCATATTAGCAAATAAAACTAAATAAGAGATTCCTTCTAAAATTGCGGTAACTTTGAAAATCTTGAGCATGTATATATTTTTTAAGTTTATGCAAGCAAAATTAAGTATTATCGTTGGTTTTTGCGGTATGAATCAGGAAAGTAATTTACTTTTGTAACCTTAAAGTTTGATAATGAGTAAACGTGATTTAAAAAAATATCTGGCCGAATTAAACAAAGAGCAACTCGAAGAACAAATTATCGAGCTGTACGAAAAATTTGCTCCGGTAAAAGTCTATTATGATTTTGTTTTTAATCCTAAAGAGGATAAACTCCTTCAGGAATCAAAAGTCAAAATATCGCATGAATATTTCCCTATAAAGAAACCCAATGCAAAGTGGCGCCCAAAAGCCAAGATGCGTCGTTCTGTTGCTCAAAAAATCATTAAACATTTTATAATGATAGGAGTTGATCCTTTTGTCATTGCCGATATTATGCTCTATAACATCGAAATAGCACAAACCTATTCGTCAAACAATTTTATTAAGCAGGAATTATTTTACAAAAGCATTTTGAATTCATTTGATCAGGCAGTAAATTTTGTAATTTCCAACGGAATTTCACATGATTTTAAAGATAGAATTCTGACAATCGAACAAGAAACTATTCAACAAAAATGGAAAAACAAGTATGATTTTGAGGCAATTTTAGAAAAAATCGACTTATAAAGGCTTTTCTCATAAAAAATCTTATTTAAAAAAATCATTTATTTTACGTTAAAATAAGATGAATAACTGTTTTTTCGGTGTATTTTTGCAAAAATCCAAAAATAAACAATGTCTCAAAACACTTTAGAAATAGAAAGAGAAGAGAAAAAAGAACTTTATGCATACCAAAAAGGCGATATCGATGCCATTTTTGAACGTTTAGACAATGCTCCTTCGAAACATCATTTATTATATCAATTGCCTACTGGTGGTGGAAAAACAGTGATTTTTTCCGAAATCGTACGTCGTTATTTAGCAAATAATGATAAAAAAGTGGTGGTTTTAACGCATCGTATCGAACTTTGTAAACAAACCTCGAAAATGCTTAAAGGGTTTGGTGTTTCTAACAAAATCATTAACAGTAAGGTAAAAGAATTACCGGACCAAAACGATTTTTCTTGTTTTGTGGCCATGGTTGAGACTTTAAAAAACCGTATCAATGACGAGAAATTGCACCTTGATAACATTGGTTTGGTTATTATCGATGAGGCACATTACAATTCATTCAGAAAATTATTAAACTCATTCAAAAATGCCTTTATCCTTGGGGTAACAGCAACACCGTTGAGTTCGAATATAAAATTACCTATGCACCAGAGTTATGATGAACTTATTGTGGGAGACACCATTAGTTCATTGATCGACAAAGGTTTCCTTGCTCGTGCAACAACCTATAGTTATGATGTGGGATTAACATCATTAAAAGTAGGTATCAACGGAGATTACACCGTAAAATCATCAGATGATCTATATACGAATACCATCATGCAGGAAAAATTGCTGCACGCGTATACAGAACGTTCTTTAGGCAAAAAAACACTGATTTTCAACAACGGTATTCATACCTCATTATATGTATATGAAACCTTTAGAGAAGCCGGTTACGACATCAGACACCTTGATAATACAAGCAGTTCAGAAGAACGTAAAGATATCCTGGCATGGTTCAAAAAGACTCCGGATGCGATTTTAACATCTGTCGGAATCTTAACCACAGGTTTCGATGAGCCAACTGTAGAAACTATTATCCTGAACAGAGCGACAAAATCGTTAACATTATATTACCAAATGATCGGTCGTGGATCTCGTAAATTACCTGGTAAAGACGAGTTTACAGTGATTGATTTAGGAAACAATGCAGCACGTTTTGGTTTATGGAGCGAGCCGGTAAACTGGCAGCACATTTTTAAATCACCAGAATTTTACCTGGAAAACCTTCGTGATGATACCGAAATCGAATTGTATTTCAAATACAGTATGCCGCCGGAATTACGCGCAAAATTCGCTAAAACTGCCGATGTTACTTTTGATGTTGATGAAGAACACAAACTAATCATTAAACAAAATTTACGTTCTAAAGTAGTATTAGACAAATCATTAGAGCAACATGCTTCAATGTGTGTTGATAATACCGAAACTCTTCAGGAAGCAAAATCATTAGGAAAAGAGCTTGACGATGATATTGACTGTCGTATCAAACGCTATTCTAAATGTTTGAGCCAATGTAGTAAAAACTACCGCGAATGGTTAGTTGACGATTATAAACTAAAACTAGTTTTATTAATTGGTAAAAAGTATCGTGAGAAAATCATGAACGAACCAGACGAGGATTAGAAAAAATTTGTTTCAAGTTTTTTTTTAGTTTAAAGTGGTCAATTGGAATTTGGAATTTGAAAAAATTGAAATTTAAATAATTAGGAGCTATTTCCTGCTGTCCACTATATCTTTTGCGCCGAACACCGGCACAAAAGGATGCCGCTACCATCAGGGCTAGAGACTTAGTATTTATAAGAAGTAAAGTAAAATTATACGCAATATATGTCATCCCAAAAAATGAGGGATGACATAATTGTGAAGAAAAAACAGAACCAAAGGTTCTAAAAAATCATTTTAATCGGAGTAATCTGTGGCAGAATCTAAAATCTAAAATCAGAACTCTACAATAAAAAAACAATGTCTAAACAATTCTCATCACTAGGAATTTCAGCACCAATTTTAAAAGCTTTAAGCGAATTGAACATTGTTGAACCAACAGAAATTCAACAAAAAACAATTCCGTTATTGCTGACTGAAACCCACGATGTTGTAGGTTTAGCCAAAACCGGAACCGGTAAAACAGCTGCTTTCGGATTGCCATTATTACAATTAATCGACACCGAATCACCAATTATACAAACTGTAATTTTGGTACCAACCAGAGAACTTGGACAACAAATATTCAGAAATTTAGAAGATTTCGGAAAACATATCCCAAACATCTCAATAGCTTCAACTTGTGGCGGAATACCAATAAAACCTCAAATCGAGCGATTATCACAACCTACACATATTGTTGTTGCAACACCAGGGCGTTTAATCGATTTGATTCAGCGTAAAGCAATCGACTTAAAACAAGCACAATATTTAGTCTTGGACGAAGCCGATGAAATGGTTTCTATTCTAAAAGAAAGCCTGGACGAAATCGTAGCCGAACTTCCTAAAAAACACAGAACTTTATTATTCTCAGCCACTTTGCCGGGAACAATCAAACAACTGATTCAAAATTACTTAAACAAAAACGTAGTTCAGGTTAGCGCCAATATGGAAACCGTTGGTAACCAAGGAATTGATCACGAATATATTGTTGTTGACCCAATTGAGAAATTAGATATCTTAATGCATTTCTTAAACTCAAGAGACGGAGAACGCGGAATCATCTTCTGTAAAACTAAAGCTGCAGTAAACAAATTAGCAAAAAACTTAGCGATTAATCGTTTTTCTTCAGGAGCATTACACGGAAGTTTATCTCAGGGAATCCGTGACAGAATCATGGAGCAATTCCGTGAAGGACATATCAATATTCTGGTTGCAACCGATTTAGCAGCAAGAGGTATCGACGTAAAAGAAATCTCTTATGTAGTCAATTATCATTTACCTGATACTTATGAAAACTACGTGCACAGAAGCGGTAGAACGGCAAGAGCAGGAGCAAAGGGACTTTCTTTGACCGTATTACAAGAAGAAGAAACAGCTGAAATTCCGGAATTCGAAAAAGAATTAGGAATTAAATTCACTCAATTTCAAAAACCTTCAGTAGTAAGTTTAGAAGAAAATAATACGCTTTTATGGGCAAAACAAATCTTCAAAACAAAACCCAATCACGATATTTCAGCCGACTTAAAAACAAAAGTAAAAACCGTTTTTCATCATCTTACTAAAGACGAATTAATAGAAAAATTGTTAGCCAATTACGTTTTGCAAAACAAAGTTGAAGTAACAGAAAAACCTGTTAAAAAATTCAAAAAGTAATAATACTGACATTTGTCATTGTATTTTAAAGTTGTACATTTAAGCTATATTTTTATAAAATCTACTTAAATAAAACAACATATATGAACATAGTCATCATAGGAGGTGGTTTTGCAGGAATAAATCTTGCGAAAGAGCTTGTAGACCATCCTCAAATACAAGTAACCCTTGTAGACAAAAACAATTATAATTTCTTTCCCCCACTGATATATCAGGTTGCTACTGCTTTTTTAGAACCATCAAGTATAAGTTATCCTTTTAGAAAATTCTTTGCAGGCAAAAAAAATCTTCAGTTTCGTTTAGGTGAATTGCTTTCTGTAGTTCCTGCCGAAAATAAAATAATCCTTAATAACGGCGAATTATCATACGATCATTTAGTTTTTGCCACAGGAGCTGAAACCAGCTATTTTGGTATGGAAAACGTAATGAAAAACGCCATTCCGATGAAGACCTTAAATGATGCCATCGAAATGCGTAATACCTTGCTTAAAAACCTGGAAAAGGCCGCTATTACCAAAGATATCCGTAAACGCCGTAAATTATTAACAATTGTTGTTGCCGGAGGAGGACCAACAGGAGTAGAGGTATCAGGAATGTTTGCCGAAATGCGTAAAAATATCCTGTTGAAAGAATATCCGGAATTAGAAACATCAGCCAGTAATGTGTATTTGGTCGATGGGGGAGACGCACTACTCGCCCCTATGAGCAAAGCTTCACAAGAAGACACCTTAGACGCGCTTACCAAATTAGGGGTTGTAGTTAAACTACACACTCGCGTAGTAGATTATATTGATGATACCGTACATTTTGAAAACGGAGAAACCATCAAAACCAAAAACTTAATTTGGGCAGCCGGAGTTTCTGCAAAACTTTTTGACGGAATCCCAAAAGAAAGTTATGGCCGCGGAAGACGTATGGCAACGGATCAATATAATAAAGTAAATGGCCTAATAAATATTTATGCCATTGGTGACACAGCCATTACAGCCGGAGATAAAAATTTCCCTGACGGACATCCGCAAGTGGCTCAGGTCGCTATTCAGCAAGGATTAAATTTGGCTAAAAACTTTAAAGCATTAGTACAAAACAAACCTTTAAAACCTTTTGCTTACAACGACAAAGGCTCTATGGCAATCATTGGTAAAAACAAAGCCGTAGTTGATTTACCAAGTCCAAAATGGCATTTCAAAGGATTCTTTGCCTGGGTTATCTGGTTGTTTATCCACTTGATATCGCTAATCACTTACAGAAACAGATTAAACACATTCTGGAACTGGATGGTTGCTTATTTTGCAAGAGATCAGTCTTTGAGAATGATCATCAGACCGGATAAAAGACAACAAAGCGAATGATTAAAATTCCAGATTGTGAAGATCAATAAATGCAAAAAGCCAGAATTAAATAATTCTGGCTTTTTTATGCTCTTTTTTGTCATTTCGAAGAATGAGAAATCACACTAGAAATTCCATATTGAAAATCCCCAATCTTTGTCGAGTTTCGTGTGTGATTTCTCCTCACGTCGAAATGACAAGTTGCGCTAAAATGGGAGTTTTCATTTTTTTTTCGATTTTACTATCCCCAATTCATTGGAATTTGGCATTTAAAAAATTGAAAATTATTTTACTTTTAATGCCCCGCCAAAACATCGTCATCTTTAGAAACTTCAACTTTTTCTTTAATAAAACGTTTTCCGATATTTAAAACTATAAAAGCAATAATTGTTGTTGATGTCATAATAATAACCATTGGCGCTACAGAATCTTTTACAAAAACACCAACAGCAAACGATGCTAAAGCTCCTAATCCTAACTGAATAGCACCCATTAAAGCTGAGGCACTTCCGGCATTTTTAGCAAACGGCGCCATCGTAAGTCCGGCTGTATTTGGGTTTGAAATTCCTAAACATCCCAAAAACATGAAAAGCATTGCGATCGTTTCGTACAATCCTAACAAATTATTTACAGCAAGTACGAGAAAAACAATAGCAATAACAGATTGCGTAATTAGCGCTCCAAAAATCATTTGTTCGCTTGAGAATTTCTTCAATAAAACTGAATTTAACTGACTTGATCCAATAAAACTTACCGACATAAAAGCAAAAATCCATCCATAAGTTTTAGCATCTACATGATAAATATCCATAAAAATTATAGGAGAGGCCGCTACGTAAGTAAATAAGCCCGAAAAAGAAATGGATCCTGTAAAGGCGTACGTAAAAAACTGAGGTTCTTTTAAAACTTTTAAAAAGTTCGAAATGATCGGTTTTGGCTTTAATGAGATAGAAGTGTCAGGTTTATAGCTATTTGGCAAACCAACCTGGGCAGCAATTAAAATAGCGATTCCCATACACATTAGGATAAAAAACACGGTATGCCAGCCATAATCTTCTGTAACATAACCACCAATTGTTGGCGCCAACATCGGCGAAAGCCCAAGAACCAGCATTAATAAAGAGAAAACTTTAGGAATATCTTTTACAGGAAATAAATCTCGCACCATTGCTACAGAAGCTACTGTTGCTGCACAACTACCAATTGCCTGAACAAATCGCAAAAGTATAAACGAATCAATATTAGTAACATAAACACAACCTAATGAGGCCAATATGTAAACTAAAAGACCAATAAACAAAGGTTTTTTACGTCCAAAACGGTCCAATAATGGTCCATAAAGCAATTGTCCGGCCGAAATTCCGATAAAATAACTGGATAAACTCATAGAAACTTTTGCAACAGTTGTATGCAAATCTTTAGCAATACCAGAGAAGCCAGGTAAGTACATATCAATTGAAAAAGGGCCAAGTGCTGTCAAAGAACCTAAAATAAGGATGAGTTTAATGTATTTTTTTGTTGTCATTTTCTTAAAAAATTGCTTTTAATTTCCTGCAAAGGTAAATATTTAGTACCTTGTTATATAATCGAATGCATTTTTATATAAAAAGTGTGTTGATTTTAAATCTAAATTGGATTTCAATAATTGATTTTCAAACTAATCCTAAAAATTAAAATTTATGAAAAATTTATCTTTACTATTTGCTCTTATTTTTACAACAGTTTCATTTGCACAGACTATCACGTCTAAAAAAGAAGATGCTAGTGTCGAGCAATACGCACTTCTTCAAAAAGTAAATCAGTATTATCCTGATATTACTTTAAATAAATCAGTTACCAATTTTTATGCAGACGGTAAAATCATTGACACTCAGCAGGAATTTAATTTAGACACATCAAAATTCTCAAGTTATAAAATTGGAATTGAGCCTGATAACAAAAAATTATTATTTGAATATGTTTCTGATGAAACCGGAAAAGTTTACGGTGATGTTACCATTTTTAAAGGAAATGCTTTGAGAACGACTTTTTCAGAGAAAAACAATGAAATTAATGTGGCATTAAACGGAAAATCTGTTTATTTGAAAAAAATAAAATAATTCAATTTTTATTGAAAAGAAAAAGCATTCACCACGGTGAATGCTTTTTTGGTTTATATTTGAAGCAAATTTACAAACAAAGACAATCCCAATGAAAAAAATCATTCTTTTGTTGCTATTAATTTCTTTTTCAGCACATTCACAAACAAATCGATTTACAGGAACATGGAGCACTGAGAATTGCAAAGATTGCAGCAAGGAATATGTTTTAACTTTAAATATAGCGCAATCAAACAGTAAAATATTCGGAACTGCAGAAATTACAAGCGCTAATGAAAAATTCGTTACAGGTGTTATGGAAGTTACCGGATATGTTTATGTACTTGGTGAAAAAGCCCAAATTAACATGAAGTCTAAAAACGCTTCTGTAAGCGCGGTACTTTATGCAAATGAAGGCGTAATACAATTTACTAAAAGAGGCGGATCTGATTTAGTTCCCAAAGAAACGATTCTCACGAAACTTTACGATTAAGAAATTTATTCAGCTGTGCGTTAAGAGTGAGAATTTAAAATAACAACTTTTAATATTTTACAGGAGCACAGAATTTACAAAGCCTTACACTGCTATATGCAGTATTATATTTGAACTATAATTTATAGTATGGTTTGCAGTATGTCCAAGAAGATGTTAACAACTTTATTAACAGCATTTTTAACCCCCATTTTGCGGAAATCTAAAGATATAAAAAAAATAAGGACATAAAAAAACCCCGTTTTATTGGGGTTTTTTTAATATATCTTTTAAATTATTAATCCTTCGAAAAATAAGGATCAATAGAAGACCTTGTCCCAACAATATTTTGACCGTATAAAAAGTTTAGCTTATCCGCATAAATTTGTGAAAAATCTAAACGAATCTTTTTACCTCTAGAAGAATTAGGAGCATCCTGAGTTACAATAGAATGAGGCTGTACATTTTTAAAAAGCAAACTTTCAGTTTTATAACAACTTCCATTGTCAATAAGATAACAAACATCGACATAAGCATTATCTACTAAATAATCAGAATCGTTTGTAAATGAAATTTGTAAATTCTCAATTCCTCCAATTTCATAATAACTAAATTGATTATAGCTAACTTTAAAATAAGCACTCCAATTATTTCTAATCTCTCTATTCTTAATAGTTAAATCTTCTAAAGAACTAGCAACAGAGTCAACAAGCTTCTCAGACTCCATTTCATTTTCAAAATCAGAACTAGAACTAGAACTAGAATCTATAAAAGACAATGAAACAAGAATAATTAGAACAGTAACTAATCCAATCAAAATTTTTAATAAAGTAGTTTTTTTCATATGCGTGGTTTGTGAGTTTAAATTTACTAAAGATTTCCAAATATAGTGCCATTAATTTTAATTTCACTTTGTCAATTGCTATAAAAGAATAAATAATTATACCTTAAAAAAAATATATTTCTTACATTCGTTGAATAACCTTAAAAATAATAAAAAATGAATGTTATTGAAGTTACATTACTTAATACTGGCTTATCTTGTTTTATTTACAAAGATGAAATAAGTGCATTTCATGATTTTAATACCGTTATAGATGGCTATGAAGTACATGGCTGTGTAATATCACTTAAAAGCGGATTAAGTTTTACCACTGTTCAAGATTTCGACACAATAAAAAGAGTAATTTTAGGAGAATAATAATCTCAAAACAAAGCCTTTGTAAATTAATACAAAGGCTTATCTATTATATAATCATTGCAGTATTGACGAGTAATATAATTACCAGTTTTACGATTGTAAATATTAATGTAGTGATAATCAAATCCCACATTTTTACACCAATTATGTAAGTAATATATTGATTTACAAAACTCTATTTTTATTGGTTGTACTGTTTTATCTTTATGGAATACCGTACAACTGTAGGGGGTCGGGGTATTATTTGCCATAATCTAATCAGGGATTCCGTCAGGCTCATAACTTGTAATATGCACAAAAGCCTTAAAATTGGTCAAATTCGGACTAACAGGCTTCAAAGGATATTCGATTTTAACCTTATTAAAATCTGTTATAAAAGCACTATAATCACCTAAATTAAAACTATCCTTATTTAAATTTTCGCTACGTGCCTTTTGAACGTAAATATCCGCATTATAGCTATACATCCAATCAGCAGAACCAAAACTACCCCCAAAAGTGCCCTCAAGAAATCCCTCAACACCATTATAAGGATAAGAATCCCAAGTAATTGGAGCACCTAAGGTATTTTTAAAAACTCTAACTTCCATACCCTCAGAATTATGAGAAAAGAAAATAAGAGCCTTATACTCTTTTACTAAAGGAACATCAACAGGGGGGAGAGATGCAAATGTTACCGCAGATGTATGTTCAAAAACAACAGTATCATAGGCGTTATAAAATGCATTTAACGGAATTATCGAAGTATCATTCGTAGAAAAATCATTGATAAATCCTATTACATCTAAATTCGGCGTTCCTACGATTGTTACACCTGTAACTCTTGAACCACCAACATATAAAGCCGTTGGAAAAAAACTCCTTTCAATCCCACTTAAAGTAAAATGACGTTTTCCGTCTACAATAGTTTCAAAAACTTCTTTCGTTTTTAAACTAAAATTTTCATCAAAATATTGAATAAATGCTAACATATTAAGAGAATAATGGAACTTGTTTTAGTTCCGAAGTTGATAAATATTTTTTTAGATCAGCCTTTAAATCACGTCTTGTAATTACATAATAACAGCCAATTACTAAAGGCACAGTAGTAGCTTGTTTTACTTTCAATAACTCGTTAATTGTTTCCTTTTCATTTTCGAAATTTGAAAAAGGCTCAGTTACCCAAGTATACCAAGGCGCATCTTTCGTTTGCTTATTTGTTCCTAACCATACAGCCAAAGATTCTGCTATGTCATGAACTTCTTTACGAGGTGTAATTTTGTTCAATTCAATTTCTTTTGTCATTGGATTAGAAACCGCAATTTTCAAATCTTTTTCTGAATCTTCCAAAGCTTTTTCCTCAGCATCTTGCGTGAATTTAGAATACCATTTTTTCAACAATGGATAACACACAATGATACCAACAACTAAAAGCCAGTATTTTTGCAGAAAATCAAAGAGCCAAACTGTGTTGGCTTGGCTCTTTGTTCTATTTACTATCTCTCTTTGAGCCATAATTATTTTTTCTTAAATAATTTATAAGCTAAGAACCCTGCTAAAGCAACTAATACAACATTTGAAATAGTTTTATTGCTTGCGTAAAAAAGTTTGATTTTATCTAACATCTTGTTTAAATTTTGAATTAATAATTTTTATCTTTTTTTGCGTTTGTTTAGACTGTAACGCTGTAAACAGTATAAAAAAAAAGTACTACAGGAATAATCAAATAATTGAATTTGAATTTCTTTTTAGCCGTTACGGTAACACCAGAAAGATTATAATCTCCCATAATATCAATTGCATCTTGAATGTCGGAATCATAAATTAATGAAGCATCGGTACCATTTTCATGTTTAATAATTGCTCTAGCAATAACTAAGTAAAATTTTGCATCTACAATTTTAATAGTTTGATCAGGAGCTAAACCCACAGCTTTTGAAATAACATCAATATATTTTTGCGTGTTATTTTCAGATGGGGGAGCATACTCAGTTATCAATTTTCTAACTGTATTTTTGCCTTTGTCAATATCATTCGTCAAATCTCTTAACATTGCACGAATACCAAATTTCACTTCTGTAAATTGTTCAAAATGTTTATCTGTATTCTGAGTATTTGGAATTTTGCCTTGCCAAGCTATATTAGTTAAAACTAAATTGCCTGGATTGTTGTTTCGGACACCTCTTGACAAATCCTTTCGACCTAAATAACTACTCATTTTCTTCCGTAATTAATGGTTTTACAGATGGTTGATCTTCATCTTTTCCAAAATCCAGTTTGCCCAGCTCATCAGATACCACCTGAATACCTTTTAAAATAGCAGTTACAACCGCACCATATTTCACGATAATACCAATTATCGAAACAATTCCTTTCAAATTTTTCATGACTTATTTTGTTTTAATTGTTTTCTTTTCTCTAAATACTCTTTGAGTAAATCAACCCCCTCATGTAAAATCAGAGGGAGGAATTTTAATATGACCTTAAACATTAGTTAGATCGTAAAAATGTACCTGCATAACCTCCGTTTTTCGCACGTGGATTAATTACAAATGCCATGCTGTCAATTACGACTTTACCGCCATTTTTCTGCATTGTACCCCAATGAAATGACTGAACACCAGTTTTAGTGTTTGTAAACGTGCACGCTACAGAGCCAAACCAACCTTTATCTGAAAGATTTGATTTCGTAGTCGTTACACATTTAATTGCAATCAATTCGCCTTTAGACAATCTCCAACCAGTTGTAAGATGTTGTTCAACGCCTTGATTAGGACCCGAAACAGGGGTATACGTTGTATTTTTAGCACCTGAGTGCTTAACTTTTTGTTGATTATTATTCTGATTATTAGAATTATAACTTTTCTTACCTTGTGCCATTACTTTATAATGTGTTTAATTAATAGTATGATTTCAGCCATTTTTTTTAAAATTATTACAGCCGAATCTATCAGAAATACTATAAGATAGATTCGATAGTAATTTTTAGGCTTATCGTCTTTTTGCAACTCTTTTGCCTGTGTTATTTCGGTCACGTCTTATAAACCAAATCAATGCAATAAGACCAACGACAGCACCAACAACAATTTTCCAATTTCTTTGAAACCATACTTTTATGGTTGAACTTACGACAGTAGCACCAACCTGACCACTTCCCTCGACAAATCCAGTACTTAAACCGTTATTTATTCCAGTTGCAACTGCTTTACCGAAAATATTAGCACCCGCACCAGCGACAGCACCAACCGTGTTAGCCGAACTTTGTTCTAAAGCTTTTGTCTGAGCGTTCCAGTAATCCGCTTCCGCCTGTTTTCCTTCGGCTTCTGCTCGTTTAGACATTTTTTTAGCCTCTACCGCATCAGTTACTTTTCCTATAACTTGCTGAGCAATTTCACCAACGCCCGGAACAAAACCCACAGCAGTAGTCGCAACTTTTACTAAGTTTTTAAACGAGACATTTTTCTTAATGGATTGACCAATTTTTTTAAAGAACCCCATATTACACAGTTTTTAAACATCTTACGACGAAATTAATAATCGAGCCTTGAGACTTATTGATTTCTAAACCAACAACAGCCACCAAAGGCAAGGTTAATCTATCCGTTAAACCTTGAACAATTGTTCCATCAGCAAGAACTGCTTGAATCGGGTCAATATCACGGCTTAAAGTCTGCAATTCGAAAGGCAAGTATTTAACCACCTGACCGTTTGCATACTGGTATGACAAATCACTTACCGAATTATGTACAGTCATAACAGCCAAATCAAATCCCTGAACATCAATTTTTTTGTTAAACTCCTCAGAAGCAACAGATTTTTGTTCAAAAAAGAATAAATTATTTGTTTGCTCAGGCTCTTCAATACCGTGTAAATCATAGCGTTTACCTGCAATTAAATCTTCAAGAGTAATTTTAATACTCTCTTTATCTGCAAGATAAATTGAACCTTCATCCGCCAATTCACATAAAGCGATTAAAGCATTATTAGCATCCGATTGAGTGTTTTCAGTTCCGTAAGTACTCGCTAAAATGAAATCTTTAAGCAATACTTTGTTTGCTAAAATCACATTTGAACCGTTACCACGTTCAATGTAAACACTAATTTTTTCAGTAGTCAAAGCCGATAAAGCTAAATCACTTGAAACAATCAAAGAACCAATTGATTTTGTCACTTGTAATTCTGGCGATTTTGTAACGCCTGTAATAGTTGCAATTTTCATTTGTTATAAATTTTATTTGTTTAAATTCTTTCACAAAGGTTATTGCAACTATAAAACAGGGTTAACTAAATTTGATGATTTTTGATGATTTTTAAATAATTTTGACGATTTTTAAAACATCATTTTTAAGATAATTCTATAAAATACCGTATTTAATTAAATCCGAAATCATCAAATAAGACCGCTTTAACTCAAGGCTATCTATAATAACCTGATATTCCTTTAGAGCAGTATTATAACTTACTCCAAGCAAATGCATTAATTCAGTCTTAGTTACTTTTTGGCTTGTATTCTGTGTTTTCATGGCTTATAAAAATAAAAGTTGGTGTTCGTGGAATAATTCAGAATCAAAATCATTTACTAATTTTTCCTTTGTTCTAAATTCGTGCAGATAAAAATGTAATTTGTTTTTAAACCATAGTAAAAGCGGTTTTTCGGTAATCATGTCCATATCTTCAAGTAAAAGATTTAGAGCAACGATATAAGATATATCCTGATTGTTTGCGTAATACTCTCTAAACAGAGATTTCGCAAGGCGTTTTTTAATTGTTGTTGACGAAAGGACAACTTTCTTCAAACGTTTGATTATAGGATTGAATTTTGTAATTTGAGATTGTAAAAAATCAAAATCAAACAGAGTTATAAGCTTTTCTTTATTGATCTGACTTTTGCCAGTATTCTCACGAAGTTCAAAAAAACCTTTATTTGCAATCTTCAACAACTCATAAAGGTTTGCTTTATCAAAAATACCCCAAGTCATTGTCTGACTGATAGTTTCATTAACTTTTGAATGTTCATTTAAACCTCTGAAAAACGCAGAATTTAACTGATATTCAAAACGCCAAACATTATCATTTTTTAAACCATTATTTGTGTAATATTCATTTATATATGGTTTTTCAGTCAGTTGCAACGACAGCGTTTTGTTGTAGCATCGTATTATTTTATCAGATGTTCTTTTTCCAATTTGGAAACCGTTAAGAATTGATTTTCCTTTATAGGTTTCAAAATAGCTTTGTAAATTTTTCGGACGCCCTGAAATAAGATAGTTACCTGCAACAACATTACTATATAAATTACGGTAAGAATTGTTGATATCAGACTTATCAAGGCATATATCCAGTCTATTAACTGACTTAAATAAATAGTTCGTTTCATCGCAAAAAGCGTTTATGACACCCCTTAAGGCATCGTTAGACAATGTGTAAAATAGATTGTTTTCGAATTGTAATTGCGCAAATTGTTCGCTCATAATAACTGAACGAGGTTTTGCGGTATAAATACCAATTTTTAAATCTTCATAATATAAGTCGGCTCTGAGTTCAAAAATCTTAGTTCCATATTCGTATGGTTTCAAACGAAACTTTGAATTTTCAGGAAATTCTCCAAAAGGCTGACCCTCGAGATTAATAATTAAGTAGTCTATATTTATAAGAGTTGGTTTTAAATTATTGTTTTTAAATTTAGTTTGGGCTTGATGCCTTTCTTTATATGAAATCATTGTTTTTATGTAGGTTTGAGTGAGTTAGTTGCCGTTATACCCTACGGCAACTATTGAAAAATCGAAAGGGGAGTAGCAAAAAATTAATTTTCTAAATTTTGCCACAACGAATAATGATTTTTAGGTAAATCGTTAATTGTAAATTCCTTTTTCGAAACAGCTTCAGTTATTTTCTTTTCGACTTCAAAAAATTTGTTTTTATAATTTGAAATTTGAGAATTAAAAAAAACATTTATCTGCTGACCAATTTTTGTAATTTCTCTAATAGTAAAATCATGCTGATACTTAAGACCAATCAGGTCAACAGTTTCTACAGGGTTTTTTGAATACTCGTTTAAATCGTGATTTAATCCAGCTAATTCCAGTATTAAATTTTCTCGTTTTTGAATTAAGAGTAAAATTGTTGACATATATTAAGGTGTTAAAAGATTATGTTTAAGAAGTTTTGAAAGAAGCGTTTTATGTGAATTGCAATAAAAAATAAACTCATGTACACAAAAAGATTGAGTAACTATAAAACAATCCGTACAAACTTTAATAGTTATTCCTATATTTGAACCACGTATTCGAATGAATAATATTTTGTGTTTTAAGTGCGAAGTCTTGCAAAATGGACGCATTTTCTTTAAAAATGTTTTTGCTTGAAAATCTGTGTGACGCATTTTGGTTAACTCTACAAGTAATAGAGTATAATTCTCCAAAGAAGATCGTTTTAAGGCCATGTGATATTGTTAATTAGTTATATCACAAATGAACTATAATTTATATTATGTAAAATAGAATATTTTAAAACCTTCTCCAATACAATCTCCAATCCAGTCTTTTTTCTGAAACAAAATCAGATAATTTAACCACAAAAGAATTCTTTAGAATTAATTGCTGCTCTATTTCCGGATATGCATATAATTTCAAATGATAATAATGATTTTAAAATCCCAAAAAGTCATTTTTAAAGCCTGTAAATCATTAAATTTTAACATTTTATTAAAATAATTACATTCTGGCAAAGATGCTTTCATTGTAAGAGTTTATTTTATTATTTTTACATTCGATACTTTAAAAAAATTATCAAACATATGAATACAATTGCTGAGCATATTGCAGATTTTTTAAAAGAATACCCGCCATTTGATAATTTAACTTTTCAGGAATTATCTGATATTGCTACGAACATTCGTGTTATCAACTTAGAAAAACACGCTATACTTTTTCAAATTAACGACTTACTTCATGATAGTTTTTATGTTGTGGCTTCGGGTGTCATAAATTTAACCACAATTGCTGATGCTGAAGAAACAATTATAAACAAATGCCATGAAGGCGACATTTTTGGTTTACGTCCGTTTTTTGCCAAAAATAACTATATGATGACAGCAAAAGCACGTGAAGAAAGTATTATTTATGCTATTCCGATCGCTGTTTTTAGGCCTTTTGTCGCTAATAATTCTGATGTTTTAAACTTTTTATTAGAGAATTTTGCAATTAATTCAAGACATGCAAAAGACAATGTAAACTCTAACGGAAAACTGATTTCTGATACTGCTTTCTACGTAGATCAGCAATCAGAAATGCAATATATTCAATCACTTGCCTATAATAATTCTCCATTAACAACAGAATCTAATCGCATTATTAAAGATGTTGCGATCCTGATGACGGAATCAATGGTAGATAACATTGTGATTTGCGAAAAGAATAATCCAATTGGTATCGTAACCAATGCTGATTTATCCTCTAAGATTGCAACTGGCCGCTATCCTATAACAGAAACGATTGATAAGATTATGTCATCTCCGGTAGTTACTGTGATCGAAAACGTTTCTCTTGCCGAAGCGCAATTGCTTATGCTTAAAAATAACGTAACGCATTTATGTGTTACCAAAGACGGTACAAGCAAATCTGCTGTAAAAGGAATCATTTCTGAGCACGATTTAATTGTAGCTCAGGCTAGTAATCCTGGTGTTTTAATTAAAGAAATTAAACGCTCTCAGCTTCCTAAAGACTTAAAACAAATACGTGATCGTTTATCTGACTTGATTCAAAATTCGATTCAAAAGAATATTCCGATTTCACATGTTAGTAATATTGCCAGCGAAATTAACCTGGCTATCATAAAACGTGCTGTTGAGCTTTCGATTTTAGATTTAGGCTCACCTCCTGCCCGTTTTGCATGGTTAAGCATTGGTAGTCAAGGACGTAAGGAACAACTTTTACTTACAGATCAGGACAGTATTCTTATTTTTGAAGATGTTGCTCCTGAGAAATACAGAGAAGTAAAAGATTATTTTTTAAGACTGGCCAAAAGAACGACTTCTATCTTAGAAAAAGTTGGTTACGAATATTGTCCAAATGGTCATATGGGAAGTAATATGTTATGGTGTAAATCATTGACAGACTGGACAAAACAATACAACAGCTGGATGAATACTCCAGGTGAAAACAGTAATGATTTAAGCAGTATTTTCTTTGATTATGAAATTGTTTTTGGAGAACCAAAGATCGAAGAAGTAATCGAAAATGTTATTTTTAAGAATGCTGTCAATAATACCTTATTCTTTGACTTTTTAGGCAACGATGCTTTAAAAAGAAATTCTCCTTTAAGTTTCTTCAAGAAATTTATTGTTGAAGAAGAAGGTCCGCATAAAACAAAATTTGATATTAAAACCCGCGCATTAATGCCATTAATTGATGCAGCACGTTTATTAATTTTAAATGCCAATATCAAAGGAATCAAAAATACTTATTTAAGATTCAAACAATTAGCAATAACAGATTCTAAAAATGCTGAAATTTATTTAAGCTGTGCCGAAGCTTTTTTAACGCTGTCAAAATTTAGAACTGTCGAAGGATTAAAGAATGATGACTCAGGACAATATATCAATTTGCGAGAAATGTCTAAAACAGACAAAGAAAAGTTAAAAAATGCCTTAACCCCAATGAAAGACCTTGAGGAACTAATTAAGAGTAAATTTCAACTTACACAATTCTCATAAATATGCTAGACTGGATTAAAAATATCAACAAAGAATATCCGGATTTCTGGAAAGAATACCTGACAAAATTCGAAACAAAACCTAATAGATTTGTAGTTTTATCTACTGAAACTTCTGGGTTAAACCCTAATAAAGATGTTATTTTATCTCTGGGTGCTTTTTCAGTAATTGATGATGGAATTGTAATAAAAGATAATTTCGAAGCTGTTTTACTGCAATACAAATTTTTGCAGGATAACGGACTTTCGAATGAGTTTATCATTGAAAGCAAAATGCTTAAAATGCCTGAACCAGATGCTATTGAAGCATTTGTTAACTTTATAGGCAATTCTATTTTAGTAGGACATCATATTAATTTTGATATCGAAATGCTAAATGCGGCTTTAGAGCGTCTGGATTGTGGAAGATTGAAAAATGAAGCTTTAGACATTGATATGATGTACAGAAAATTAATGGACATCAATGACAAACAGTTTTCTTTGGACGACTTAAGCGAAATTTACAAAATTCCAAAAAGCGACCGAAATTCCTCTGCAGAAGATGCGTATAAAATTGCGCTGTTATTTTTGAAGTTGAAATCGAGATTAGGAATTAAGTAAAAAATTCAAACCATATAATATAAGTTATATAAGGAAATTTAAGTTTAGAATCTTTGCTATTATTATTTAAAGAAAATATAAGAAAACCCTTTTCTATACGGAGTTACTTGCGAAGATTTCTCCTTACGTCGAAATGACAAAAAACGCGCTAAAATCTACAATTAATTTTTACAATATAAAAAAATGCCTCTTAAAATTAAGAGGCATTTTTTATTCTATTATTTTCAAAATTAAGAAATTCTTTCGTTCTTAATTTCGTCTACAATTTCCGGATTCAATAAAGTCGAAATATCTCCAAAGTTCGAGTAATCACCTTCGGCAATCTTACGTAAAATTCTACGCATGATTTTTCCTGAACGTGTTTTTGGCAAACCAGATACGAACTGAATTTTATCTAATTTGGCAATTGGTCCAATATGATCAGAAATATATTGATTGATCTCTTTGGTTAAGTTAGCTCTATCTCTATATTCTCCAGTTTCTTTTAGAATCACAAAGCCATATAAAGCATTTCCTTTAATATCGTGTGGGAATCCAACAATTGCAGATTCTGCAACTGCAGGATGCTCGTTGATTGCATCTTCGATAGGAGCTGTTCCTAAATTATGTCCTGAAACAATTACAACATCATCTACCCTACCGGTAATTCTATAATATCCAACTTCGTCTCTTAAAGCTCCATCTCCTGTAAAATATTTTCCAGGGAAAGCAGAGAAGTAAGTGTCTTTGTAACGTTGGTGATCTCCCCAGATTGTTCTGGCGATTCCTGGCCATGGAAATTTTATACACAAACTACCTACAACCTGATTTCCTTCGATCTCGTTGCGTTTTTCATCCATCAAAACGGGTTGAATTCCCGGTAATGGCAAAGTTGCATAGGTTGGTTTTGTTGGCGTTACAAAAGCAATTGGCGAAATCATGATTCCACCCGTTTCTGTTTGCCACCACGTATCAACCACCGGACATCTTTTATCTCCAACGTGGTCATTAAACCAGTGCCAGGCTTCTTCGTTGATAGGCTCCCCTACTGATCCAATAACTTTTAGCGATTTTAGAGGATATTTTTGAATATAATCTAAACTTTCTTTTGCTAATGAACGGATAGCGGTTGGTGCTGTATAAAACTGAGTTACTTTGTGTTTTTCGATAATATCCCAAAAACGGCTAAAATCCGGATAAGACGGTACACCTTCAAAAATTACGGTTGTTCCTCCATTCAATAATGGTCCGTATAATATATAAGAGTGACCTGTAATCCAGCCAATATCTGCAGTACACCAGAAAATATCATTTTCTTCATGACTAAAAACATTTTTAAAAGTATAGGCTGTGTAAACCATATATCCGGCTGTGGTATGCACCATTCCTTTAGGTTTTCCTGTAGATCCGGAAGTATACAAAATAAATAAAGGATCTTCGGCATCCATAATTTCAGCAACGCTATTATCTAAAGCTGCATCCAATAAAGGCTGTAACCATTGGTCACGTCCTTCTTTCATTTTAACGTTAGTGTTTGTTCTTTTTACAACCAAAACGTTAGAAACAGATGGGCAGGTATCTAATGCTTCATCTACAATTCCTTTTAAATCAATGTTTTTATTTCCTCTGTAACCTCCATCTGAAGTAATTACCATTTTACACTCGCAATCATTGATTCTTGCAGAAACCGCCGAAGCTGAAAATCCTGCAAAAATAACAGAGTGAATTGCCCCTATTCTGGCGCAAGCTAAAACTGCAACAGCCAATTCAGGAATCATTGGTAAATAAATACAAACTCTGTCTCCTTTACGAACACCTTGCTCACGCAAAACATTCGCCATTTTCGAAACTTTTTCGTATAGTTCGTTATACGTTATATGTAAAGCACTTTCTGAAGGATCATTTGGTTCAAAAATAATCGCCGTTTTTTCCCCTCTTTTACTTAAGTGTCTATCGATGCAATTTTTGGTAATGTTAACTTTTGCGTCAGTAAACCATTTCACTTCGGCATCAGCCATATTAAAATCAACTACTTTTTCCCATTGTTGGTACCAGGTAAAATTTTCTTCAGCAATCTTCCCCCAAAACTTCCTTGGTTCCCTTATTGACTTATTGTAATGTTTAAAATATTGTTCTAAATTTTCAATTTTATAATAACTCATATGTTTTTGGAATTTTTTTATAAATGTATTAAATATCAGCGTATTCTTAAAATTATTTAATTCATAAATTTTATCTAAAAAAAACACATATTAAAAAAAATATTGCTTTTTTCTACATAAACTATAAAATTTTACTTTTTTAACCAAAAAAGCATGTTGCAAAAAAGGCACAGTAAATGAATACCATGCCTTTTTATTTTAACAATTTCAATAACAATTAATTTTGTAATTCTGTATTACAATGCATTGGTCTATTTTGAAAATAGCAGCATCTGTATTAATTATAAATGAAACTTCAACAAGTATATCTTTTACCAAATATACCCCTTATTAGGGATTAGCTTCACTTAACTTACTTGCTCGCAGAAGTTAAGTGAATGCAATATGCATCTATATCCATTTTTTTTTAATAAGTGCTTACTAATTCAAAATATCATACAAAACAAAGATACAGTGCAAATTCCACAACCGAATGTGTGGTAATTCCCAATTTATTATCCAATTTTTTTCATTGCAGTCATAGACTCTCTCAACCATGCTCCTACTTCTTCGATAGGATGTTGACGAATTTCTTTGTTTACTGCAATTAAGATTGCATTGTCTACTCCGTTAGAAGTCGAGAATGGTTTTCCTATAACATTAGTTTCAACAGTTTTCATATAATCTGTCAATAACGGTTTACAAGCGTGGTCGAATAAATAACAACCATATTCTGCTGTATCCGAGATTACACGGTTCATTTCAAATAATTTTTTTCTTGCAATTGTATTAGCAATCAAAGGCAATTCGTGTAATGACTCATAATAAGCTGATTCTTCGATAATTCCAGCTTCTGTCATGGTTTCGAAAGCTAATTCTACACCAGCTTTCACCATTGCAATCATTAAAACTCCGTTGTCAAAATATTCCTGCTCAGCAATTGGCGCATCAGTTGGAGCTGTTTTCTCAAAGTTAGTTTCTCCTGTTGCAGCTCTCCATGTCAATAAGTTTTTATCGTCATTAGCCCAGTCAATCATCATAGTTCTTGAGAATTCTCCTGAAATAATATCATCCTGGTGTTTTTGGAATAACGGACGCATAATGTCTTTTAATTCTTCAGCAATTTCGTAAGCTTCGATTTTTGCCGGGTTAGACAAACGATCCATCATATTGGTAATACCTCCATGTTTCAACGCTTCTGTGATAGTTTCCCATCCGTATTGAATTAATTTTGAAGCATATGCAGGCTCGATTCCTTTTTCTACCATTTTATCAAAACACAAAATAGATCCTGTTTGCAATAATCCGCAAAGGATAGTTTGCTCACCCATTAAATCTGATTTTACTTCAGCAACGAATGATGATTTTAAAACTCCTGCTTTATGTCCTCCGGTTGCTACAGCATAAGCTTTTGCCTGATCTAAACCAAAACCGTTTGGATCATTCTCCGGGTGAACAGCGATAAGTGTTGGCACACCAAATCCTCTTTTGTATTCTTCACGAACCTCAGAACCTGGACATTTAGGCGCACACATAATTACTGTAATATCTTTACGAATCTGCATTCCTTCTTCAACAATATTAAATCCGTGAGAGTATGCTAAAGTCGAACCTTGTTTCATTAATGGCATAATGGCGGTAACTACAGCAGTATGTTGTTTATCTGGTGTTAAGTTACAAACTAGATCAGCAGTTGGAATTAATTCTTCGTAAGTACCTACTGTAAATCCGTTTTCAGTAGCATTTTTATAAGAAGCTCTTTTTTCAGCGATTGCATCTGCACGTAATGCATATGAAATGTCTAATCCGGAATCTCTCATGTTTAACCCCTGATTCAAACCTTGTGCACCACAGCCTACAATGACAACTTTTTTTCCTGCTAATGCTGAAATCCCGTCTGCAAATTCTGATTGCTCCATAAATTCGCAAACGCCTAATTGTTCTAATTGTAATCTAAGTGGTAATGTATTGAAATAATTTGCCATTTTGTTTTTAATATTTAATGAGTGTTGTAATTTAATAATTGATTAATATGTAACTAAGATGATACTATTTGAATGTTTCTAACAATGATGAAATTTCCATTTTTTGTTTAGAAACTGATATTCTGCCCGAACGCACAAATTGCATAATGCCGTAAGGTTTGAACTTTGCATATAATTCTTCAATTTCAGAACGTCTTCCTGATTTTGAAATCACGAAGAAATCACGAGAAACGGTTACGATTGTTGCCTGACTTTCTTTGATGATATTTTGAATTTGTTTTTCATCAAACAATAAACTTGAAGCAATTTTGAATAAAGCATTTTCAAGATAAATAGTCTCTTCATCTGTATGATAAAAAGCTTTTATTACTTCTATTTGCTTTTCTATCTGCCCCACAATATTCTTAACCCATTTCTCCGTTGTATTTACAACGATAATAAATCTAGAAACATTCTCTATTTCTGATTCTGAAACATTTAGGCTTAATATATTAATGTGACGCTTTAAGAATATACCTGATATTCTATTTAACAACCCCACGTTATTTTCTGAGTATACCGATATGGTAAATGTTTTATCTTCCATGTAATTTTTGTTTAAAGTTTATTTTGTTTCAGGTTTGAAGTTCCAATCTTAACTTGAAACTTTTAACCTGAAACCTGAAACTTTTTTTCTTTAGCTTAATCTAATTTCAGAAACACATGCTCCTGTTGGAATCATTGGGAATACATTATTCTCTTTTTCGACCATAACTTCTAAGAAATAAGAATCTTTTGAAGCCATCATTTCTGCGACAGCTGCATCCAGATCTTCTCTTTGTGTTACTTTTTTAGATTTAATGTAATATCCTTCTGCAATGGCAACAAAATTTGGATTAATCATATTTGTAGAAGCGTATCGGTTATCAAAAAATAACTCTTGCCACTGACGTACCATCCCTAAGAATTCATTGTTCAGGATAACAATTTTTACCGGAACTTTTGTCTGGAAAATTGTACCTAATTCCTGAATGGTCATCTGGAAACCGCCATCTCCAATGATAGCTACTACTTCTCGATCCGGCCTTCCCATCTTAGCTCCAATCGAAGCCGGCAATGCAAATCCCATTGTTCCTAAACCTCCCGAGGTAATATTACTCTTGGTCTGATTAAATTTAGCGTAACGACAAGCAAACATTTGATGTTGTCCAACATCTGAAACAATAATCGCATCGCCTTTTGAGTGTTTGTTGATCATTTCCATAGTTTCACCCATCGAAATACCTTTATTGTTTGTTGGGTTTAACTCTTCGTTTATAACCGTTTCTACTTCTATTTTATGTAATTCTTTGAATTCGTTATGCCACAAATCATGTGATTTTGCTTCAATTAATGGCAATAACGCATTTAAAGATTCTCTTACGTCTCCTAAAACAGCTACTTCAGTTTTTACGTTTTTATCAACTTCTGCAGGATCAATTTCAAAGTGAATTACTTTTGCCTGTTTTGCGTAAGTTTTTAAGTTTCCGGTAACACGATCGTCAAAACGCATCCCTAAAGCAATTAAAACATCGCATTCGTTTGTCAATAAATTTGGCGCATAATTCCCATGCATTCCTAACATTCCAACGTTTAACGGGTGATCTGTAGGCAAAGCCGAAAGTCCAAGGATAGTCCATCCTGCCGGAATTCCTGATTTTTCGATAAATGCTTTTAATTGTTCTTCGGCCTGACCAAGGATTATTCCCTGACCAAAAACGATAAACGGTTTTTTAGCACTATTGATCAAAGCAGCAGCTTCGGCTACTTTGTCTAATTTTAATTTAGGAACCGGAATATAACTTCTGATTCCTGTACATTTTTCGTAACTAAATTCGAACTCATCAAACTGAGCGTTCTTAGTAATATCGATCAATACAGGCCCCGGACGTCCGGAACGTGCAATGTAAAATGCTTTTGCTATAATTTCAGGAATTTGAGAAGCTTCAGTAACCTGATAATTCCATTTGGTCACCGGAGTTGAAATCCCGATAATATCCGTTTCCTGAAAAGCATCAGAACCCAACAAATGCCTTCCCACCTGTCCTGTAATACAAACCATTGGTGTTGAGTCGATTTGAGCATCTGCAATTCCTGTGACTAGGTTTGTAGCTCCCGGTCCTGAAGTAGCAATCGCTACCCCCACTTTTCCTGTAGCTCTTGCATATCCCTGAGCTGCATGTGTTGCACCTTGTTCGTGACGCACTAAAACGTGGTGTAATTGATCCTGAAATTTATATAATTCGTCGTAAACAGGCATTATGGCTCCTCCCGGATATCCGTAAACCAAATCTACTCCCTCTGCTAATAAACATCTAATAACGGCTTCTGCCCCTGATATTTTCATAGTATATTTTTTCTCAAAAATCAATATCAAAAATCAATTTAAAATTCAATTTAAAATTCAATAGCAATGTCAAAAATCAATTTCAGTATTAGTATTAAATTGATCTTTCTTTATTTCTATTTGCTATTGAATTTTGTTATTGTAATTGGTATTGCATTTGATATTGTAATTGACATTGTTATTTAATTATTTATCGGTAACACAACCTGTAGAAGCGCTTGAAACCGATCTTGCGTATTTAAGTAAAACTCCTTTTGTAACTTTTAGCGGTGGCTGAATCCAAGCCGCTTTACGAGCTGCAAATTCTTCGTCAGATATCTTCAGGTCGATTGTATTCTTTACAGCATCGATAGCAATTAAATCACCATCTTTTACTAATGCAATACCTCCACCATCATATGCTTCTGGTGTAATGTGTCCTACGACAAAGCCATGTGAACCTCCGGAGAATCTGCCGTCTGTAATAAGTGCGCAGCTGCTTCCTAATCCGGCTCCAATAATGGCAGATGTAGGTTTCAGCATTTCAGGCATCCCCGGACCACCTTTTGGTCCACAATACCTGATGACGACTACATTACCTGGTTTTATTTTTCCGGCCTCAAGACCAGGAATCACTTCAAATTCACCTTCAAATACAACAGCCGGACCTTCAAAATATTCTCCTTCTTTACCGCTGATTTTTGCTACAGCGCCTTCAGAAGCAAGATTTCCGTATAAAACCTGAATATTTCCGGTTGGTTTCAACGCTTTTTGAATTTCATGAATTACTTGTTGTCCGTCTTGTAAATCCGGAGTAGAAGCTAAATTCTCTGCTACTGTTTTTCCTGTTACCGTCAAACAATCTCCGTGAATCAATCCTACTTTTAATAAATATTTCATTATAGAAGGAATTCCTCCAACTTCATGAATATCTTCCATCATGTATTTTCCACTTGGTTTCATGTCTGCCAATACAGGTGTTCTGTCATTAATGGCTTGAAAATCATCCAGAGTAATTTCGATATCCACCGCATGAGCCATAGCGATTAAGTGCATAACTGCATTTGTAGAACCTCCTAAAACTGCAACAATTGTAATGGCATTTTCGAAAGCTTTACGAGTCATGATATCTCTTGGCTTAATGTCTTTTTCTAATAATATCTTAATAGCCTCTCCTGCAGCCAAACATTCATCTCTTTTATCCTGACTTAGAGCAGGGTTCGAAGAACTGTATGGCAAACTCATTCCTAATGCTTCAATTGCAGAAGACATTGTATTTGCAGTGTACATTCCGCCACAAGCACCAGCTCCGGGACATGCATTTTGAATTACACCTTTAAAATCTTCCGGAGTAATTTCATTTTTAACTTTTTTTCCTAAAGCCTCAAAAGCAGAAACAATATTCAAAGATTCACCTTTCCATTTTCCGGAGTGAATTGATCCTCCGTAAACCATGATAGACGGACGGTTTACTCTTCCCATCGCAATTAAAGCTCCGGGCATATTTTTATCACAGCCAGGAATTGCAATAATACCATCGTACCATTGTGCCCCTACAACTGTTTCTATAGAATCTGCAATCACATCACGGGAAACCAATGAATAACGCATTCCTTCAGTTCCGTTAGAAATTCCGTCACTTACGCCAATGGTATTAAAAATAAGTCCGACCAGATTTGCATCCCAAACACCCTTCTTCACATCTTTTGCTAAATCATTCAGGTGCATATTGCAAGTGTTACCATCGTAACCCATGCTCACAATACCTACTTGTGCTTTTTTCAAATCTTCTTCAGTTAAACCAATACCGTACAACATCGCTTGCGCCGCAGGTTGTGTTTGATCTTGAGTGATGGTTTTGCTGTACTTATTTAATTCCATTATTGTATTATTTTATTTTAATTTTTATTCAAAAAAAAACCTTCCAGTATTTGGAAGGTTTCTAATATAGTTTTTCAATTATATTTATACCATTCCCGATGCAGATGTGCTAAACACATTGACAACAACGACAGAAGTAATAATAATTGAGATTTGCATCATTTATTTTTTAGTGTCACAAAAGTATGAAAACTTACAGGACTAAAAAAATAAAATCTCAACATTTCACATACTTCTTGTTATTTATTTCATTATTTTAATAAAAAACCTAAACAATTGTCGATTGACCGATATGAACATTGTCATTATTAAAATATAGCAAGTCATCTTTGCTGAAAATAAAATTTGAAACAAACTCGCCTACTTCATTTGTACCGAATTTTGAATCTGGTTTTAAATCAACCGTAACAACTTTATATTCGATTGCTTTTTCAACCGCCTGATAAATTACATTTGCTTCTTTGAATAAACCAAAATGCTCTAACAGCATCGCAGCTGATAAAATGGAAGCAATTGGGTTGGCAATATTTTTTCCTTTTGCCTGAGGATAAGAACCGTGAATTGGTTCAAACAATGCATTTTTTTCTCCTAAAGATGCTGATGCCAATAAACCGATAGATCCTGTAATAACACTTGCTTCATCTGATAAAATATCTCCAAATAAATTTTCCGTCAAAATCACATCAAATTGTTTTGGATTCAAAATCAATTGCATTGCTGCATTATCCACAAATAAAAAATCTAAAGCCACATCAGGATAATTCGCACTCACTTTCTGAACAACTTTTCTCCATAATCTTGAGGTTTCCAAAACATTTGCTTTGTCGACCATTGTCAGCTTTTTGCGTCGGTTTTGTGCCGATTTAAAAGCTAAATGTGCAATTCTGGTAATTTCTTCTTCTGAATATTCACATAAATCCGAAGCATGTGTTCCTTCTTCATTTAATGTTTTAGCTCCAAAATAAGCGCCACCTGTTAATTCTCTGAAAATAGTAAAATCAGCTCCTTCGATAATTTCTCTTTTTAAAGGAGAAGCATCAATTAAAGCTTTATAAGGTTTTATAGGACGAATGTTAGCAAACAATCCAAGCTCTTTACGAAGCCTTAACAATCCCTGCTCCGGACGAACTTTTGCATTTGGATTATTATCATACTTAGGATCCCCGATCGCACCAAACAAAACCGCATCTGTGTTCAAACAAAGATTCAGGGTTTGCTCCGGTAATGGATTTCCTGTTTTATCAATAGCAATGGCTCCCATGAGCGCCTCTTCAAATACAAATTCATGATTGTACACCTCACCAATAGCGTATAATGCTTTTTTGGCTTGTAAAATTACTTCTGGTCCAATTCCGTCTCCTGATAAAACTGCTATTTTCAAATTCATAACGTCTCGTTCTTTATGTATTTAAATCCTTATTTTTTGTTTCTTCTTTGTTCTATTCTCTTTAATCTATTCTCTTTATTCTATATTAACTAGCTTCTGATTAAATCACCTTCAATTTTTGAAGCTTCAATAATCTGGTGAATATCTGCATCGATCACTTCTTTTTTGATATCAGCAAACTTCAAAAACTCAACATATACAATGTCTAATTGTACTTTTGTAAGTTCGTAACCTACTTTTTTAGCACGGTAAGCCAAAGCAGCTCTTCCGCTTCTTGCTGTAAGTATAATCGAAGATTCATTTACACCCACATCAAGCGGATCCATGATTTCGTAAGTTGCTCTGTTTTTGATTACACCATCCTGATGAATTCCTGAGCTGTGCGCAAATGCATTCGCTCCAACAATAGCTTTATTAGGCTGCACGATCATTCCCATACTTTCAGAAACTAATCGGCTCATTTCGTTCAATTCTCTTGTATTAATGTTGGTATCAAGATTTAAGTAAGGATGTTGTTTAAAAATCATTACCACTTCTTCAAGAGCTGTATTTCCGGCTCTCTCACCAATACCATTGATTGTACATTCTATTTGTCTTGCTCCATTTATAGCACCTGCAATAGAGTTTGCAGTAGCCATTCCTAAATCATTATGACAGTGACATGAAAGGATCACGTTTTCGATTCCTTTTACGTTTTCTTTTAGATATTTAATTTTTGCTCCGTATTCTTCTGGTAAACAATATCCTGTTGTGTCTGGGATATTTAGTACAGTAGCACCAGATTTTATCACTTCTTCACAAACCTTAGCCAAAAAAGCGTTATCAGTTCGTCCGGCATCTTCTGCGTAAAACTCAACATCTTCTACATAAGATTTTGCGTGTGATACAGCATATTTTGCTCTTGCGATAATATCTTCTCTTGTGGTATTTAATTTATGAAGTATGTGAGATTCAGATGTTCCGATTCCTGTGTGGATTCTAGGTCTTTTAGCATGCTTTAGTGCAGCTGCAGCAACATCGATGTCGTTTTTTACGGCTCTTGTTAGTCCGCAGACGGTGGCGTTTTCTACAATTTTACAAATCTCAGAGACCGATAAAAAATCGCCCGGACTTGACACAGGAAAACCTGCTTCGATAACGTCAACTCCCATTTTATCAAGTCGTTCTGCGATAACTAATTTTTGTTTAGTATCTAACTTACATCCTGGAACTTGTTCGCCGTCGCGCAAAGTGGTGTCAAAAATTTGAACTTTCTCTCTATTCATATTCATTTATTTAATGTAATTTCACATCTTGATAACAAATATATATTGTACTTCTTCAGTACGAAATTCATTTTAATGAAATTATACTGTTCATAAAGCAATTTATAACGTATTAAACAATTAATAATCAATAAGTTACACTATTATATTTTACAATGGCTAACCATCAAAAAGATTTCTTATTTGTATTAATAAAATCACTTTCTAAATCCGAAAAAAGACAGTTTAAGATTTTTGCAAGCCGTTTAGAGACGAGTTCAAATACGAAATTCATCGAATTATTCAATATCTTAGATAAATCTGAAAACTACGATGAAAAGCTTATTCTTAAGAGCGGGATCATTAAAAAAGTACAGTTATCTAACTTAAAATCATACTTATACAAGCAAATTCTGGTAAGTATTCGACTGAATATTCCTAGTCAGAACATTCGTTATCAATTGCGCGAACAAATAGATTTTGCCGGTATCCTATATAATAAAGGTTTATATAAACAGAGTTTGAAGATTCTGGATAAGACAAAAATCATTGCTCTTGAAAATGATGAGAAATATATGGCGTATGAGATTGTGGAGTTCGAAAAACTAATCGAATCACAGTATATTACCCGAAGTATTCAAGGGCGCGCGGATGAATTGGTTATTCAGGCCAAAGAATTAAACTATCGAAATACAATCTCAAGCAAATTATCGAATTTATCGCTTCAGCTTTACGGGATCATGCTTAAAACAGGTTACGTTAAAAATGATGAGGAATACAAATATATCGATGATTATTTCAACAAACATATTGCTAAGTTAGACGAGAGCAAGTTTGGTTTTCGCGAAAAGTATTGGTTTTATAATGCTAATTTATGGCGTAGTTTTCTTGTTCAGGATTTTCTGGCAAGTTATAAATATGCCTATAAATGGGTTACGTTGTTTTATGACAACCAAAATATGATTTATCAGAATCCCGTATTTTTTCTAAAAGGAAATCATTACTTTCTGGAATCTTTATATATGTTGAAATACAAATCGAATTTCAAAAAATACCTTTCTCTTTTAGAAGAAACAATTAAGGATGAAAAATTCCCTGTAAATGACAACATTGCATCGCTATCATTTCTATACGTTTACAACAATAAGCTAAATTTGCATATTCTGGAAGGTACGTTTGCCGAAAGCGAATATTTGATTCCTGAGATTTTAGAAAAGATCAAAATACACAGCGAACATCTTGATGAACATCACGAAATGTTGTTTTTCTATAAAATAGCGTCTATTTATTTTGGAAACGAAAAGTATAATGAATGCATCTTTTATCTAGACAAAATCATTAACAATAAAAACTTATCTATGCGTGAGGATCTAATGTGTTTTGCGAGACTCTTGTCTTTAATTGCGCATTATGAGCTTGGAAAAGATTATTATCTTGAAAATCATCTTAAAAACACCTATAAGTTTCTAATAAAAATGAATGATCTTCATGAGGTTCAAAAGGAAATTATCAAGTTTTTAAGGAATTTGAACAACTTATATCCTGCAGATATCAAAAAAGAATTCATTAAAATGCGTTTGCGTTTTATTGAATTAGAAAAGAATACTTATGAAAAAAGAGCTTTTCTTTATTTAGATATTATTTCATGGCTTGAAAGCAAAATCGAGAATAGAAAAATTGCTGATATTATTAAAGAAAAAGCGAAGTTGAATAGTCGATAGAAAATTAAATTTCAAGTTTTTATCTTGAACGAAGTCTCGGTAGCAAATTCCAATAAAAAAGCCTGAAAAGACCTTAATCTTTTCAGGCTTTTGTCATTTCGACGCAGGGGAAATCCTCGTGAGAAGCTCGACAAAGATTGGGTTTTCGTTGCGGAGTTACTTGCGAGGATTTCTCCTGCGTAGAAATGAGAAACTGCACGGAAATAGTGTTGCGAAATGATTGTCCTAGCCCCGATAGAAGTGGAAATCCTTTTGTGTCCGCCGTGGCGGACACAAAAGATTGGAACGTATAGCGGGATTAGCTCCTAAAAAAATAGTTTTATGGCGGAAATTGAAATGACAAGATTGTCTATAAACAATAAACCCGACAAGTTTTAAAAACCTGTCGGGTTTACTATTTGCATACAATTCAAATGCAATAAAAAGATCCCAAATCCTAAATGGTTTATGTCCCAACCTTTGTCAAAGTTTTAAACTTTGACAAAGATCTTTGCCTAAAGTTATCGAATAAAAAATCCCAAACTCCAGTCAAGAATTGGAATTTGGGATTTTAAAAACTTGAAAATTTTTAGGTTTTATTCTATAATATTAGAAGTCGTCACATAAAAATCTTTACTCACTTCTACTTTTCTATCTTCATTATTTGTCTTCTCTGATTTCCATTCTGTTGTTGGTTTTAACCAAATATCTTCACCATTCAAATTCACTTTTACAGGCATATCAAACTTTGCTACACAATTTGTCCAGTGATATCCAAAAGATCCGTCTTTGAACATATATTCAAAAACAGGAATTTGAGTTGTAGTCAAATATTGCGCATAAACCCTGTTGAAGTTAATTCCTGATTGTGTATTGATATAATCCTCAATTTGCTTTCCGGTAACAGTTTGATGATAAAAAGTACTGTTTAAACCTCTTAAAATAGATTTCCATTTTGCATCGTCATTGATAATCTGGCGCATCATATGCAGCATACTTGCTCCTTTTGGATACATATCGCCTGATCCTTCATTGTTTACCTCATAATTACCTATAATTGGCTTATCGTTTTTGATACCTTTTCTGCAGCCAATGATATATTCGGCAGCAGCATCTTTTCCGTAATAATATTCAAGGAAAAGGCTTTCAGAATAGTTGGTAAAACTTTCGTGCACCCACATATCGGCAATATCTTTATAAGTGATATTATTAGCAAACCATTCATGTCCTGATTCGTGAATAATAATAAAATCAAATTTTAATCCCCAACCCGTTCCGCTTAAGTCACGGCCTAAATAACCATTTTTATAACCATTTCCGTAAGTTACGCTACTTTGATGCTCCATACCCAAATAAGGAGCTTCGACCAATTTATAGCTGTCTTCGTAAAAAGGATACGGTCCAAACCAGTTTTCAAACGCCTTAAGCATTTTTGGAGCATCTTTAAATTGCTCTTTGGCCAAAGCCAAATTATAACTCAAAACATAATAATTACAATCTAAATCGCCTTTTTCTCCTTTAAATTTCTCTGAGAAGTTTACATAATCACCAATATTAATGTTTACGCCATAATTATTAATTGGGTTAGAAACATACCAATTAAAAGTCTTGGTTCCGTCTTTTTCCTTATTAACGCTTTGCAGTCTTCCGTTTGAAACATCAGTCAAATGTCCGGGAACATTCACGCTAATCAGCATATTTTCGACTTCGTCATACATATGATCTTTGTTTGGCCACCAAACGCTGGCGCCTAATCCCTGACAGGATGAAGCGATAAAATCTTTTCCGTTTTTGTCTTTTTTCCAGGTAATTCCGCCATCCCACGGTGGATTAACCGCTTCTTTTGGTTTTCCTCCAAATGAAATTACGATTTCCTTCGTCTCACCTACTTTTTGCGCAGCTGTTAATTCAATAAAAAAAGCATTTCCGTCTCTTTCAAATTTCAATTCTTTTCCATCTTGAGTCACTTTGTAGATTTGCATAGGTTCCTGCAAATCAATCTGCATTTTATTATAAGCTGTCAAAACAGTATAACGAACCGTATTTGAGCCTGTAATCGTTTTTTCTTTTGGATTTACTTTTACATCTAAATGATAATATTTTAAATCCCACCAGGCACGTTCTTTTGTAATGCTTCCGCGTAAAGAATCCTGATGTGTAAAAACGGTTTCAGACTTATTCAGAAGTCCTTGTGCATTGGCAGTAAAACCAAACAAAAAGGCGATAAAAACGCCACCAAAGTATTTTTTCATACGAAGTAAATATTTCATTTAATCGAAATAAACAGAGCATTTCGACAAGCTTAAAGTTCAACAAATGTAAACATTCGAATCAAGTTTTGAATGATTTTATAATCCTGATTCGGAGAATTTAATGTTAAAATTTATTTATTCTTCTGTATTTTAGCCAATCAAATTCATTTATACCATTTTATGAAAATTAGTGCCATTATTACCTTTTTAATTTTTACATGCTCGGCGACAAATTATTCACAAACGATTCCAATTCATAAAACAAATGAAAAAATAAACATCGACGGAGACTTATCCGATTGGAAAACTTCATTTTTAGGGCCATTTGTAATTCATAATTCCGGAGAAAGCGCCACTCAAAATACTTTTGTCTCACTTGCGTGGAATGATCAAAACCTATATATTGCCTATCATTCTGACGATTCTAAAATAGTAGGAACACCTCAAAAAAAAGATGCTTCAATTTTTAATACCGATGATTTGGTCGAATTTTTTATTGATCCCGACGGCGACAGCCAAAATTATCTGGAAATCGGAGTAAATGCTTTTTCGTCTAATTATGATTTATTGCTAAAATGTATTTCGCCCAATTGTGGCGGTTGGAATACTACTATGAGTTTTGATATTGCAGGATTAGAAACTGTAAGTAAAATAACTTCCGAAGGTTATAATACTGAAATTAAGATTCCTTTTTCGAGTTTAAAAACCATTAAAAACGGCAATTTTAATCAACCAAAAGCAGGAACAAAATGGAAAGGAAATGCTTTTAGAATTGATTACGGTAACACAACGGAATATCTTGCATTACAATATCATAAGAGTTTAAAACATGGCTTTCACCAACCGGAGGAATTTGCGGTTTTTGAGTTTATGGAGTAGCGCCGAGATGGTACGCGGATGACACTGATTCGCTTACGCGAAAACACGGATTTATAAGGATTTTTTATTCTTTTTTATTAATTTCAATTTTCGTCAGACTGAACGAAGTCGAAGTCCCGCAAAGTGATTCAACAAATTAGACTTTGGATTTGTGAAGTACTTTTTTTAATCTTTAATTGATAAACTGTGGTAGCAAATTAAATTTAACTTCAGAATAAGGTACATCGTTTTGAACTAAAAATTTAAAAACCTTATTATTTTCTTTCATTTTATAAATTTCAAATATAGTTTTATTGGACTGAATATAAATATTTTGCAAGAACCGATCATTTAGATCTCCGCAAACTTGATAAGTTTGTAAAAACATAGAAATCCCTTCTTTTAAAACTTCAGGACTAGTAAATTCTTTTGGGAGAAATATATTAACAAAAGAATTACTATCTATGTATATCTCTCCAGTGCTACCATTAATTGTACTAAAACTACCGTGAGCACTTTTTTCTAAAAACAAAATTAATCGTTGACCAGTTTTTAACTCTTTAATTTTTGGATCACAAATCCATTCCTTCCAGATCTGGACCTTAATTTTTAAAGATGATCTCCCTTTTACAAACTGGTTTATTGTAAATTCATATTCATCCTTTGAAACTTTAGAAATGGTTCCGTCAACAATTAAATCTGCCTTCGCAATAACAATTGCATATGGTACTTCATGTTTTTTGAATCCGTAGTTTAAAGTTGGAAGCAAAAACAAAAACAGACACACAAATAGTTTCATAAGACTTATGCTTTTAGCTAAAATAATACTTTTTTATCAGACTGAGCGAAGTCGAAGTCCCCGCAAAGTGATTTAGCAACGGGACCTCGACTTCACTCAGTCTGACAATTGAAATTATTTTTTATTACTTCTGACGTTTCTTCAAAACATCCACAACATCATTCAACTGAAAGCCTTTTGCCTGCAATAAAATCAAATAATGAAACAATAAATCCGCGCTTTCGCTTAAGAATAAATCGTCATTATCATCTTTTGCTTCAATAACCACTTCTACAGCTTCTTCGCCTACTTTTTGGGCGATTTTATTGATTCCTTTTTCGAATAATGACGCCACATAACTCTTCTCAGAATCGGCATTTTCTCTTCTGGTTTTGATGGTGTTTTCTAATTGAGAAATAAAACCGTAATTTTCTTTATTTTCTTCTTGCCAGCATGTATCAGCGCCTGTATGACACGTTGGCCCTACAGGTTTTGCCTGAATTAAAAGTGTATCGCCATCGCAATCATTTTTAATACTTATCAGATTCAAAAAATTACCACTCTCCTCGCCTTTTGTCCAAAGTCTTTGTTTGGATCGGCTAAAGAAAGTTACTTTTTGAGTTTCTATTGTTTTTTGAAGCGATTCTTCATTCATGTATCCCAACATCAAAATATTCTTTGTTTCAGAATCCTGAATTATCGCCGGAATCAATCCGTGTGCGCTTTTTATATCTATGTCCATATTTATTTTAGATTTTAGAGTTCAGATTTTAGATTACCGAATTCTATATTTTATTTATTTCTTCTTGATTCTTTGTTCTATTTTCTATGCTCTATTTTCGATACTCTATTTTCGATACTCTATTTTCTAAAGCCTAACCTCAATATCATTATACCTAAGTTCCTGTTTTAGAGCTTTTATCTCGATTTCTTTAAAGTGAAAAACACTCGCTGCCAACGCTGCATCTGCTTTTCCTTCTTTAAACGAATCTACAAAATGCTGAATATTTCCTGCACCACCCGAAGCAATAATCGGAATATTGATTAACGTTGATAATTTAGCCAAAGCTTCGTTTGCAAAACCATTTTTGGTTCCGTCATTGTCCATTGAGGTGAATAGAATTTCTCCTGCGCCACGCTCGGCCACTTCAACCGCCCAATCGAATAGATTTAGCTCTGTTGGTACTTTTCCTCCAACCAAATGCACGATCCATTGTCCGTTAATTTGTTTAGCATCGATGGCAACTACAACACATTGACTTCCGAATTTTTGGGCCAAATCATTAATTAGTTGTGGATTTTTTACTGCTGATGAATTAATCGAAACCTTATCAGCTCCATTATTCAACAGAATCTCTACATCTTCTACAGATGAGATTCCGCCACCAACTGTAAACGGAATATTGATTTTTTCGGCAACACTTCGTACCATATTGACCAATGTTTTACGACGTTCTTCAGTAGCTGAAATATCCAGAAAAACCAATTCATCAGCTCCTTCTGCCGAATAAATTTCGGCCAATTCTACCGGATCTCCCGCATCACGCAAGTCAACGAAATTAACACCTTTTACGGTTCTTCCGTTTTTTATATCTAAGCAGGGTATGATTCTTTTTGCTAACATCTTTTTAATGTGTCAATTTTAATTTGTCAATGAGAAAATTAGGTAATTAGATAATTTATTTACACAACGTATTAATTATTTAATTATCAAGTTATCTCATTATCTAATTATCTAATTTATTTAAATACAGGGCTTAAAAATGTTCTTTCATAACTTAGAATACATCTTGTATCTTCGGCAATTTTAAAAGCTTCTACACACTCCTGATCGTCTTTAGAAAACATTTTTGTTCGGTAATTTTCATAATCTGCGAGACTTGGAAAAGAAAATAAAGCATACGCAACATTATTTGCTCCTTCCGAAGGCATAAAATAACCATGATGCTGACCGCCTAAACGATTTACGATTTTAATCCATCTTTTACCATAATCCTCAAAAGCCTCTAATTGATAAGGATCTATAATGTATTTTAAATGACATGTTATCATAGTCTGTGTTTTTAATGCGTTAATTAGAAAATTTGATAATTAGAAAATTTTAAACACAACGTAAAGAATTATCTAATTGACTAATTTTCTAATTATGTAATTATGTAGTTTTCCAGTTGTTTCAAAGTAATTCTTCCTTCGTAAATTGCTTTTCCAATGATTGTTCCTTCACAGCCTAATTCAGCTAATTTAGGCAATTCGTCAAAGGTTGAAATCCCTCCGGAAGCAATTAGTTTTACGCCAATAGCTTCTTTCAATATCTTTTCATACAAATCAAAACTTGGTCCTTCAAGCATTCCGTCTTTTGCAATATCAGTACAAATAACATATTGAATTCCTTTGGATTGATAATCCTGAATAAACGGAATCAAATCTTCATCTGAATCTTCTAACCAACCTGAAACGGCAATTTTTTCGTCTTTGGCGTCAGCCCCAAGAATAATTTTATCAGATCCGTATTCTAAAATCCACTTTTCGAAAATAGTTCTGTTTTTAACCGCAATACTTCCTCCGGTAATTTGGTTGGCACCACTTTCAAAAGCAATTTTCAAGTCTTCATCAGATTTTAAACCTCCCCCAAAATCAATTTTTAAAGTGGTTTGTGTGGCAATTTGTTCCAGAATTTTATAATTCACAATTTTACTCGATTTTGCCCCGTCAAGATCTACTAAATGTAGATATTCGATTCCGTGCGCTTCAAATGATTTTGCTACTTCAAGCGGATTTTCGTTGTAAATTATTTTGGTATCATAATCGCCTTTTGACAAACGAACGCATTTTCCGTCGATGATATCTATAGCTGGTATTATTCTCATTTTTTGATATTTTAGATTTTAGAGTTCCGATTTTAGATTATTTAAAAACGATTTATCTAAATTGATATTTTGATTGATTTTTGATATTGTTATTGGAATTTTAAAATTTTACATTTTTAAGAAATTTTCTAAAATCTTTTCCCCTACTGCCCCGCTTTTCTCGGGATGAAACTGAGCTCCGTAAAAATTATCTTTTTGTAAAGCCGATGCATATTCCAATTCGTAATTTGTTATGGCAATAGCTTCAACACAATTTGGAGCGTAAAAACTATGTACCAGATACATAAATTCATTCTCAGCAATTCCTTTAAACAAATCCGATTTTAAATCATAAATCTGATTCCATCCCATTTGTGGTACTTTTACTTTTGATGTAAATTTAATCACATCAACATCAAAAATCCCTAAACCTTTGGTATTTCCTTCCTCAGATGATTTACACATCAATTGCATTCCGAGGCAAATACCAAAAACCGGTTGTTTCAAATTCGGAATCAAATTATCCAAACCGCTTTCTTCCAGTTTTTTCATCGCCGAACTCGCTTCTCCTACTCCCGGAAAAATCACTTTATCAGCGGCTAGAATTTCTTCGGGATTATTACTCAAAACAGCTTTAAAACCAAGCCTTTCAATAGCAAACATAATGCTCTGAATATTTCCTGCTCCGTAATTTATAATTACTATTTTCATTAAAAAAAGCTTTAAGCTTTAAGCCTTAAGCTTTAGGCCTAATGCCTATCGCTTATAGCTTAATGCGTTTTTACAACATTCCTTTTGTTGATGGTAAAATCATTTTCTCTGTATCTCTTTTCACCGCTACTTTTATGGCTTTCGCGAAAGCTTTAAAAATAGCTTCGATTTTATGGTGTTCGTTTGTTCCTTCGGCTTTTATATTGATGTTGGCTTTGGCACCGTCTGAGAAGGATTTAAAGAAATGATAAAACATTTCTGTTGGCACTTTACCTACCATTTCACGTTTGAATTCAGTTTCCCAAACCAACCAGTTTCTTCCTCCAAAATCAATCGCAACCTGCGCCAGACAATCATCCATAGGCAAACAGAAACCATAACGTTCGATTCCTAGTTTATTTCCTAACGCTTTAGCGAAAACTTCACCCAAAGCAATAGCAGTGTCTTCTATTGTATGGTGTTCGTCGACTTCAAGATCGCCTTTTACAAGGATTTCCAAATCCATTTGCCCATGACGCGCAATTTGGTCTAACATATGATCAAAAAAAGCAATTCCGGTTTCGATTTTACTTTTTCCTGTTCCGTCTAGATTCAAATCGATAAAAATATCGGTTTCATTCGTTTTACGCGTAATCGAAGCCGAACGTGCTTCCAGTTTCAAAAACTCATAAATCTCTTTCCAACTCATCGTTTGAAGAATAATCGTTTCGTTTAACTCTTCACGTTTCGACGCAATTTCATTGCTTCCAATTCCGTCATTATCATTGATAAAAATTGCTTTTGCCCCAAGGTTTTTAGCCAATTCAACATCTGTCAAGCGATCACCTAAGACAAAAGAATTTGCTAAATCATATTCCGGATTACCCAAATATTTCGTCAACATTCCCGTTCTTGGCTTGCGGGTTGGCGCATTATCTTCAGGAAAAGAGCGGTCAATAAAAATTTCATCAAATAAAACTCCTTCATTTTCAAAAGCTTTCAGGATAAAATTTTGCGTTGGCCAAAACGTATCTTCCGGAAAACTATCCGTTCCTAATCCGTCCTGGTTGGTCACCATCACCAATTCATAATCTAATTCAGTGGCAATTTTAGCCAGATATTGAAACGCTTTTGGATAAAATTCTACTTTCTCCAAAGCATCTAATTGATAATTTTCAGGTTCTAAAACAATCGTTCCGTCACGATCGATAAAAAGTACTTTTTTCATAAATTATATTTTTTGTTCTTCCACTCCCGATAGCTATCGGGATACACAGATTCAAATGATTTTCTTTTGCCACGAATTTGCTTCGCCTGTTCGCTATCACTCGAGTCACGAATTCTCACTGATTCTTGTTTCACACAGATTTTAAAAAGATTTAAGCAGATGCACCGGGACTATTTTAAATTTAAAATCAAAATTAAATATGCTTTAATCAGCAGAATCTGCGTGAAAAAATCTTTTTAATCCTTTAAATCTGTGGCAAAAAAACTTTGCGTTCCTCGCGGTTAAACATTTACTTCAACAACTTCAATTCTTTAATTAAAACTGCATTTTCCTCCGGGATTCCAATTGTAAAACGAAGGCAATTTTCGCATAAAGGCTGAGTTGTTCTGTTACGAATTACAATTCCTTTTGCAATTAATTGATCGTATCTTTTATTAGCGTCATCTACTTTTACCAATACAAAATTAGCTTCTGTAGGATATATTTTTTCAACAAAATTCACCTCAAGTAATACTTTAAGCAATTCTTCTCTTTGCTCAATAATAGAAGCTATTTCTTGTTTTATTTTATCTGAATCATTCAAACGAACGATCGCTCTTTGCTGAGTTAATTCATTGACATTATAAGGAGGTTTTATTTTATTCAAAACCGAAATTAGCGCTTCAGAACCATAACAAATTCCCAAACGAATTCCGGCCAAACCATAGGCTTTTGAAAGCGTTTGTGTAATCACCAGATTAGGATATTCGTCGATTTCTGTCAACCAGCTTTCTTTGTCCGAGAAATCGATATACGCTTCATCAATTACAATTAAACCTTTAAAGTTTTGAAGTAATTTTACCACACTTTCATCCGAGAAAGAATTTCCAGTTGGGTTATTTGGTGAGCATAAAAAGATGATTTTTGTATTATCGTCAACAGCATCTAAAATCTTTTCAACCTGTGGCTGAAAACCTGTTGAAAGCAATACTTCTCTATTTTCTACCGCATTAATATTCGCCAGAACGCTGTACATTCCGTATGTAGGCGGCAGCGAAATAATATTATCGATCTTTGGTTCGCAGAAAGCTCTAAAAAGCAGATCCAAAACTTCATCGCTTCCGTTTCCTAATAAAATCTGGCTTGATTTTACATTATTATTCTTAGCCAAAATCGCCTTAACCGAACTCTGTTGCGGATCCGGATAACGATTTACGCCATTTTGAAACGGATTTTCATTGGCATCCAAAAAAATCATTTCGGCCGTATCAAAATCCTCAAACTCATCACGTGCAGATGAATAAGGTTTTAATGTTTTTACATTTTCTCTTGTTATTGTATTTATATCGAATTTCATTATCTTATTTTTTAAGGAGAAGAAAGAATATAGAGGCAAGAATAAAGACTTAATCGAACCCTTTCTCTTGATTCTTTGTTCTTTCTTCTATAATCTATTCTCTTTCTTCTATTCTCTTTCTTCTATTCTCTTTCCTCCAAACTCTTCAATCTCAGCGTTACAGCATTCTTATGCGCTTGCAGTCCTTCGGCTTCAGCCATAACTTCAATTGCTTTACCGATGTTTTGGATTCCTTTTTCTGAGATTTTCTGAAATGTCATTGATTTCATAAAGCTATCGAGATTTACTCCGCTGTAATTCTTAGCGTATCCGTTTGTTGGCAGGGTGTGATTCGTTCCTGATGCATAATCCCCTGCACTTTCCGGAGTATAATTCCCAATAAAAACAGAACCTGCATTCAATACACCATTGCAATAGAAATCATCAAATTCTGAACAGATTATAAAGTGTTCAGGTCCGTATTCGTTGATTAAATCTAAAGCAATCTGATCATTTTTAACATAAATCAGTTTTGAATTTTCAATCGCTTTTTTGGCAATTTCTTTTCTAGGAAGTGCTTCTACCTGAATTTGAACTTCTTTTTCTACAGCATCAATCAGCTTTTTTGAAGTCGAAACTAAGATTACCTGACTGTCTGTTCCGTGTTCTGCCTGAGATAATAAATCGGAGGCTACAAAAGCGGGAACAGCAGTATCATCTGCCACAACTAATAATTCTGAAGGGCCCGCCGGCATATCAATCGCTACTCCAAATTGTGTTGCCAATTGTTTTGCAACAGTTACAAACTGATTTCCAGGTCCGAAAATCTTGTATACTTTAGGGATTGATTTTGTACCGAAGGTCATTCCGGCGATTGCCTGAATTCCGCCTGCTTTTAATATTTTGGTTACTCCGCATAAATTAGCTGCGTACAAAATAGCAGGATTAATTTTTCCGGTTTTATCCGGTGGCGAGCATAACACGATTTCTTTACATCCTGCAATTTCAGCGGGAACGGCCAACATTAAAACTGTTGAAAACAAAGGTGCTGTTCCGCCTGGAATGTATAAGCCAATTTTTTGAATCGGCCTTTTCTCCTGCCAGCAATTTACACCTTCGGTAGTTTCTATCGAGATTCTATCTGTTTTTTGAGCTGTGTGAAATTTATAAATATTTGCTTTTGCTAACTGAATGGCGTCTTTTAATTCAGTAGAAATCGAATTAAGCGCTTCCTGAATTTCTTCTGAGGAAACTTCGTAATTTTCTAAAGCAATTCCATCGAAGATCGAAGTGTATTTTGCAACGGCTTCATCTCCTTTTTTCTGTACTTCTTTAAAAATTTCTTTAACCGTAACTTCGATATCATCGATGGTTTTGGTTGGTCTTTTTAATATTTCTGACCAGGTATCTGGTTTTGGATTGTCTATTTTATTCATTTTTTTATGCTTTATGCTATAAGCTATAGGCTTAAAGCTTTAGTAACTTTGTCATTTTTTGGGCTTAAAGCTTATTGCCTAAAGCCTAATGCGGGCGAAGCCCTAAAGAACCATTTTCTCAATTGGGCAAACTAAAATTCCCTCGGCTCCGGCTTCTTTTAATTTATCTATTACATCCCAAAAGGTATCTTTATCGATTACCGAGTGAACACTGCTCCAGCCTTCTTGAGCTAATGGTAAAACAGTTAAACTTCTTAAAACCGGTAAGATTTTACCAATTTCATCGATTTTGTCGTTTGGAACGTTCATCAGGATATATTTTGAATTTCTTGCTCTTAGAACCGATTGAATTCTGAATTTTAGAGTATCGATGTGTTTCTGGATTTCCGGAGAAACTTTTGGAGAAACGGCTAAAACTGCTTCGCTTTTCAGGATTACTTCTACTTCTCTCAAATTATTTTTGAACAAAGTACTGCCACTTGAAACAATATCTACAATAGCATCAGCAAGACCAATATTTGGTGCGATCTCTACAGAACCTGAAATTTGGTGAATATCAACTGTTAATCCAAAAGAATTGAAATATTCGTTGACTGTATTAGGATAAGAAGTAGCAATACGTAAACCTGATAAATCCTGAATCGAATTGTACTCAAAAGTTTTAGGTACAGCAACAGAAACCTTGCATTTTGAAAATCCCAGTTTCTGAATCACTTCTATATGTTTTCCTTTTTCTACCAAAAGGTTATCTCCTACGATCGCAAGATCTACAACGCCATCGATTAGGTATTGAGGAATATCTGAATTTCTTAAATATAAAACTTCAAGGGGAAAATTTGAGGCTTCGGCTTTTAGCTGATCGTTTCCGTTGTTGATCGAAATACCGCAATCTTTTAGGATTTGAATGCTGTCTTCGTTTAAACGACCTGATTTTTGAATTGCAATTTTTAACGTACTCATTTTTTTTTAGTTTTTGTTGGATTAATAGTTTGAGTACAAAGAATTGGTATAAAAAAACCCGTTTGATGTACTCAAACGGGTTTTAAAATATGATGATTTACATGCATATCATTAACACATCGCCTGAGAGCAATAATGAAAATGATGATGATGTAATTGAATTGAAATCATGATTTGTGTTGTGTTTTATTCTTTGATTCGGTTGCAAATATACTAGTTAATTTCATAAAAAAGCAATTTTTAATTTAACTTAACTATAGTTTATTGTTAAAAAAAAGCCCGCGCTTCTATTTTATTAGATTTTTTCAATTTACGATAACGTTTTCATATTATCATCAAAACTCAATATAACAGTAGTTCCTACTCCTATCTGGCTATCAATTTTAAACTTAATATGAAGCAATTCTGTAATTCTTTTTACAATAGACAAACCTAAACCAGTTCCTTTAATCTCTGGATGATCTGTTGAATTGGATCTGAAAAATGGATTAAAAACAGCTTCTAAATCATGCATTTCAATTCCTATTCCGTTATCGGAAATTTTACACACTATTTTTTCGTTTTGTTTCGAAAGTAAAATAGTTACTTCTCCATCCTTGTTCGTGTATTTTACCGCATTCGAAATAATATTTCTCAAAATCGTAATCACTAAAAAATTATCAGATTGAATGTAATAATCTTGCGGCGCATCAAATTTAATCTTGATTTTTTGACTGCTTATTTTCTCTGAATTTAAAGTTAAAACATCCAAAATAAGGGAATTCAAATAAACAGATTCTGTATTTATATTTTTGCTTTGGTTTTCAAAACGTGCCATTAATAGCAGCTGATCTACCAACATATTTAAATGATCAACTTCTTTTATACAGTAATTAATTTTCTCTTCGTATTCTTTATTATCACGCGGTTTACGAATTAACACTTCAAGTGTTCCTTTAATGACAGTAAGTGGTGTTCTTAATTCGTGAGAAGCATCAGAAGTAAATTGTTTTTCGCGTTCTATTGCATCTTCAATACGGTTAAGAAGGTTGTTTATGGTTTTAGAAAGTGTGTATAATTCGTCTCTGGTTTTGGGCAGCGGAATACGCGTTTTTAGATTATCCTTAGTAATAATTTTTGAGGTATTGATTATCGAATTTATAGGCTTTATACTTCGGCCGGCAAAGAATCTGGCAATAAAAAACAGCAACAACAAAATCCCCAAAAAAGACAAACTCATAATATCAAACAAATTGTTTAATACCATTTTCGAATCTGACAATGACATTGCTACAATAACATATCCTATTTTTTTGTTTCTAATATGTAGCGGAACCTGAATTTGCCTGATATCATGATCACCCATTTTAGTATCAAACAATTCAAAATCTTCTACTGAATCATTAAACTTCAGTGTTTGTGTTTTAAGGTTGGGCGCTTTTTCTGTAATATTCTTATTTACATCGAGAAATTCAACAAATACAGGGTTTACATCTACTGTATTGTGCTCGCGTTCGTTCCATTCTTCTTCATCGATAAGGATTACTTTACCATCGACTTCTTTAATTTCTTCTTGATGATTCTGAATTTCAACCTTTATTTTTTCATCAATATGATTATAAACGGTATGTTTGACAATAGAATAAATTACCGAAAAAACGACTACAATTAATAAGCCTGTGGTAATAATATAGTTTAAGGCAATTCTGTTTTTAAAAGAAAGCTGTATCATTTATAAGTCGTTAGCGATATAACCAATGCCGCGAATTGTTTTTATATAATCTTCTTCAATTTTTAAATTGAGTTTTTTTCGAATAGCGTTCATAAAAACATCGATTACACCGGTATCATATTCAAAATTAATCTCCCAAACATCTTTTAAGATTTGATTTCGGGTGCAGACTTTTCCTTTGTTTTTTATCAGATAAGTCAATAACTCAAATTCACGCTGGGTTAAGGCTACTTCATCCTGATTTTTAAGAACAATATGTTTTGATAAATCAATTTTGATAACACCCAAGGTTAAAACCTCTGAGCCTTTTTGATTTCGAAAATGAATTTTTATTCTCTCTACCAGTTCTTCAAAGCTAAAGGGCTTTTTTATATAATCGTTGGCTCCTGCTTTTAAACCTTCTATCGTTTCCTGAACGGTATCTTTTGCGGTCAAAAAAATAATTGGAGTGGTTTGATCTTTAATTCTGATGGCTTTACACAAATCTAAACCGTTAATTTTAGGAAGCATCCAATCGAGTAAAATCAAATCAAATTTCTGATTTTGAATCAATTCAAAACCTTTCGAACCATCATTTGCCGTGGTAATCTGATAACCTTCTTCCTGCAAACCCTGCTGCAAAAACTGAACAATCCCTAACTCATCTTCGACTATTAAAATATGCATTTGCCTTTTTTAATTAAGATTATATCTTCTTTTTATTATTCAAAGATAGATATTTTACCTTTCAGAAATTGCTTAAAACCATTAGAATAGCGAAAACAACTTCATCTTAAGTAAACTTTAAGTTTACTCTAAGCAAGGTAAAAGCATAACTTCATCTGGAACTAATTTATCGCCATTAATTTTGTAAAAAATTTATTTCATGACTTTTTACAAGAAGCTTTCTCCATTTTACAATCTAATTGTATTTTATTGTATCATCAGTTTTCTATTAAGAATAGTTTTATTATTTCACCCGATTACGCAAAGTTCATTTACTATTCTTGAGTGTCTGAAAATCTTTGGTTTAGGATTTATTTCAGATCTGTTTACTTTTATAGTAGCAAGTGTTTTTTTATGGCTGTATCTTATTTTTATTTCAAACTCTAAGTACAACACGCCTTCCGGTTATATTATTTTGGCTGTTTTTGTTGCGTTGTTTCTTTACATCGCATCAGGAAAAAGTATTTTTGATGAATACGGAGGTGCTTTGCCAAGAATTATTTTGATTTTTGTGGGAATCAAAACTGTGCTTTTTGCCCTTTTACTTTTTCTTCCAAAACTAAGAGACAAGATCAGGTACTGGTTATTTGTTTTTGTGATTTTCCTATACGTTTTACTAATCCTGCAAAACGGAATAAGTGAGTATTTTTTCTGGAATGAATTTGGCGTGAAATACAATTTTATTGCTGTAAATTATTTGATTTATACCAATGAAGTTATCGGGAATATTATGCAGTCTTATCCTGTAATTCCTATATTTTCGGCTTTGTTTCTGGTAACGGCGATTTTTACGTATTTCATTGTTAAAAGGTCTGGAAATTATATCGATGCGATTCCGTCTGTAACCGATAAATTAAAAATTACCGGAGTTTACGTTGTATTATTTATGATCTCTTTAGCAGCGATACCTACATTGGCAAAAACTGAAAACTCTAGAAATGTTTTTGTGAATGAATTACAATCTACTGGTTTGTATAAATTTTATCTTGCTTTTGAGAACAATAAACTTGATTATTTTAAATTCTACAAAACACTTCCGGCAGAAAAAGCATTTAATATTTTAAAACGACAGTTGCCTGGCATTTCCGGAGAAAATACAAAACGAACAATTACAAGTGATTCTCTTGAAAATCATAAAAATGTAGTATTGATTACAATAGAAAGTTTAAGCGCTGAATACATGAAAATGTACGGAAATAAAGAAAACATTACGCCTTTTCTGGATAGTTTAGCTCAAAAAAGTTTACAGTTTACTAATCTTTATGCGGCAGGAAACAGAACGGTTCGCGGACTGGAAGCGGTTACTTTATGCTTGCCGCCAACCGCAGGCGAAAGTGTTTTAAAAAGAGAGGACAATAAAAATAAATTTTCGACCGGATCAATTTTTAAGCAAAGGGGTTACAATGTAAAATTCATGTATGGCGGTGATGCTTTTTTTGATAACATGCAGGATTTCTATTCGGGAAATGGTTACGACATTGTAGATAAATCCAGTTTTTCTGCTGAAGAAGTTACTTTTGAGAATGTTTGGGGAGTTTGTGATGAGGATATGTACAACAAAGCAATTAAGGTAATGAACGCTGAGGCAAAAGAAAACAAACCTTTCTTTAATCATATTATGACAGTGAGTAATCACAGACCTTTTACGTATCCTAATAATAAAATTGATATTCCGGGTGATATTAAATCGCGTGACGGAGGAGTAAAATATACAGATTACTCGCTTAAAAAATTCTTTGCCATGGCGAGTAAACAGCCTTGGTTCAAAAATACTGTTTTTGTAATTGTTGCAGATCACTGTGCGTCTAGTGCAGGAAAAACACAGCTTCCGTTGGATAAATACCGAATCCCGGCTTTTGTTTATGATCCGAATGCTAAACCTAAAAAATACAATCAGTTAATGTCGCAGATTGATCTTATGCCAACGCTTTTTGGATTATTGCATTTTAGTTATAAAAGCAAGTTTTTTGGTCAGGATGTTTTGAAACCGGATTATAAACAACGTGCTTTTATTGCCACTTATCAGGATTTAGGTTTAATAAAAGATAATGTATTAACGATTTTATCTCCTAAACAGCAGGTAAAACAGTTTAAACTAAAACCAGAACCAAAAGATGGTATTGCGCCGGATTATCAAATTGATTATAACGAAAAATGCATGAAAACGGAAAGAACTGATTTAGTAAATGAAACCATTTCGTTTTATCAAACAGCTTCGGATATGTTGAAGAAAAAGAAATATCAGAAGTAGATTGAACTTAAAAATTCCAATTCCCAAGCTTTCGGATAAATTCCAAATTCCAATCTCGAAATTTCGGGATGGGGAAAATTCCAAATTCCAAAGGTGGCGGGATGGCAAGCGGATGACACATATTTAACTGATTTTCGCTGTTTTTTTTTGTAATATCATGTTATTCTTTTGGTTAGATTAAGCATCTTATGAAAAACGAGTGCCATAGCCCTGAAGGGAGGGAAATCCTTTTGTGCCCGTCCCGATAGCTATCCGGAGGCGCAAAAGATTTGGAAGGACAGCTGGAAATAGCTCCTAAAACTTCAACTTTACTTATATAAAACACTAAAAAAGCCTCAAATTCAAATGAATCTGAGGCTTTTTTGTGATCTGTAAACTAAAAACTGAGACTGAAAACTTTTTCTAGTCGTTTTGATTTTTAAGTCCAAATAAGTTTCCTTGTTGAAACAACTTTTGATCGTCTTTTAATGACTGGTAGTTCCTTTGTGTTACAGCAGGCGCATCTAAGTCGCTTAAATCTGGTTTTCCGGCATTTACCCATGCAGTATACCAAAAACTTGCAGTTGCTGTAATGGCTTTTCTCATTTGGCTTTCTACCATTCCGTTTAACTGTTCGTGTAGTTTCTTGGCGTAATCATCAGAAAAAACAGCTGTATTGTATTTACTTTTCAGTACTTTTCCGTCAGCATCCATTTTAAAAACCTGAGCTTCCGGAGTTGCGGTTCTAAGTTTTTTATCAATGTCTAATAACGGTTTAGCTAAGCTATGTGTATCATTAATCATATCCCAGGTTGCTTTATGAACATCTTCATAGTATTGTGCCTGAGGAACATTTAACTTGTAATTTTTAGCAAATAACTCCGGTAATCTGCTTTCCCAAAGTGAATGAATTCCTTTTTGGTCGCTTAATTGTCCGTCATGATTGGCAGAAGTATGCAACGGCATGTGTGCATCGCCAATATAATGACCTAAATCTGCAGCAAGAAACAAGATTTCGGCTCTGTTTTTCTCTTTAAACGCTTTGGTTAATTTTACCATCATGTCTTCGATATACCAAGGTAAAATTCCGTTATCATTCAGGAATTTGGCATCGTATTTTTTCTTTGCTGCTTCCATGGTTTGTGGTATACTGTCTAGAGGACCAAAATTTTCCATGTCAAAATAATGCCTTGGGTTTTCATCTTTATAATTTAAAGCATATTTACGAATGTCCGGAACTGATGCTTCTTGTGTAATAAAATCAATGTGGTTGTAAAAAAACACTTGTATTGATTGAGGTAAAGCCATTACTGCGGCTTTATTAATACGCTCATGGCCAACGATTCCCCATGATAGTGTCAAAAATCCAATAGCTAATACGAATAGGGCGATTAGTCTTGGCTTCATTCTAAAATTTTTCATTTGTATTTTGTTTGAGGGTGCAAATTTATCCCATTTAAACCGAATTCAAAACAATAGTGACTATTATTGTTATAATTTAATTCCTTTTAATTTTGAAACCGTTTATATGATATAAGTTCATATCAAAAGTTTCTTTGTAAATTCGTTTTGATTTTTATCCTAAAATTTAAATTTATGCGCCCTACTTATTTAAGTATTCTTTTCTTTTTAATTACTTCTGTTTCTGTTGCTCAAGACGATATTATACAGCTTAAATCTGTTAGCGACACTATTTTAAATACCAAAAGAATCTTACAGATATCTGATCCTTTTGATGGTGTAAAAACCATGCAAAAACTGTTTCCCGGTAAATTATATAAACTTTCTGATAACAATACTTTTTTGAGCTGGAAATGCAAAAGCTGTAAACCCAGTGCTTATACTGATGTTAATGGTGTCGAAGGGGATCAAATGTTTCCTTACGAAAGAGGTGTTGCAACCAGAATACTTGAGAATATTGCTTATAAAGATTCTAAAGGAAATGAATTCAGGCTGTTATTTTTTAACCATTCAAATTATGATGAAGACGGACTGCAAACCGGAAGATTTTCGGGTGGTCTTGTAGGCGTGGCTAAATTTGCAAAAAATGATAAAGTTTGGGAAATGAGATCTTTTCAGCCTGCAATCGCTGCTTTTGGCTCTTTTGCCCAAGCTCCAAAACCTAAACTTGTAGAAATTGGAGAAGATCAATATGCTTTTACTTTATTGCACGTAAATGGTGGTGCCGGAGGTCCTTTTGAAGGAACTCTTTATCTTATTGCAGGACTTGACGGTAAATATCAGCCTATTATGGAAGTAAATGATTATAAACTTACAAATGTGGCAAGTTTAGAATGGTCGAGTTCGTATAAAGTTGTAAATAAGACTAGTAATAAACATTTTAGAGATATTATTATAAAAACAAATGGGGCTTTTAGCAAGGCAGCAAAAGCAAATGATGAATTTGAAACAAATCCGCCTGAAGAAATAGCTGCAATGGCAAAATCAAAAAAGCAGTTTAATTTTGAGATTGAAAGACGTTTTTCGTTTAAAGGAAAGTTTTACAAAATGATCGGCAAGCCAATCGTGAAGTTTTCCAATGTAAAGTAAATTTTACTATTTAATTGAGATATAAAATTGAAGCCAAACCTAAACCGGCAATAAAAATCCAGAGTAAAACTCCCTGAAATAAAGGCTTTACCCCTACCGCTTTTAAAGTATTTATATTTAATGTTGCGCCAATTAAAAACAAGGTTATTGTTAAACCAATTTTGGCGACATTGACAATATATGGCGAAATAATAGCCGTTTGAGGTACATAAGAATTAAAAAGCATCGCCAGAATAAACAGGCCAATAAAGTATGGGATTTTGATTTTTTGAGATTTATTTTTGAAAATAAAAGCCGTTAAAAGCGAAATTGGGATAATCCATAGTGCTCTGGCTAGTTTTACAGTTGTGGCAATTTGCAGTGCTTCTGCCCCATATTTATTGGCCGCGCCCACAACTGAACTGGTGTCATGAATAGCAATCGCACACCATAAACCAAATTCTTTCTGAGACAAATCAAGCTGATGCCCGATAAACGGAAAAACAAATAATGCAATTGAATTTAGAATAAAAATAACTCCCAAAGCTATAGAGGTTTGATTTTCGTTTGATTTGATTACGGGAGAAATCGCCGCAATGGCACTTCCGCCACAAATGGCTGTTCCGCAAGAGATTAAATGTGATGTTTTTTTATCGGTTTTAAGCCATTTTCCTAAAAATGTACCTAATAGTAATGTGCTGAAAATTGAGAATATTGTGAGCAAAAAACCTTCTTTTCCAGCTGAGATTGCTGCTGTGGCGTTCATTCCGAATCCTAAACCAATAACTGAGAATTGTAATAAATAAGTAATGGCAATGTGATTGAAAGCTATAAATGGATTCCCAAAAACATTTACCATGACAACTCCTAATAACAAGGCAATTGGCGGAGAAATAATCGAAAATAGACCTAATACTATTATAAGAGCAAAAATAGCTTGTTGCAGGTAAAGATTAATTTCGAATAAATGTGATGCGGTATGTTGTTTCGTTTTCAAAATAAGCAATTTGATATTTCCTTACAAAGGTCTGCCCTTTATACGATAATCGCCAATCTTAAATTACAATCGACTATAACCCTAAGTTATAGTAGCTGGATATATTTTGAATAAAAAGCTCCGATAAGGAATCGGATTTACCTAATAAAGTGATGATATAAAAATAACGTTCGATAGATAAATTCTCAACATCCAAAACTATTAATTCATTATTTTTAAGCTCTTTACCCGCAGCGTGTATTGACATAAAGGCAAAACAATCTGAGTTCAACAGATAAGATTTTATACTTTCTGTAGATCCTAATTGCATCTCGATTTGCAAATCAGTTATTTTTACATCAACTTGTTTCAATGCATATTCTATAACTTCAAGTGTTCCAGAGCCACGCTCACGTGTTATGAATTTCATTGTTTTTAAATCTTCAAGCGAGATTTCGTTTTGTTTTACCAAAGGATTTTTGGTATTACAAACCAACACTAATTCGTCTTTTATAAACGGAATATATTTAATGGACTGATTTTTAGATTGTCCTTCAACAATTCCGATTTCAATTTCTTTGTTAATTAGAGCATTTTCGATTTGTTCAGTATTTCCATTTAGCAAATTGACTTTGATTTCTTTTTGCTTTTGATGAAAACGGGCTAAAACCGGAGAAATAATATATTGCGAAATGGTTGTACTTGCTCCTAACCTTAATAATCCCTGACGTTCGTTGATAAATGAACTCATATCAAAGTCGATTTCGCGGTAGATTTCGAAGATATTCTTGGTGTGTTTTAGCAGAATTTCTCCGGCTGGGGTTAACGCAATTTTAGAACCATTACGTTCAAAAAGTTTGGTTTTATAGGTTTCCTCAAGTTCCTGAATATGCTTAGAAACCGCTGGCTGCGAGATATATAATTCTGTTGCCGCTTTAGTAAAATTTAAGCGAAGTGCCACTGTATGAAATACTTTTAGCCTGAAATCCATAATCATAAATTTTTAATTCGCAATCCACTTTCCTGTACAATATTTTTTTCAATAAAATAATTTATAAAAAAAGTTCAGGTCGATACTCAAAATGCATTGTGTCATAATGTTTCCAATTTCCACCCCAAATAAAGCCGTATTTTTCAAAAATTGAAACTAGCTTCAGGGGAATTTGATTTCTATACAAAAGAGTAGCTTCTTCATTTTTACATTTACAATCCCATTGCCAATAATTGGAGTTTTTGACATTAATATCTATAGTCATTCCATAACTATGCATACTCAATCGGTTTGTTCCTGAAATTTTTCTCCAATTAAATGTACCTCCAATAGCATTAATATATTTTTTAAATTCTGGATTATTATCTAATTCTGCCGAGAGTTTTTTTACAATTATATCAATTCCATTCACGGTTGTTACTTTTATTTTTTGATTGACTAATTTGGGGCACCAAATAATTTCAGTCATTTTTGATTCAACTTCTGATTTTGAATTTCCGTAAATTTTCTTAAAAAAAGCTTCATTTCGAATTCTTCCCGCATCTTCCTTTGGAATTAAATTCTTATTTACTTTAGCATAAACAAACCTAAATTGATCCTCAATATCTGGATTTTCTAACATTTCCTGCTTCGTTTTATTTTTAAAATCATCATAAATCAAATTTGATCCATCACTAAAAACAATCTTATTACCCTTAAAACCAGTAACTTTACCCGGGTATGCTTTAATTATTTTTTGAACATTCAATGGGATTTCTTGAGAAAAAACATTTTGAAATATAAGGACTAAAAAAAGGAATCGTTTCATTTAAAACGTTTTAATTGTGAAGAGCTAAAAGTCCATTCGGGTGTTTTGAGAGAGGTTCCAAAATCCACAGCGTACCAAGGACTCAACGAACTACTATTTGGATTTTTCAATATTTGAATTTCCTGTGCTGGCATATAGCTTTGTGCTAAAAGCATAATTTTTTGGTTGTTTTTTGGATTCACAGCTACATCAACCACAATAACAGCGTGACCCGGAAAGCCTCCTTTTATAAAAACATCTCCAATTTTTATGTCTAAAGCATTAATTGATTTCAGTTCTTTTTCTAAAGAAGCAGTTCCTGCATACATAAAAACCGTCTCTAAATATTTCCAATAGGTTTGATAACTGTCAGATGGTTTTGCAGTTTTAACCCAACTGGTTTTGTTGCCTTTAATTGCAATTCTGTAACCTTCGACCCATTTGCTAAAATCAACACGAAAACCATTTGTGAAATTAAAATGTATTTTATCGTACTGTTTTTGTCCATAAAAATAATCCGCTCGCAAACGCATCACGGCATCAGCACATTGATGCAAATCCTGTCTCCCAATCGGTAAATCCACAACTGCTTCATAAACGTTTCGATTTGACTTTATAGTTCCATCAAAATACAAAACATCTGAACCTAAGGGTTTTAATGGAAGTTTTCGCAAAAAAACTCCAAATGAAGTTTTAGATTCCTCTTCTCTCACAAATCCCTGAGGTAGTTGAAAACGTTGCTGAATCGTCGTGTTTCCCAAAAGATTACTTTTGTTAGTATTATTTGTCTTTGAAAATGAAAAAAAACAAAGAAACACCATCAAAATTGCTACAATAAACAAGAATTTAACTTTCATAATTTGGACTTTTAATTCATAACCACAAGATTACAAAAAGCTAGAAGGGATTAGATTATATTTCGATCACAACATTCCATTATATTTTCTAACAAACCATTCCGTAGTTAATACAATAGCAATCAAAATCAACAACCAAATCCAGTCAATTAAAGGAGTTTTGGTAGAGACATTTTTCTCTATCGATTTGTATTCTTTATTTTCTAAAAGCTGCTGAATCAAATCATCGGCCTGATCTTCGAAGAAAGCTTTTCCGTTGGTTTGCAACGCTAATTGCTTCAATTTTGTAACATCAGGATTTACAAATTGTTTTTCGATATCAAAATCTAAAATTTCAAAATGACTTGAATACACTGTATTAGAATTTAATTCTTTTACATTGAAATTATATTTTCCGGCAGCTAAACCATCAAGATTGGCTGAGAAAGAATTGTTTCCTTTTAGTAAATCATAATTTTTATCTAGCTTCGTTTCGGCATTTGTAACTGTAATGGTGAGTCTCGCTTTTTCGTCGAACTCATAATTTTTATTGAAGTATTGTGCATTAATTACAATTGCTTCTCCTGAATTATAAAAACTTTCATGCGTTACTACCAATGATTTTCTTGAAGTTGTCGAAGCTAAATATTGAATGATCTTATCGATAAAAACATCATATTTATCAAACGACTGATTGTCGATATGACTTTGCAGACGCCATTTCCAACTATTTTCTCCTAAAAGAAAAGCGGTTCTCTTTCCCTGATTTTCGGCGAAAGCCAGTAAAGGTGCGTTTGTCGCAACGTTTCTTATTTTTGAAGAAAACAAAACAGATACATTTCCGTTTGTTGTAATAGTTCCGAATAAATTTTGCAGCGGCGGAAAATTTTCAAAACCAATATTTTCTATTGCAAATAAATTAAACTGCGATTCAAACTCTGATAAATAATCTTCTCTTTGTCCGCTCATTTTAAACACCAGACTATTTTGTTGCTGGTTCAAAAAATTAAAATCGGTGTTGTTTCCGGTAATGATAAAGGTATTTGTTCCGGCTAATTTGTTATTATCAAAAATAGCTTTAAAAGCTGATGTTGGCTGATACAAAACTAAAACCGAAACTTCTTGTAACTGATTAATATCATTTGGCTTAGTCAATATTACTTTACGCTGCGCATTAACTTCAATAGATCGTTTTAATGCAGCAATATCCGGATGATTAATAGCCGAAACTATCGCTATAGTCGACTTTTGATCGATCACTTCAACAGCAAAATTTTTGTTATTATTATAACTGTTTTTTTCTTTTGAACCTGATGAAATACTAGCTTTAAAAATTTGCAATCCTACTTTATCAGCAGGTAAAAGCAAGTTTAAAGTCGCTGTTTTTTTTGATGCCGAAAAAGAAATTTTCTCTTTGGCTACGACAGTATTTCCCTGCGAAATTGTAAAATCGGCATTTGCATTTTTATCTCCTGAATATTGCAGAAAAACTTCTACAGGAAATTTATTTTTATGAAAAGCGTATTTATTTACGTTAAGCTGATTGATTTTAAGATCAAGAAAGGTGGTTGTATCTCCCACAACCAAAGGATAAACTTTATTGACAGGATCAAAACGATATACATAATCGTTTCCTGTAGTTTGATTTCCGTCGGTGATAATGACTGTTGGGAAAATCAGGTTTTTATTAATGCTTTTAAGGTTCCTGGAAACTTCATCAAGATTCGTTTGCTTGCCTTTAAAATCGAATTTGTCCGAAGGCTTGAAATCAGCATCAAACTGATACGACTGGATTTCAAATTTTTCTTTAAGGGCAGGATTCGAAATTATTTTTTGATAAAGTTCTTCAGCTTTTTTATCCGATTTTAAAACTGTAATCGAACTTGAATTGTCCACTGCAATTGCCAAAGGGGTTTTGGTAATTTCCAGCGAGTTCTTTGTCATTATAGGATTTATCAATAAAACTAATAATCCAAAAATGGCTAAAAAACGTAAAAAAGCCAAAAACACAACCACATTGGATTTGTTTTTGGCTTTAAAAAAATATTGAAAATACGACAAACCACCAGCTATTACTAAGGAAAGTAATAATAATAGAATCGTGTTTGTAGTCATATTTTATAGTTTTCAGTGACAGTTTTCAGTAATCAGTGCTACTGAAAACTTAAACTGAGATTTATTCTTTAGGTTAACATTCCTCCACAAACATTAAGTACTTGTCCGGTAACATAAGCACTCATGTCAGAAGCAAGGAAAAGACAAGCATTTGCAACGTCTTCTGCCGTTCCACCACGTTTTAACGGAATTCCTTCTCTCCACCCTTTTACTACATCTTCGCTTAATTTTGCTGTCATTTCGGTTTCAATAAATCCCGGAGCAATTGCATTACAACGAATATTACGAGAACCTAACTCTAATGCTACAGATTTTGTAAAACCAATTGCACCTGCTTTAGAAGCTGCATAATTTGTTTGCCCTGCATTTCCTGAAACTCCAACTACAGAACTAATATTAATTATAGAACCAGCACGTTGTTTTAGAAAAGTTTTCTGAATTGCTTTTGTCATATTAAATACTGACTTTAGATTTACATCGATAACCTGATCAAAATCAGCTTCAGACATACGCATCAATAAATTATCTTTTGTAATTCCTGCGTTGTTTATTAAGATATCTACTGTTCCAAAATCAGCTAAAACAGCATCAACAAAAGTTTGCGCTTCATTAAAATCGGCTGCATTCGATTGGTATCCTTTTGCTTTAATTCCTAAACCATTTAGCTCAGATTCTAAAGCCTGGGCAGATTCTACAGACGAACTGTATGTAAACGCAACATTTGCGCCATGTTTAGCAAAAACTTCTGCAATTCCTTTTCCAATTCCACGGCTAGCACCTGTAATAATGGCAACTTTTCCTTCTAGTAATTTCATATTCAAAATTAATTTTAATATTTATTTGTAGCTAATCCTGCGATTCATTTCAATCTTTTGTTTTTTAAAGAAAAAAAACAAAGGGATTTTCATTTCTATCAGAGCTATGAACGACTTGTCAAATATATGATAATTCCCTTTTTAAAAAAATAACAATAGTATAATTTATGACTAAGTCCGATTTCTTTAAAATAAAAAAACCGTTTCAAGAATTTTGAAACGGTTTAATTTTTAAAGTTTTTTATAAATTACGGACAAACTTCCCCTTCAGCTGTTTGATAGCATGTGTCTACTGGCAGATTTATGCATGGTGTTAAATAAGGCCCCATCACCGCGCCATCTCCCTTTTCACAATCATAAGTTAAGATAGGTCCTCGACCTGCAATATTTTTTTGCTCGTTACGACTCAAAATTTCTACTCCTTTAAAATTTAAAATTGTTTTTAACATATTAATTAGGTTGTTTAATATTTATATAATGATTTTTTATCGATTACTTACTCTTTATCTTTGAATAATATGAAGAAACTTTCTTTTATTCACAAACTACACCATCAAGTGTTATCCTGCAAATTGGTTCTGCGGGTTGTATAGGCGGTAACATGATACATGGACCATTATAAGTTCCCGGTCTCCACGGTATCATACATACCACTGGTTCTCCACCAATTGTATTTTTTTGTTCTACTGTACTTAATACTTCAACTCCTTTAAAATTTAAAATTGTTTTTAACATAGCGTTTAAATTGTTTGATGTTTTTGTATACTCAATCCTTTTTGCCTGTTGAGTTTCAGACAAAAAACCAAATACAACTACTTGGTTTTCAGAATAAATATACGAAAAAACTTCTATTAAAATTAATTTTTACAAGATTTTATCTTTGATAAATAAAAAAAAGCAACTCAAAAATGAGTTGCTTTTTTCTAAATAAAAACTAAAATTGAGATACTTAATTTTTACTGATAACAAAAAATAAAATTACCAGTATAACTGCTGAAATCAAGATGTTGTACATTTAAAATTTTCTGTATCATTAACTTTGTCTCCTTTTCTCACTTTTATCAACTTCGAAATAAGCATTAGAATCATTACTATTAACGGTTAACTCTCTTCTATGTTTTAGCTTAAAAAAGGCAGTTCAATCGAACTGCCTTCTATCAAAAAAAATAAATTAATTAAGTTGCCAAGCGGTCATTCTAAATGAACTCGAAGCACTGGTAAAGGTGTAAACGGTATTTGTATAACCTAATTTAAAGTTTTCCTTTTTAACATAAACACCACTAGCGTTTACCAAGTGTTTGTCAAAATTTGCTAAAAATGCCGGAGCTGCCGCTGCTGGGTTTCCGTTCCATGATTTATGCTTTAAAATAATTTTTTTGCCTGTTGCATCCTCTTCAACATCTATATAATGAAAAACGGCTGCTCTTCCTGCAAATGTGTAATAGATAAAATTTCCAAGTGAATGATTTAAATAAACCTGAACAGATGCCAACGCAACGCCTTCTGGCAAAGCAGCATCAATTGCAGCTAGTTCATTTACAAATAGTTGTGAGTTTGTTGGTGCATCTTCTACATAATCGCCAACATAATAACCAAATCTAGCATATATTTTACCTGGCAATAATATTTTATAATCGTCAGTTAACGTAGGTGGCACATTGGTATATTTAATAGTAGCGCTTACTCCTCCAGTCCCTGTAGCTACAAAATTATCACTAGCACTATCGTAAACAAAATTAGATATTTTTTGTCCTTTTACTACTAGAGCAGGTTTGGCAATTGCACTTGTTGGCGTAAATGAAAGTGCAAGGTTATAAATTTGATTTGATGCAGGATCTAAAGATGTTGCCGTACCAAAACGTGCGTTTGCATTGAAATCAAAATCATAAAGATGCAATGCACTACCATCATTAATTTCTAACAATCTAAACAATGGGCTTGTAGGTCCTCCGGTAATACCTTCAATTATTGGAGTATTTTTAGGTAAATCTGTCCAGTCTTGTGCTTTAGCTTTTACAAATCTCAACTCCTGAACATTTCTGTTTGTTTTAAAAATAATATCTCCATTTTCCTGTCCGTAATAAAAAAACTGAAAATCTCCCAAATATCCTTTTCCTCTAAGGGCTGCAGTAGGATAATTATCTGACTGAGATAAAAGATGTATCCTGTTGGCTGTTGTAAAAACTAAACCCACTGAACTTCCTAATTGAATATCGTATTGACTTCTGTAAGTAGATGTATCTCCGTCAAAATCAGATGCCATATCAACTTTACCATCAGGAAGAAATTTAAAAAGATGTGTCCATCCTCCTAATTGTGTACTATCAGTATAATAAACTACTTTCCATCCTTCTGGTGATGAAAGTAATAAGTCATTTAATTCTTTTTCTCTAATATTTAATCGCTCTATAGGAGTCTGATCAAATTTTGAATCTGCTTCTGTACTTGTACATGCAACTTGCAGCACTGCCACAAAAGCAACTATCAAGTACTTATATATATATTTTAATTTCATAATATTGATTTTTATATTAATTACTACTCATTATTATTAATATGTTTAGTTTCCGAGAACAGCGTCTGTGTTTTTTTGTGCCTCATCTCTTAAAGCATAAAAATCAATATCAAAAGCATCTTTATAATATTGTACAACAATGGCTTCTTTCTTTTGAATGTTGGCTCTGGCCTCAGGATCTGTAATACTTGCTAAAATTGCATCATACTCTGCTTGAGAACTCGTTAAAATTGTAGAAGCTGTTTCAGCAAAATCTTCATAAATATTTAATCTTGCATAACTCGTAATAAAACCTAACTCTCTTGAGTCTTCAATTTCCTCAACATACCAGCTGGTAGTATATCCCGAAGGGGTTAATTTAGACCACGCTTGCTCATCAAATGGCTTAGTTTGGTTTAGAATATGTACATATTCATGTTGAATAGTATGGATAAATTCTGTAACATCCGGTCTGCTATTCTTATTTAAATAATCTATCTGAAAAAGCGAAACTCTTTGACCTCCTTCTGCAAGTCCTAATGTTCTTGTACCTGTTGTGTTCAGGTTCATTCCTCCTACTAAAACAAATTCTCTTGGTGCTATTTTCTTTACAAAATTTTCCCCTCCTATAGTGGTGTAACTATCAATCCAGATTTTTTTAACAATCTCAAGAGCTGGTTTCACTTTTTCTAGAGTTGGTGGAAATAGATAACGGGTATTATCTACTAAATTTTGATTCCATTCATAATATACTTTTATATTATAAGGATCTAAAAAACTGGTACCTATCCATTTATCTAATTCCGTTTTATTAGGTTGCGAAAAATCTAACTGACTTTCTATAGGCTGATCTTCATGAGCGCAAGCCACAAATAGCATTGCTCCTGTAATCATTGCAATCGCTTTATATCTTTTTAATATTTTCATAATAATTAAATTAAATTTTTATCTAGGATTTAGTTCGATTCCATTATCAGATGCTCTAACTGGTATTTGTAATGCTCTACGTTTGTCATCTTTTACTAAAACATTATGTCTTGATACTTTTCCAAATTCATAAGTATCGTGTTCTACAACAAGATTAAAACGTTTGATGTCAAACCATCTAACACCTTCATGTAAAAAATCTCTTCTTCTTGCTTCTGCAATAGCTTTTATATATGATGCCTGCACCGGAGTTAAAGTATAAAACGGCGTAAACTCATTTGCTATTACAGGAAATTTGGCTACAACTTTCTCTTCTGTCAACTGATCTGTAGCCGGATTATACCCTGCGGTTCTTGTTGCTAAAAAGTATTCTAGTTCTTCATTCGCTTCTGTAATTTGATTTTTCATTACATGAGCCTCAATTCTATTTAGGAAAAATTCATCATTACTAAAAAGAACTGTACTGGTATAAGGTTCACCAACACCAGATGTTAGATTTGTATATTTAAAATATTCATAAAGTTTAGGTACTAAAACTGTTTGTCCTCCTTTGTACTGACCTGCTGCACGTATTAACCAGGCTTTATCAAAAAGACTAGTTTCTTTTCCTAAAATTAAATCTACTTTGTTTCCTGACAGTGTAAATCTACTTGTAAAGCTTCTGCTCCAAATTGATCCCGGATAAGCTACTAATAAATTCGTTGCTTGCTCTACTTTAGAATATTCAATAGGCATTTGAGCAAAAGCAGCTGCATTAAAAGCCGCATAATCTCTAAGTGTAGTAGGTTTTGAACCCAATCCTTTTGAAAACTCAAGCACTTTATCCCAATCTCCCTTTATTAAATAAAAACGACTGGCAAAAGCTTTTGTAGCCTCTACATTAAAATGATATTTTGGTTCTTTATAATTACTGGTCACGTATTTCAACCCTTCATTAAGATCCTGCTCAATAAAATCAAACACCTCCTTAACTGTGTTTCGTTTATACTTTACCAATAAAGCTCCTTCTGGTTTTGTTATATATGGAACTCCTAAATCTGTAGCAGCAGTTGCAGGATTATACCTGTTTGCCCATAATTGAACCAGCATAAAATGAGAATAAGCTCTCGCTATTAATGCCTCTCCTTTTTGAGGATTTAAACTGGTAGGATTACCAAGCTCATCTATAGCTACTAAAGCCTGATTTGCAGCTGCTATCGCCTTATATGAAGAATTCCAAAATCCTGCTTCGGTATCTTCGTCAAATTGAGTCTGCATTTCCCAGTTGTAACTTTGCGTATTATTTAAATCTGAACCCGGTAATGCGCTATCAAATACATTATCAGACATCGTTTCTGCAATTGCCATATAGGTTCTGTCAGGATAAGCAGTTACTAATAATTCTGAAATCTTTTCTGGTGTATTTATTTGTGTTCTGTTATCTGGGACTTCTGAAAGAAATTCATCGCAGCTACTAATACTTACCAGTAATACTAATGAAAGTGCTATTTTTATATTTTTCATGATTAATTGTATTAGAATGAAACATTTAAAGTAAATGTATATTGAGAAGTAATAGGGAAAGCTACCCCTCCTGTATTACGAAACTCCGGATCCTGACCGTGTAACCTTTTATCTGAATAAATCAGCCAAGGATTTACTGCCGATCCTTTTAAGGTAAATGTACTAACACCTAGTTTTCTCTTAAAATCTTTAGGAAATTCCCAACTAAGCGAAACATTTTTTAATCGTACAAAATCACCATCAGCAACTCTTACATCAGAATAATTATAAGTATTATAAGCGATTTGCAAATCACTATCTCCGTAATTTCTATTTAATAAACGGTCAGCAATAACAGGAACGTTTGTAACATTTTCATCCCCAGGATTTATCCATCTATTTTTAAATTCTTTCGTAAAAACCGTCAAATCGTTGTATTCATTACTGTAAACTGGATTTAAGCGAACTTTATTCCCTCCTGAACCTACAATAAATACATATAGTGACCAGTTTTTATAAGTAAAGGTATTGGCTAAACCAACTGATTTATTAGGTTCAATAGATCCTTCATACTTTAAATAATTTGTAACATCTTTAGTATCCTGAAAATTCGCTTTTGTAATATTATTCTCTGCACCATCTTGCAAAAGAAAAGTAGGTAGTCCCTGATTATTCAATCCGGTAAACTGGTAAGAGTAAATTGAATTTCTAGGGTGTCCTACTGTATTACCTCCATTAGCATCTACTAAATCATATACTGAAGGTTTGTTTGCTAATTTTGTAATATTTTGATCATAAACTGAAAAGTTTAATGTTGTAGACCACTTAAAATTATTAGTAACCACATTTTGAGTAGTAAAACCAAGCTCAATACCTTTAGTTTCCATATTAGCATTATTTCCTTGTTTAACAGATTGTCCGCCAACACCAGAAGTAATTACATAGTCAATTAAGTCGAATGCTTTACGTCTGTAAACATCTGTAGTTAATTGTACCCTGTTATTAAACATACCTATGTCTACACCAATATTAGTTTCATATTGTTTTTCCCAAGTCAAATCCTTGTTCTGTAAATCTTCGATTCTTATTGCATTTTCTCTGTCTGAAAGATTAAAACGGTCTGTAATGAAACTTTTATAAATAGCTAACGAATTTGTTGCAGGTCCAGCTGTAGCAGTAAGTCCGTAAGAAGCTCTCAAGGCCAAAGTATTGATTGATTCAACATTTTTCATGAATTTTTCTTCAGCAACATTCCATTTTCCACTAACTGTATAAGTAGGCAACCATCTTGATGATCCTGTATCTCCTTGTCTGTTAGACCCATCATAACGACCTGTTACAGAAGCTGTATAACGACGATCATAAGTATACCCAACTTTTCCAAAAAAACCTACAGTTCTTTCTCTATCAGCACCAAATTCATAATACGAATCACCTCCGTTTACAATTTTTTCGATCATTTTAGGATCGATAAAAGAAGTAAGACCTTTATCATATTGAATTCCTACAGCTGTAAAATTATCATTGTTTCTATCTACAGATCTTAGCTCAGTACCAAAGAAACCTTCTACTTCATGTTTTTCTTTAAAAACATTTCTATAAGTTATACTATTTCTAACATTGTATGAAGTCATATCATTGGTGTACTTTCTTAAAAATCCACCACTTGGCAGTACAGATACTTTTGGTATAGTTAAATCAGTTGGATCCTGATACAAGAATACGTTGTCTTTTTGTATTTGTGCATTTACATTGTCTCCAACACCTGCATTATATGCCGCTACTACGTTTGAATTTTCAAGAATCTTGTGCTCTCTCGAAGTATTTGCGTAACGTGCAGAACCTGTAAGATTGTAAGTTAAATGCTTAGTAATTTTATAATCTAAATCAACTTGAAAACGAATATCATTTACTTTAATTCCTAAAGTATTGTTTTCTAATTCGTTCACAATATTCATTGGCGCCCAGTTATTTTGATAATATTCTAAATTTCCATTATCATCATAAGGTCTTAACGTTCTACTAGTGCTTAAAACATAATTGAATGGATTGATATCAAAATCTCTGCTTGTTTTTCCAAAAACAACGTCTTTTTTACTGTCATATGCTCCGGGAGCTTCCTGATCGCGAATAGACCCCATTGTAGATAAGGTAATATTTAATCTGTCGTTGATAAAGAAAGTACCTTTAATATTTGATGTTAATTGTTTTACATTATCAGCAATCGTCCATCCCGGATCTGTGTAATATCCTAAAGAGGCATAAAAAGTATTGTTTTTTCCACCACCAGAAAAACTCAAAGAATGATTTTGAGTAATTGAAGGTCTAAATAACACATTAAACCAATCTGTATTAGCCAGTTCGTATTTTTTTAGAAATTGATTAATATAAGGTTGTTCGTTTTTAACCCCATATTGACCATTTGTTTCATTATAACGGTTAATTTCTTTTGCAAGAATATTGTATGCTCCTCCAAATCTACCTGTATAAGACGAACTTAAATCAAGATATCCTTTTTGTTTCATTTCCTGAAACACACTCATAGATTCCTGAGAGTTCAGGATATCATATTGTGTATAGCTCGGTACCGTTCTCACTGTATTCTCTACAGAATAACTTACTTTTAGCGGAGAATCTCTACGACCTTGCTTAGTTGTAACAACAACAACACCGTTTAACGATCTAGAACCATAAATAGAAGTTGCAGATGCATCTTTAAGAATTTCTATACTTTGAATGTCATTAGCATTTAAACCTGCTACAGAAGAACTTAACAATGTTGATGAATTTCCTGATGCTAAATCAGCAAATGAAACATTGATAATATCCTCCTGAACAACACCATCAATAACCCATAAAGGTTTTGTATCTCCAAAAATAGAAGAAGATCCACGTACAGTGATTTTAGGAGCTGTACCAAAAGTACCCGTAACATTTTGAACCGTAACCCCGGCAGCTTTACCCTCAATCATCCTACTTACATCTACTACCCCGTCAACTTTTAATTCAGCACCTGAAATTTTACTAATAGCGCCTGTAAATGTTCTTTTTGATGTTTTTTCGTAACCTGTTGTAACTACTACCTCTTTTAAGTTTTGTCCTTCTTCAGTTAAAACAATTGTAGGAGTAGTATTTCCAATACCAATTTCTTTGGACTCCATTCCAACATAAGAAATTACAAGTTTGTCGCTATTTGATGGTACTTCGATAGTAAATCTACCATCAAAATCAGTAAGAACTGCATTTTTTGTTCCTTTTACCAACACAGTAGCTCCCGGAAGTGGACTACCACTTGCATCAGTAACTATACCTTTGATGATTGGACCTGCAGTTAATATTTCAAACAAAGAATTACCGGCATCTAAACTCGCAAAAGAATCTGATGCGGCATTTTTTTGCAAAACAATTTGGTTGCTTACTTCAGTATAACTTATATTAAAAGGTATCAGAATACGGTTTAGAATACTCGAAAGAGTTTCCTGATTAGCATCTATACTTACCTTTTGGGTAAGCTGAGGCAATCTTGAGTTATAAGAAAATTTTACGTGAGCAGACTTTTCCAGCTTGGTCAAGGCGTTGTCCAATGTTAAATTAGCAACATTGATGGTAACCTTGGTATCTAGTTTTTTTTGCCCATTTACATTATTTGCCATGGCAACACTTGAAAATACAAGTGCCAAGACAAACTGAAATAGTGTTATTTTCATGATTCGATGGAGTAATCGTTGTTTAACAACTGGTTTTTTCATAATTTTGGATTGTTTTGATTAATACTTATTCGAGTGTATTTTGAAACGTAATGAATAACTCTTTACAGAGAGAAATTCAACTAATTTAAGTGTCGATAATGTTACAGCATTTCGGCACTTTTTTTTCTGCATTATCATCTTTTACATAGGCATTTTATTATTATTGGTTGTAGTTTAGTTTTGGTTTAGTTTTTTTGTTGATTTATTAGATTTAATTCGGCTATGTAATTACAGTTACAGAGAGAATTAATTACATCCTTGAGATGTTATAATGATTTGATTACCATTCATTTGAAAACTAGTATTATTGCCTATGCTATTACAGACAATTTTCAGTTTTTCTGTTAAAGGCTGATCACTAAGTGAAGTAGTCAAGTGGCAGTCTTTCAACTTATCTTTAGGATAATCTATGTCTACCAGATAAGCCTGCTCTATTGTTTCAAAAATCTGAGCAACAGGAATATCAGTAAATTCAAAGCTCAATTGCTCAATATTACCAACACTGCGAGTTAGTGTTTCGTCCTGAGTAATATTTGTAATTTTATTGAAACTTAAATCACTGCGTAAAAAACGAAGCGCCTGATTAGGAAGCAAGATCACTTCTTCCTGATTGGATCTCGAAACTAAATCATTCGATTTTACCCTAACTTTACCGGTGCGCACAAGAACTTCTACATCAGGCTGATCAGAATAAGCTTTTACTCTAAAACTGGTTCCAACTACCTTTGTAACAATTTCGTTTGCATAAACAAAAAAAGGCTTTTTAGGATTTTTACTAATTTCAAAGAAACCTTCGCCGGATAAATACACCTTTCTTTCGTTGCCGGTAAAGATTTTAGGATAACTTAATTTACTATTGGGTTGTAATAAAACCGAACTACCATCAGATAATGTGATGATTTGTGGTTTGTTTGAATTATTGGTCTGCTCAACCAAGCCTTCGTTATTTTCCTCGATAAGTTCTTTGTAGGTTACAACTTTACTTTCCGGACTAATTTGATTTTGATAAAACCAAATTGATATCAGACCAATCACTACAGCAGCAGCAACAGAGCTAAAGATTTTTTTTCTAAGAAATTTTACTTTTGAGTCCTGGATTAAATCGTTGTGAGTTTCTTTCTCTTCAATTTTAATCCATGTGGTTTGTAAAGCATTATGAAGATCAGATGCCGATAAGTTAGTTTCCGGCACCTTCATAGCTAATAATAACAATCTTGCATCTTCTACCAACTTGGCACGTTGGCGGCTTTCTAAGGTCCACTCTTCCCAACCATATTCGTCAATTTTATTTAAAATCCATGACTGGAATGATTCGTCAGATAAAAAATCTTCAATTTCGGTATATTTATTACGTTTTTGCATCTAAAAATGAGGTTACAAAAACATAGAGGACAGCTCTTTTATTATATACTCACCAAATTGTGATTTTTTTTACATTTTTTTAAAATAAATTTAACAAGCCATTGAAGATAGTACAACAATTAATGAAATACTCCCCTTCCATTCTTTGCGCAAGGTAAGTAAACCGCGATGTAACAAGTTGCTTGCCGACTGATAATTCACATCCAGCATGTCTGCAATTTGCTCCACTGTTAAGCCTTGATGGTAACGTAAATACAACGCTTCTTTTTGACGCGCAGGCAAATCATTCAGTAATTTATTAAGATAAACAACCTTTTCTTTAGTTGCATAATCATCATCCATAAGATCGTGTTCTACGGAGAATTCTAATAAAAATGCTATGGCATCTGTACTGGTTGATTTACGAAAAATATGATCCCGTTCGTGCAAACGTGCAATTCTCTTACGTACACTTGATAATAAGTAAGCTTTTACCACAACAGAACTCTGAAGTCCGTTACGATATACCCAAATATCAGTAAAAACATCCTGAACACAATCCTGTACTTTTTCAGCGTAAGGAGAAAGTGAATTTCCGTAATTAACCAGATCTGCGTAGTATTTCTCAAATAGGGTTGAGAATGATTTTTCATCACCATCTTTCAAGTTATTCCAAAGTGTAATGTCGTCAAAAGTTTTGAATTGTAAATTTTTGGTCTTCATATTAATTTGGGGTAGAATTCTTGAAAATAAGCACTTAGTTTTAACATAAAGAATACGGTTTTTTAACATTATTCTCTAGTTCTGTGCGATAAATATATAAAAGCAAAAATACAAAAGCAATTTTTTTACATAAAAGAACCTTACTCTTAACGTAAGAAAAAGCCCCTATCGGCTGATTTAATGAGGTATTAGCGTGAATTAAAAAAAATATAATAATTCAAAAAACATCTTTATTGTAAGATTAAATCACCATTTTTTTTTATTATATTTTTAACATTTAAAAAAAAACTTAATTTACACACTTTTATATAAAATCTTCCTCGATAAGAATTACCATAAGATTGAAAATCGAAATGCTGTAAAAGACTAGGCATTTGAAGAAAGAAAACTAATGCTCAGCGGTTTTCACATTTAAAACGCGCTGTACAGATCTATAAGTTAGAATTCTAATAATTAATCCCTGACTTATAAAAATTAAATACAATATTAGTAATTAAGTAAAAAAAAAGTCTTACTAAAACTAGTAAGACTTTGATTATATTGATAATAAAACCGACTTAGAAAGCCACATTCCATCTAGGTAATTTTGCATTTTCATCTAAGAAATTTTGCAAAACCTGTCCTTCAACAGCAGTTGGAATTGCTTTTACATCTGCATTAAAAGTTTCGTACCAAACCACTTCTAAAGCATCAATACTTTCAAGTTTCATTTGTGCCGGCCATGAATATTTTCTTCCTGTTTTAGCAAATTGGTGTCCGTTTACAATTTTATCGTATAAACCGCCATTTTTACTTTTTAAAGTTCCATCGTTCTGAACAGTTCCTGTAGAACCTACCATGATCAATTCTTTTGCATCACCTTCAATAGCATAAACAACAAAAACTCCCGCACCTTCAGATGCATTACAAGCTTGTTCTAAACTATCTTCAATAGTAAAAGTAAAACTATTGCTTACTTTAAATTTTTCTAATTCTTTGTACATATTTATTTTTTTTAAGCCACTAAGAGTTTGAGAATCTAAGTTGCTAAGTTTTTATTTATAGTTCCAACATTTTAAAAATGTAAAAAAGTCTCAACAAAATATTGAGACTTTTTTTGGAATTTATTATTTTAAATATTAGAGATTATCCTAATATTTCTTTTACTTTTTTACCAATTTCAGCTGGTGAATCAACAACGTGAATTCCGTTGTCTCTCATAATTTGTTTTTTAGCAGCAGCTGTATCATCAGAACCACCAACAATAGCACCTGCGTGACCCATTGTTCTACCAGCAGGAGCAGTTTCTCCAGCGATAAAACCAACAACTGGTTTACGGTTACCATCAGCTTTAACCCATTTAGCAGCATCAGCTTCTAATTGACCTCCAATTTCACCAATCATGATGATAAGTTCAGTCTCTGGATCGTTCATTAATAATTCAACAGCTTCTTTAGTTGTAGTTCCAATAATTGGATCTCCACCAATACCAATAGCTGTAGTAATTCCTAAACCTTGTTTTACAACCTGGTCAGCAGCTTCGTAAGTTAAAGTTCCTGATTTAGAAACAATACCAACTGTTCCTTTTTTGAAAACGAAACCTGGCATAATACCAACTTTAGCTTCACCCGGAGTAATTACTCCCGGACAGTTTGGACCGATTAATCTAGAATTTCTTTCTTTAACATAATTATTTGCTTTAATCATATCTGCTACAGGAATTCCTTCTGTAATAGCAATAATTACTTTAATTCCAGCGTCAGCAGCTTCCATAATTGCATCAGCAGCAAAAGCTGGTGGTACGAAAATGATAGATGTATCAGCTCCAGCTTGATCAACAGCATCTTTTACTGTATTAAAAACCGGACGATCTAAATGACTAGTTCCTCCTTTACCCGGAGTAACACCACCAACAACATTAGTACCGTACTCAATCATTTGAGAAGCGTGGAAAGTTCCTTCACTTCCTGTAAATCCTTGAACAATTATTTTGGAATCTTTATTAACTAAAACACTCATGATATATATTTTATGTAGTTTTTAAAATTGTGATGCAAAAGTAAGGTTTTGTAACGTATTTTAACCTTTTTGTCTTCAAAAAAATTAAGAAAATTGACTCATTTGATAACCACGATATAATTTATCGTCTTTTATTTGCCAAATTGTAGAGAAATGAGCCAATAACATCTCTTCTCTTGGGTTCTCAATCGTTTTCACAAAATGAGAATATCGTATCGAAACCAAGTCCTCTTCGGCCAAAATGTGGCTTATTCTCACTTTTGATCGCACGTAAGCACGACTAAGCTCATTGGCCATATCCAACATCGAATTATAATCCATTTCGATCAATCCTTTGGTACTATGCCAATCTAATTTTACCTCGGGATGCAAATAAGTTTTCATTATTTCGCTATCAATTAAGGCATCTGACTTGTAAAATTTCTGAACAAATTCTTTAATAGACATATTACTTCAATTTATTTAAAATTTCAGGAATCTTTTTGATATTGGCTAATTGTTTTAACTTTTCTCTTGATTCTTCGATTGGAGTACCAAAATACGATTTTCCCCCTTCGACTGATTTAGTAACTCCGGTTTGTCCCATAATAACAGCCTTCGCTCCTATCGTGATACCGCTTGTCGTACCAACCTGTCCCCAAATAGTAACTTCATCTTCGATAATAACACAACCTGCAATACCAGTTTGAGAGGCTATTAAGCATTTTTTACCAATTACAGTATCATGTCCAACATGTACCTGGTTATCTAGTTTTGTTCCTTCTCCAATAGTAGTATCTCCTGTAACACCCTTGTCTATTGTACAAAGGGCACCAATACCAACATTGTCCTGTATGACAACTCTTCCGCCAGAAATTAACTGATCGAAACCATCCGGACGCTTTTTATAATAGAATGCATCTGCCCCTAAAATTGTCCCCGCATGAATGATAACATTATCGCCAATTACAGTATGGTCGTAAATCGTAACATTAGGGTGTATCAAACAGTTTTTACCGATTGTAACATTGTTTCCAACAAAACAATTGGGCTGAATCACAGTTCCTTCTCCAATAGTTGCAGAAAGAGCAATAGAAACGCTAGTTGCCTGAAAAGGCCTAAAATGTTTGGTCAGGGTATTAAAATCTCTGAAAGGATCGTCAGAAATTAAAAGAGCTTTACCTTCCGGGCAATCTACTTTTTTATTGATTAAAACAATAGTAGCAGCCGATTGTAAAGCTTTGTCATAGTATTTTGGATGATCGACAAAAACTATATCTCCAGATTCAACAACATGTATTTCGTTCATGCCTGAAACCGGAAAGTTTGGGTCGCCAATAAATTCGCATTGAAGCAAATTTGCAATTTCTTGTAAAGAATGAATCTTTGGAAATTTCATATTTTATAATTAGAAAATTTGTCAATTAGAAAATGTGTCAATCAGAAATGTGTCAATCAGAAAATGAATGCTCAAAATTGTGATGATTCACTAATTTTCTAATTGACTCATTGACAAATTATCTAATTAAAAAACTACTCTTTTACACGTTCCATGTAATTACCAGAAGCGGTATCAATTTTAATTTTATCACCTTCGTTGATGAATAAAGGAACGTTTACAGTTGCTCCTGTTTCTACCGTAGCAGATTTTGTAGCATTTGTAGCAGTATTTCCTTTTACACCTGGCTCAGCATATGTAACTTCAAGAATTACAGAAGATGGCATATCTACAGATAATGGCAAATCAGTTTCAGTATTCACCTGAACCATTACGCTTGTTCCTTCTTTTAATAATCCCGGAGCATCCAGAATATTTTTATTCAAAGAAATTTGCTCAAAAGATTCTGTGTTCATAAAATGAAACTCATCTCCTTCAGCATATAAAAACTGGTAATTATGCGTTTCTACACGCACATCATCAATTTTATGTCCAGCAGAAAATGTATTATCTAACACTCTTCCTGTAGTTAAACTTCTCAATTTTGTTCTTACGAAAGCCGGACCTTTTCCGGGCTTTACGTGAAGAAACTCCACTATTTTATAGATATCGTGATTAAATTTAATACACAATCCGTTTCTAATATCTGATGTAGATGCCATTTGTTTTTGTTTTATTTGATATATTGTTCAATCGTTTAACCGTTTATTTGTTTCGATTAAACGATTAAACAAATAAACAATTAATTTTTCTATTAATAGTTTCCTGAATAACCTTTCATAATTCCTCTTGATGAATTTCTGATAAAATCCAGAATTTCATCTCTCTCAGGAGTGGCTTCCATTTCAGCTTCAATAATACTTAAAGCTTGTGTTGTATTGTAATTTTTTTGGTATAAAATTCTGTAAATTTCCTGAATTTCTCTGATTTTCTCAGTAGTAAAACCTCTTCTTCTTAAACCAACTGAATTGATTCCTACGTACGACAATGGCTCTTTTGCTGCTTTTGTATAAGGAGGAACGTCTTTTCTTACCAATGATCCACCAGAAATCATAGCATGATCTCCAATATGAATAAATTGGTGAATAGCTGCCAAACCGCCAATTACAGCATGATTACCAACCACAACGTGACCTGCCAAAGCAACACCGTTTACAATAATAGCATTATTACCAATCTCGCAATCGTGCGCAATGTGAGCATAAGCCATAACCAAACAATTATTACCTAAAATTGTTTGTCCTGAAGCAACTGTACCTCTATTGATTGTTACACACTCTCTAATAGTACAATTATCTCCTATAATAGCTAAAGAATCTTCTCCTCCAAATTTTAAATCTTGCGGCACTGCAGAAATTACTGCTCCTGGAAAAATATTACAATTTTTTCCAATTCTTGCACCTTCCATGATGGTTACATTTGAACCAATCCACGTACCATCACCAATAATGACATTATTGTGAATTGTTGTAAAAGGCTCAATTACAACATTTTTAGCGATTTTCGCGCCAGGATGAACATATGCTAATGGTTGATTCATCTGTGAGTTTTATATTTTATATTAAAATAGTCTAATTTGGGCAACAAACGTAAACAATAAATTTGATTAAACTATTATTGTTTTCTTGCAATTTGAGCCATTAATTCTGCCTCTGTTACCAACTTTCCATTTGCGTAAGCATTTGCCTGCATATGACAAATTCCTCTTCTGATAGGAGAAATTAACTCGCATTTGAAAATTAAGGTATCACCAGGCAATACTTTATGTTTGAATTTAACATTATCTATTTTCATAAAATAAGTTAAATAATTTTCAGGATCCGGAACCGTGCTTAACACTAAAATTCCACCTGTTTGCGCCATTGCTTCAACAATTAAAACACCTGGCATAACCGGAGCTTCAGGAAAATGCCCTACAAAGAAATTTTCGTTCATCGTTACATTTTTCATACCCACAACATGACTGTCAGACATTTCTATAATTCTATCGATTAATAAAAATGGAGGTCTGTGTGGCAAAACTGCCATAATTTTATGAATATCCATCAATGGCTCCAGATTTAAATCGTAAACCGGAACATGATTTCTTTGTTCTATTTTTATAATTTTTGCTAATTTTTTGGCAAACTGTGTATTTACATAGTGTCCTGGTTTATTAGCAATAATTTTTCCCTGAATTCTAACTCCAATCAAAGATAAATCTCCAACAACATCAAGTAATTTGTGTCTTGCAGCTTCGTTTGGATAATGTAATGTTAAATTATCTAAAACACCATTTGGCTTAACCGAAATTTTGTCTTTGCCAAAGGCTTTCTTTAAATTTTCCATTGTAGACTCCGATATTTCCTTATCTACATAAACAATAGCATTATTTAAATCTCCACCTTTGATTAATCCGTTTTCTAAAAGAGATTCTAATTCGTGCAAGAAACTAAAAGTTCTTGAATTAGCGATTTCTTCTTTAAAATCGGCTATGCTTTTCATTGTTGCATTTTGAGTACCTAAAACTTTAGTACCAAAATCAACCATTGCAGTTACCTGATAATCATCACTTGGCATCACTAAGATCTCGCTTCCCGTAGTTTCATCAGTAAACGAAATAACTTCCTTTACTACATAAACATTACGTTTAGCATCTTGTTCTTCTATACCTGCATTTTCAATCGCTTCAACAAAATATTTCGATGAACCATCCATAATAGGAAGTTCAGAGGCATTTAATTCTATAATAACGTTATCCAGATCACAACCAACTAAAGCCGCTAAAACGTGTTCAGGAGTTTGAATTTTTACACCAAGTTTTTCTAAATTTGTGCCTCTTTGCGTATTAACAACATAGTTAGCATCTGCTTCGATCACGGGCTGACCTTGCAAATCTACTCTAACAAAAGTGAAACCATTATTAATTGGAGCTGGTTTAAAAGTCATTGTAACTTCTTTTCCAGTGTGTAATCCAACGCCTGTTAGTGAAATTTCATTTTTGATGGTCTTCTGTTTAACCATTATTTCCATTTTTTGGGTTTATTATTTGTTTTTTTAATTCTTCAACTTCGGCAACAATTTTAGGCAGATTTCTGAAATGAACATATGATTTATTAAAATCACTATATCCAAGCGATGGCGATCCCTGCAATGTTTCATCATCTTTAATGTTTCTTGCTACTCCTGACTGAGCCTGCAATCTTACATTATTACCTATAATTAAGTGGCCTGCGATACCTACTTGCCCGCCAATCATACAGTTTTCTCCTATTTTTGTAGAACCTGCCACGCCTGTTTGGCCAGCAATTACAGTATTTCTGCCAATTTCTACATTATGGGCAATCTGAATTTGATTGTCTAATTTAACTCCTTGTCTAATTATTGTAGAACCAAGAGTCGCTCTGTCTATTGTGGTATTGGCTCCTATATCTACATTATCTTCAATGATAACGTTTCCTATTTGAGGAACCTTACTATACACCCCTTCTTCATTTGGCACAAAACCAAAACCATCCGCACCAATAATGGCTCCTGAATGAATCGTACAATTGTTACCAATTAAAGTTTCAGAATAAATTTTGGCGCCTGCAAAAATATACACATTATCGCCAATAACAACATTATCGCCAATAAAACTGTTTGGATAAATTTTTACATTATCTCCCAGAACTACATTTTGCCCTATATAACTAAAGCTTCCCAGATATAAATTTTCTCCATATTTAGTTCCTTCAGACATAAAAGATTGCGCTTCTATTCCGTTTTTATTCAATTTTACCTGATTATAAAATTGTAAAAGCTTAGAAAAAGAGGCATACGCATCTTCTACCTTAATCAAAGTTGTAGTGATTTCTGCATCTGGTACAAAACTATCATTAACAATAGTAACTGATGCTTTTGTAGTATATATGTAATTGATATATTTGGGATTAGCCAAAAAAGTAAGCGATCCTTCCTCGCCTTCTTCTATTTTAGACAGCCGAGAAACTTCTGCATTGGGATTCCCAACAACTTCTCCTTCTAAAATTCCTGCTATTTGTTCTGCTGTAAATTTCATTGCGACAAAAATATAAAAAATAGATTTTAAATGTTAATTTTAGATAAGTTGTTTTGGAAAACAGATGTAATATTTTGTAACTAATTTAGATAACGATTTCAAATTCAGCTGATCAGAAGCTTCGACAACATCCTCAATTGTTTTATCTTTTTTGAAAATTCGTATTGGTTCAGCTTCTTTGCTATAGGCCTGATTTTTTATTTTTCCTCTAAAAATAAAATATCCAGCCTCTAACTGCGTAATATGGTGCGCGTTAGCAAATTCTTCTTTTAAAGATTGGGATTCTTCTGCCGAAATTTTCTCAGCACTCAATTTAATTTTCAATAAATCTCTATTAATCAACATTTTACTTAAAGTAGAAAGCACAAAATCTTCTTGCTTTTGCCATGCTTTCAAAGCGCTAATGATATCAAAATCATCTAGTTGAGAAAATAAATCTAATTTATCAGCATCAAAATCTTCTAAAGTCACTTTATTTTGCATAAAATACAAAAGAGGCTCACTGCAAGGCAAATTAATTCCTTTTAATGTTAATTCTTTGGCTCTTTTTAGTACATTCATCAAAATTAGCTCTGCAACCAAACTTGTTTTATGCAAGTAAGCCTGCCAGTACATTAATCTTCTCGAAAGCAAAAATTTCTCTACCGAGTAAATTCCTTTTTCTTCGATTACCAAAACACCATCAACAACATTCATCATCTGAATTAAACGCTCAGAATTGACATTCCCTTCGGCAACTCCGGTGTAAAAACTATCTCGTTTCAAATAATCCATTCGATCCATATCCAATTGACTTGAAATCAATTGCAGCATAAATTTCCTGTGATATTCTCCTTTAAAAACCTGGATCGCCAGACTCAGTTTTCCATCAAATTCATCATTCAACTGATTCATGAATAATAACGAAATCGCTTCATGATTCACATCTTCGACAATGCTTTTTTCCATAGCATGTGAAAACGGACCATGACCAATATCGTGCAGTAAAATAGCTATTAGTAAAGCACATTCTTCATCACTGGAAATCGCAACTCCTTTAAAACGAAGTGTTTCTACAGCCTTCTGCATTAAATGCATACAGCCTAAGGCATGATGAAAACGCGTGTGATTGGCTCCGGGATAAACCAAATACGACATTCCCATTTGCGAAATACGGCGTAAACGCTGAAAATACGGATGCTGAATTAAGTCGTAAATAAGTTCGTTCGGGATAGAAATAAACCCGTAGATGGGATCATTGAATATTTTTAACTTATTGATATGAGTCACTATTTGGTTATTTTTAGGTCAACAAATATAAGTAATTAACTATAAACAGCTTTGTGTTTTTCATTTAAAAATTGACATTAAATTGTCGTGATTTTCAATGCAATACTAAATTCAAAAAAAGTTTTAATGTAAAAATCACTATTTGTTATTCTGAAATTTATACTATTTTTAATACTTTTTAAGTTCTATACCTCTAAATTGCATTAAAATTAAATACGTTTATGGATAAGATAAAAATACTTTGGGTTGATGATGAAATCGATCTTTTGAAACCACATATATTATTTCTGGAGAAAAAAAACTACACTGTAACCACTTGTAACAATGGTTTAGACGCTATCGCCTTATTTGAAGAAGATAATTTTGACATTGTTTTTCTTGATGAAAATATGCCGGGAATGAGTGGCCTGGAAACACTTTCTGAAATGAAAGAAAAAAAATCGGCTATCCCGATGATTATGATTACAAAAAGCGAAGAAGAGTATATAATGGAAGAAGCCATTGGTTCTAAAATCGCTGACTATTTGATAAAACCGGTAAATCCGAATCAGATTTTACTGAGTTTAAAGAAAAATCTGGATCATTCGAGGTTAATTTCTGAAAAAACAACTCTAGATTATCAAAAAGAATTCAGGAAAATTTCGATGGAAATGGCGATGGTTAATTCCTATGAAGACTGGGTGGAATTGTATAAAAAGTTAATTTTCTGGGAACTTGAATTGGAAAACATCAACGACCAGGCGATGATTGAAATCCTTGAATCCCAAAAAGTTGAAGCCAATTCGCAATTCGGAAAATATATCGAAAGAAATTATGAAGACTGGTTTGCTCCAAAAGCAGATAAACCAATTCAGTCCCACAATTTATTTAAGGAATTAGTAGTTCCTGAAATTAAAAAGAAAGACAAACCAATTTTGTTGGTTGTAATTGATAATTTACGTTACGACCAATGGAAATCTTTTGAAACCGTTGTGGCAAATTATTACAAATTAGAAAAAGAAGTTCCTTATTTCTCTATCCTTCCTACGGCAACGCAATATGCCAGAAATGCTATTTTCTCAGGTTTATTGCCTACAGAAATGGAGAAACAGTTCCCGCAATACTGGAAAAATGATGTTGAAGACGGCGGAAAAAACCTTTATGAAGCTGAATTTCTTTCGGCGCAATTAAAACGTTTGGGATTAAACATCAAAGAAGATTATTTTAAAATCACCAATTACGCAGGCGGAAAAAAACTGGCAGAAAACTTCAAAGCTTTAAAAGGCAATGATTTAGTGACGGTTGTTTACAATTTTGTCGATATGTTATCGCACGCAAAAACCGAAATGGACGTTGTAAAAGAACTTGCTTCTGATGATAAAGCATATCGCTCACTGACTTTAAGCTGGTTTAAAAACTCTCCACTTTTAGAAATTATTCAGCAAGCACAACTTTTAGGTTTCAAATTGATCCTGACTACAGATCACGGAACAATTAATGTAAAAAACCCATCAAAAGTAGTTGGAGATAAAAATACAAGTTTAAATTTGCGCTACAAAACCGGACGTAGTTTAACATACGAACATAAAGATGTTTATGTTGTAAAAGAACCTAAAGACATTGGTTTACCGGCTATAAACATGAGTAGTTCGTTTATTTTTGCTAAAAATGATTTCTTTTTAGCTTATGTAAACAACTACAATCATTATGTGAGTTATTACAGAAATACGTATCAACACGGCGGAATTTCATTAGAAGAAATGATTATTCCTTTTTTGGTATTTAACCCGAAATAGAAAAGTTTTCAGTCGCAGTTTACAGTAAAAAGAAATTACCACAGATTCACACAGATTAGAAAAATCAATAAAATCTTTTAATCTGTGGCAAAAAAAACGCAGTTTACAGTTTCCAACTAAGACTGAAAACTGTGACTGAGACTATAATTAATAAGTAATAAAAATGGATATCGTTTTTTCATTAGATCAAATTCAAGAAGTAGCAGAGCAAATTTTAGCACAAAATCCAAAGAAGATTATTCTCTTTAATGGAGAAATGGGTGTTGGAAAAACTACTCTAATCAAACAACTATGTAAAAGTCTTGGAGTTGAAGATGCAACTAGCAGTCCGACTTTTTCTTTAGTAAATGAATATTACACTTCTAACAATAACATTGTGTATCATTTTGATTTTTACAGATTAAATAAAGAAACTGAAGCTCTTGATATGGGCGTTGATGATTATCTATATTCAGGAAACTGGTGTTTTATAGAATGGTCTGAAAAAATTGCCAGTTTACTTCCTGAGGAACATTCTGTTGTGACAATTGAGTTATTGGCAGATGGAAAAAGAGAATTAAAATTGGTTTAAAATATTGCACAAAGATTCACTAAGGTCTCACAGAGAAACACAAAATCATTTTTACAACTTTGTGATACTTTGTGAAAAAACTTTGCGAAACAACTTCTATCAAAACATAATGGGCAAACGAAATATAGTAGAAATAATCCCTTTCTCATCAGATTTAAAAGAACCAATCAAAACTTTAAATAAAGAATGGCTTCAAAAATATTTTAAAGTTGAGGAAAAAGACGAAATAGTACTTTCTAATCCACAGGAGGAAATCATTGATAAAGGCGGATTGATTTTTTATGCTAAATATAAAGGTGAAATTATTGGAACAGTTTCTTTAATGAAAATCGATTACGACACTTTTGAACTCAGTAAAATGGCCGTTTCAGATAAAGCGCAAGGTCTCGGAATTGGAAATCAGTTACTAATTCATTGTTTGGCTGTAGCCGAAGAAAATAACATCAGGAAGCTCATTTTGTATTCGAACCGAAAATTACTTCCTGCAATTCATTTGTATGAAAAATTCGGTTTTGTCGAAGTTCCCTTAGGAAATGTTAGCTATGAAAGAGCCGACATTAAAATGGAAAAAATTATACCTTAATTTCATGACGTAGTATTAGCAGAATTTTTACACTGATTTTAAAACTTTTTACGTAATTTGTACTCTTAATTTTTCGCACAACCCATGTCAATCACCTTAACTCCATTTACGAAACAACAATTGTTGCCACAAGAAGAAAAACTTGAAGTGGGCCGATTCAAGAGAGAACTTTTTATAGGGATCCCTAAAGAAACAAGTTATCAGGAACGTCGTATTTGCTTAACTCCAGATGCTGTCAACTCCCTGACTTATGAAGGTCATCGCGTTATGATTGAATCCGGAGCCGGAGAAAGTTCAAGCTACTCTGACAAGGAATACTCTGATGCAGGAGCTGAAGTAACAAAAGATACTAAAAAAGTTTTTGGATGCCCAATGCTGCTAAAAGTAGAACCACCTACTATAGCAGAAATTAAAATGATTAATCCTGAAACGATTATTATTTCGGCTATTCAGTTAAAAACCAAAAAGAAAGAATATTTCGAAGCCTTGGCGCAAAAAAAGATTACTGCACTTGCCTTTGAGTATATTAAAGACGAGGACGGTTCTTATCCTGCTGTTAAATCATTAAGCGAAATTGCCGGAACAGCTTCTGTACTTATTGCTGCCGAATTGATGATTACAAACGAATTTGGGAAAGGACTTTTATTCGGAAACATTACCGGTGTCCCTCCTACCGAAGTTGTAATCTTAGGTGCCGGAACAGTTGGAGAATTTGCCGCTAAAACCGCCATTGGTTTGGGCGCAAATGTAAAAGTTTTTGATAATTCGATTACAAAATTACGTCGTTTGCAAAACAACTTAAATCAAAGAATCTTTACTTCTACTGTGCAGCAAAAAGCATTGCTAAAAGCATTAAGACGTTGCGATGTTGCTATTGGCGCCATGCGCGGAAAGGAACGTTGTCCGATTATAGTGACAGAAACGATGGTAGAGCACATGAAAAAAGGTGCTGTAATTGTTGATGTAAGTATCGACACCGGCGGATGCTTTGAAACCTCGGAAGTTACAACCCATGAGAAACCGACTTTTATAAAAAGTAATGTTCTGCATTATTGTGTTCCTAATATCCCTTCAAGATACTCCAAAACTGCATCGTTATCAATAAGTAATATATTGACTCCTTATTTGCTTCAAATAGCTGAAGACGGAGGTTTAGAAAGTGCCATACGATGCAATAAAGGTTTAAAAAACGGAATTTATCTGTATCACGGAATTTTAACCAACAAAGCAATTGGAGAGTGGTTCGATTTACCGGATAACGACATTAATTTACTTGTATTTTAAGGGAACTTTAATGTACCTTTGCAAAAAATTTATTTCATGAAGTTCGTACACCGTTTTGCATATTATCTTATTGGTTTAGTTATGGGATGCTTTTTTGTAGCCCTTGTTTTTAGCGGAAAAGATACCCGTTGCAACTACTTTCCTAATGCCAGAGTTTTAAATAATTTACGCACAAAACCTTTTCAATATTCTGAAAAAGCAGTTCAGACCTTAAATGAAAAATGGATTGATACAGCTGATATTAAAAATACATTGAAATTTGGAGATGTTGATTTTGATCAAAGCAACGTTCCTTTCAAAAAAGGAAAACTTTATATTATCGAAGGAAAAACAGTTAAAAACCAGGAAGTAATTCTAAAGGTGATCAACTACGAAAATAAAGCAGTCTTGGACGAGATTATAAAAAAATAAAAAGAAGCCAGTTATTTAACTGGCTTCTTTTTTATTGTATATTCCATTTGGCTTATCATTACCATTCAATTTCTTTCAATCCTTTTGACTTTAGAAAAGTATTTGCCTGACTAAAATGTTTATTTCCAAACCAAAAACCTCTATTTGCGCTTAAAGGAGATGGATGTCCTGATTTTAAAATATGATGTTTCGAAGCATCAATTAGTGTGGCTTTCTTTTGGGCAAAACCTCCCCATAATAAAAAAACAACATCTTTACTATTAGCAGAAATTTGCTTAATTACAGCATCTGTAAATTTCTCCCAACCTTTTCCCTGGTGACTTCCTGCCTCAGATTGTCTAACAGTTAATGTAGCGTTTAAAAGAAAAACACCCTGATCTGCCCATCGTTCTAAATTACCTGTTTTAGGAATTGGTATATTTAAATCAGTTTCGATTTCCTTGAAAATATTTTGAAGAGAAGGCGGAAATGAAATCCCGTCATTTACAGAAAAACATAATCCATTTGCCTGATTAGGTCCGTGATAGGGATCTTGTCCGATTATCACAACTTTTACCTGATCAAAATGACAATGGTCAAAAGCTGAAAAAATCTGACTCCCTTTTGGATAACAAACCTTAGTCGAATATTCAGATTTTACAAAATCAATCAATGAATTGAAATATGGTTTTTCAAATTCTTCATTCAAAACCGGTTTCCAGGAATCATGCATTTTTATGTCCATATCTTTTTTTATGCGAATTTCAGGATTTTTTTATTTAAATCATATTTACCAATCATAAATTTAGACATAAACTTTGTAGAATTGAATACTAATGTTTTCGTACTTTTGTGTGTACTTTGTTAAAGAAAATAAATGATATCCATTACCGAAAAAACATTACAAGATTTACAATTCCCTACAGTGCTCGAAACTATTTCGGCAGGCTGTAATACAGATATAGGAAAAGAAAAAGCTTTAAAAATAACACCATTTAGAGATAAAGAAACTTTGATGCAGGCTTTAATGCAAACATCTGAATATGTTTCATCTTTTGAAAATAACAACGCCATTCCCAATCACGGATTTGACGCCATAACGCACGAAATTAAATTTCTGGCAATTGAAGATAGTTTTCTTGAAGTAGGAAGTTTTAGAAAAATTGCGACACTTTCGTCAACAGCAAATTTCTTGCTGAATTTCCTCAAAAAATTTGATGACTATTATCCAAACTTAAACGCAAGAGCTTCAAGAGTTGAATACACGAAAGATATTGTAACTCTCATAGATGCTATTGTAGACAAATACGGAGAAATCAAAGACAATGCTTCACCGGCTTTATTGAGTATTCGTCAGAATATGAATATCGTTCGTGGTAAAGTAAACCAAAGTTTTGGAATGGCACTTTCTCATAATAATAGTCTTGGTTATTTAGATGACATTAAAGAAAGTTTTGTACAAAATCGTAGAGTGCTTGCGGTTTTAGCAATGTATCGCCGTAAGGTAAAAGGCTCTATTTTAGGAAGTTCTAAAACCGGGAGTATTGCTTATATCGAACCAGAAGCTACTTTGCAATATTCAAGAGAACTAGCAAATCTTGAATATGAAGAAAAGGAAGAAATCACGAGAATTTTAAAACAATTATCGAATGCCATTCGACCATTCTTGCCTATACTTATTGAATATCAGGAATTTCTAAGTGATATTGATGTAGTTGCAGGAAAAGCAAAATATGCTAACAGAATAAACGGAATTTTGCCGACAATTACCGAAGAAAGAAGATTGTTTTTTAGAGAAGCGTATCACCCGATTTTGTATTTGAACAACAAGCAAAAGAACGAAGTTACGCATCCGCAAACTATTGAACTAAAACAAGATAATCGTATTATTGTAATCTCTGGTCCAAATGCCGGAGGTAAAACAATTTCGCTTAAAACGGTTGGTTTATTGCAATTGATGCTGCAATCAGGAATGCTAATTCCGGTCCACGAACGAAGCGAGACCTTTTTGTTTGATAGAATTTTAACAGACATTGGAGACAATCAATCTATTGAAAATCATTTAAGTACTTATAGTTACCGATTAAAAAACATGAATTACTTTTTAAAGAAATGTAATAAGAAAACCATGTTTTTAATTGATGAATTTGGTACAGGTTCAGATCCTGAATTAGGTGGTGCTTTGGCGGAAATTTTCCTGGAAGAATTTTACCATCGTGAAGCTTTCGGAATCATTACAACGCACTATTCGAATTTGAAAATTTTGGCGAACGAATTACCGTATGCAACAAATGCGAATATGATGTTTGATGAAAAATCATTGGAACCAATGTACAAATTGGCTCTAGGTCAGGCCGGTAGTTCCTTTACTTTTGAAGTTGCGTTGAAAAACGGAATCCCATTTGGATTGATCAATCGTGCTAAAAAGAAAATCGAAGTTGGGAAAGTTCGTTTTGACAAAACCATTGCAACTCTTCAGAAAGAACGTTCGAAATTGGAAAAAACTTCTATCAATTTGAAAGAAGAAGAAACCCGAGCGCGCGAGGAGAGTAAAAAGATGGAGAACATAAATGTAAAAATCAAACAGAAACTGGAAAGTTATCAGGAATTATATGATAGCAACCAAAAGACAATTTACATTGGTCAGAAAATTGAAGACATCTCGGAGAAATATTTCAACAATAAAAATAAAAAAGAACTTATTGGAGAATTTTTAAAAATCATAGAAATTGAAAATTCAAAACGTAAAAAAGCAACTCCAAAAGAAGCCAAGGCTATAATCGAAAAGAAAAAAGAAGTTATCGCAGAAGTTTCTGTTCAGGTTGAAGAAATCCGAAAAGAGAAAAAAGAAAAGAAACTTAAACCTGTTATTGAAAAACCAAAACCAATTTTAAAAGTTGGCGACAGAGTAAGAATGCTCGACGGAAGATCTGTTGGAAGCATCGACTCAATAGAAAAAAACAAAGCAACAGTAAATTACGGAATCTTTACTTCAAAAGTAAGTCTGGACGAATTGGAATTAGTTGAAGCTGCAAAGAAGTAAGTTTTCTGTCTCAGTTACGGTTTTCAGCTATAAAAAGACTTAAATTTTATCGAAAATTAAAATAAAGCGATTTTAGCAAAGATTTTCAGAAAGACTATTAAGAAGATGGATTATTTTTAAAAATTGCTTAAAATTTATTTATGAAAGAGGTTTTTAATTTATAAAAATTATGGATTACCAATTTTTAATAATAAAAATTGATAGTCATTTTTTGTTATTTCGAGGAACGAGAAATCACACACATAACTCCGTAAAGTAAGTCGCCAATCTTTGTCGATCACCTAGTGTGATTTCTCGTTCCGCGAAATGACAAACTAGATGTTAGCTTTTTCAAAGTTTAAAACTTTGAAAATGCATAAGAACTTAAAACCTTTAACTTGAAACTTTTCCAAATGCAGGATAATCTTCCACAGGACAAAAAAATAATTCTCTTTGACGGTGTATGCAATTTATGCAATGGCACAGTTCAGTTTATTATCAAACATGATAAAAAAGATATCTTTAGATTTGTCGCGTTGCAATCAGAATTGGGAATTGAAATTTGTAATTATATTGGTGTAGACCGAACTAAAATTGACAGCATTATTTTATATCATCCAGGCGTAGCTTATTATTATAAATCTTCGGCAGTTCTTGAAATTGTAGAAGATTTGGGTGGAATTTATAGCCTCACTGGTATTTTTAAAATCTTCCCTGAAAAGTTTAGAAATTACATTTATGACTATGTTGCTAAAAATCGTTACAAGTGGTATGGCAAAAAAGAAAGCTGCATGATTCCTACTCCGGAGTTGAAGGCGAAATTTATTTAAATTTCAATTTTTCAAAATTCCAAATTCCAACTTTTGCGCAATATTGTCATTTCAAGGAACAAGAGATCTTCACAAGAAACTCTATAAAGTATTTGCATCTTTGCGGAATTTAGTCACGAAGCTTTTTCGTACCTCTAAATGACAAACTACACAAAAACATTATTATGGAAATAATTGCCCTAGCCCCGATAGGATTAGAAATCCTTTTGTGGCAGTCCCGATAGCTATCGGGAGCCATAAAAGATCGGAACGAATAGCGGGATTAGCTACTAAAAAAAAAGATTTGTTTTTATAATAGATTTCGAAATGATACAACTTTGTCTTAAATAAAAAAATCCCAAATTCACAATAATTGGAATTTAGGATTTTATCCCGAGGCTTCGGGATGAAAATTACTCAGATTATTATCTAATCAACTTTCTGTATTTCAAACGTTTTGGAGTTAAATCACCGCCTAAACGTTTCTTTTTATTTTCTTCGTATTCAGAGAAACCTCCTTCGAAATAATACACTTCAGAATCTCCTTCGAAAGCCAGAATGTGTGTACAAATTCTGTCTAAGAACCATCTGTCGTGCGAAATAATTACAGCGCAACCGGCAAAATTTTCCAAACCTTCTTCAAGGGCACGAAGCGTATTTACATCTAAATCATTCGTAGGCTCATCCAGTAAAAGTACGTTTCCTTCTTCTTTCAAAGTCATTGCTAAGTGTAAACGGTTACGCTCTCCACCAGATAACATTGATACTTTTTTATTTTGCTCACCTCCACCAAAGTTGAAACGAGATAAGTATGCTCTTGAGTTCACTTGCTTTCCACCCATCATTACTAATTCCTGACCGTCAGCAAAATTCTCCCAAATAGATTTATTCGGATCAATGTTAGAGTGCGACTGATCTACGTAAGCAATTTTCACGGTTTCGCCAACTGAAAATTCTCCGCTATCTGTTTTTTCCTCACCCATAATCATTTTGAAAATGGTAGATTTACCAGCACCGTTTGGTCCAATGATTCCAACAATACCCGCTTGTGGCAAAGTAAAGTTTAAATTATCATATAGTAATTTATCACCAAAAGCCTTGGCAACATTTTTAGCTTCGATAACATTTGTACCTAAACGTGGACCATTCGGGATGTAGATTTCCAGGTTTTCATCCAATTGTTTTTGGTCTTCATTCAATAATTTATCGTAATTCTGCAAACGCGCTTTTTGTTTGGTTTGACGACCTTTTGCTCCCTGACGAACCCAGTCCAACTCACGCTCTAAAGTTTTTCTACGTTTAGATGCTACTTTTTCTTCTTGTGCCATACGGTTTGATTTTTGGTCTAACCAAGAAGAATAATTTCCTTTCCAAGGAATACCTTCTCCTCTATCCAACTCTAAAATCCAACCAGCAACATTGTCAAGGAAATATCTATCATGCGTTACAGCAATTACAGTTCCGGAATATTGAGCTAAATGCTGCTCTAACCAAAGTACAGACTCGGCATCAAGGTGGTTGGTAGGCTCATCGAGTAACAATACATCAGGCTGTTGTAACAACAAACGACATAAAGCTACACGACGGCGCTCTCCTCCTGAAAGGTTTTTGATTGGCGTATCACCTTCCGGAGTACGCAAAGCATCCATTGCAATTTCTAATTTGGTATCGATTTCCCAAGCACCAAGAGCATCAATTTTATCTTGTAAAGCAGCCTGACGATCCATTAATTTATCCATTTTATCTGGATCTGAGTAGTTCTCTTCAAGACCGAATAAATCATTAATTTGATTGTACTCTTCTAAAACAGCCATAGTTTCTGCAGCTCCTTCACGAACAATTTCGATAACAGTTTTAGAGTCATCAAGAATTGGCTCTTGCTCTAAATAACCTACAGTATAACCTGGTTGAAAAACAACATCTCCCTGATAATTTTTATCAACTCCTGCAATAATTTTTAAAAGAGAAGATTTTCCTGATCCGTTAAGTCCTAAAATACCAATTTTAGCACCATAAAAGAAACTCAGGTAAATGTTTTTAAGCACCGGTTTGTCTGCTCCCTGATAGGTTTTACTCAACTTTTGCATTGAGAAAATTACTTTCTTATCGTCTGACATTCTATTTATTTTTTAATTTTTATGATTATTTTTTTTTATTAACCTATTATATAGTGCAATTGATTTTTGCAATTGATATTGAGTTTGATATTGAGTTTTGATTTTTTTATACTCTACCTTTTAATGCATTAAAAACCCAGGCATTGGCAAAAAAACCAACACCAACTGCTACAAACCCCCAGCCAGAGACGTCTCTGTATCTAAAAGCGCCAAGACCTATAAGTAACAATCCCATAAGTACCATTATAAAAGTAGCCCATCCTAAAACGGTATTTTTATTCATTCCCATAATTGTGTAATTATTGTTTTAAAAGTAGTAATTTTTTTAGAGATGCAAATATCGTGAATTTTCACGGCTTAATTAAATATTTTGTACAGCATTTCTTTTAATAAATCTGCCTGAGGTAATGCATTAGCTCCAACCCCTTTACTTTTAACATCAACATCACGCAGTGCTCCTACAATCTGACTTACTTTTCGCATTGGGTAATTCTTGATCGCTAAATCATATTCTTTTAGGAAATAAGGATTAACGCCAATTGCTGAAGCTACATTTTTAGGATTTTTGTCTTTAAGCCCATGATATTTTAAAAGCTGAACGAAAAACCCAAAAACTAATCCGGTTGTCATTACTAATGGATATTCTTTAGGATTATGCGCAAAGTTCTCCGCAATTTTATATGCTTTCAATTGATTGCGTTCACCAATTGCTTTCCGAAGTTCGAAAACATTATAATCTTTACTAAAACCAATATTTTCCTCGATATGCTGAGGCGTAATTACAGTTCCTTGCGGTAAAATAATCTGTAATTTTTCTAATTCATTATTGATTTTACTTAAATCTGTACCCAAAAACTCTACCAACATAGCATTGGCTTTTGGGTCTATCGTGTATTTTTTCCCAGCAAGTACGCGTTTTATCCAGTCACCAACCTGGTTTTCATACAGTTTTTTACTTTCGTAAACGATTCCGTTTTGCGCTAATAATTTGGTTACTTTTTTACGTTTATCAAGTGTTTTGTATTTGTAACAAAATACCAGAACCGTAGTTTCCATCGGATTATTTACGTACGACTCTATTTTATCAATTGTTCTTGACAAATCCTGGGCTTCTTTTACAATAACAACCTGACGATCAGACATCATAGGATAGCGCTTGGCCGTTGAAACAATATCTTCTACCGTAACATCTCTACCATATAATACCGTTTGATTGAATCCTTTCTCTTCTTCTAAAAGTATGTTCTGCTCAATATATTCCGATAATTTATCAATATAATAAGGCTCCTCACCCATTAAAAAATAAATAGGTTTTATATTTCCGGCTTTAATATCATTAACAATTTTTACAACTTCGTCCATTTATTTTAGTTTTCAGTGTTCAGTACCAGTAGGCAGTTTTAATTTAAAAAAAAAACAATTATCTAATTTTCAAATTGACTAATTTTCAAATTATATTTGCGCTATGCAGCAATTAAATTTTCCTTCTTATACTTTCCGATTCAAAAATAGCGAAAATAAAGTGTCTATTTTCGATGAAATCAGGAAAAAATTTATCATTCTTACCCCAGAAGAATGGGTGCGTCAGCATGTGGTTCACTATTTAATTGATGAGAAAAAATACCCTAAATCTCTAATCAATGTCGAGAAAGTTTTAACAGTCAACGGATTAAGAAAAAGATACGATATTGTGGTCTTTAATCCGGATGGTTCTATACATATATTAGTAGAATGTAAAGCGCCCAGCGTAAAGATATCTCAGGCAACTTTTGATCAGATTGCCCGTTACAATATGACAATGAAGGCACGGTTTTTGAATGTTACAAACGGTCTAAATCATTTTTACTGCCAAATGGATTTTGAAAACGAAAAATATCAGTTTTTAAGAAGTTTGCCAGATTATAATGAATAAAAATAATATTAAAAATAAATAGAATTACTTTTGGATAAAATTGCAGTTGTCATTTTAAATTGGAACGGCGTAAAATTGTTAGAGCAGTTTTTACCCTCTGTTGTTCAATTTTCGGAAGGAACCCAAATATATGTCGCTGATAATGCTTCGACAGATGATTCTATCAATTTTATCAAACAAAATTTTCCTACCATAAAAATAGTTGTAAACATTGGTAATCATGGCTTTGCAAAAGGTTACAATGATGCTTTACAACATATAGATGCTGAAATTTATGCTTTAGTAAATTCAGATATCGAAGTAACTGAAAATTGGCTAAACCCAATTATTGAAACTTTCAATAAAGAAAAACAAACCGCTATAATTCAGCCTAAAATTCTTGATTTTAAAAACAAGGAATATTTTGAATATGCTGGTGCTGCCGGTGGATTTATTGATAAATATGGTTTCCCGTTTTGCCGTGGACGTATTTTTGATACTTTAGAAAAAGACAATGGCCAATACGATGATAATTGTGAATTATTCTGGGCTTCAGGAGCTTGTTTTTTTATCAGAAGCGAAGTTTATCACGAATTAGGAGGTTTTGATGAAAGCTTTTTTGCGCATCAGGAAGAAATTGATTTGTGCTGGCGTGCGGCAAACGAAGGACACATCATTAAGTACAATTCAAAATCAGTTGTTTATCATGTTGGAGGAGCAACTTTACAACAGGGAAATCCTAAAAAAACGTATTTGAATTTTAGAAATTCATTGTTAATGCTTGTGAAAAACCTGCCTAAAAAAAGTTTGTTTTTTGTCATTTTCTTCAGAATGATTTTAGATGGCATCGCTGGTATGCGTTTTCTTACACAGGGAAAATTCGGGCATACTTTTGCAATTTTGAAGGCGCATTTTTCATTTTATTGCATATCTTTAAAATATCTGCGTGAGCGAAAAGATTTTCAGATACAGCAATACTATACTGTAAAAAGTATCGTTTTCTTGTATTACATAAAGAAACTGACCGTATTTAAAGAAATCTTTAACAGTAATCAAAATATTAAAAACTAAATTTGTAATCAACGTTTAATTAAATATAATACCTATGAGAAAAATAGTAATTGCACTATCAGTATTAATGGCCTTAACTTCGTGTGTATCGAAAAAGCAATACGCAGCTTTAGAAGCTAAGAACAAAGAGACACAAGATTTATTAAACTCTTGCACCGTAAAACTAAATGCTTGTTTAGAGGAAAAAGCAGGGTTAGCAGCTACAGCAGAAAGCTATAAACAACATAATCAAGATTTAATAAGCACTTCTAAAGACTTAACTGTATTAACAACTAAAGGAGCTGAAAATCTTGAAAAATCTTTAGAAAGTTTAAAAGAAAAAGACTTAAAAATATCAAGACTTCAGGATGCATTAACTAAAAAAGACAGTGTAACTTTAGCTTTAGTTACTAGCTTAAAAGGTGCTGTTGGAATTAATGATCCGGATATCGAAATCAACGTAGAAAAAGGAGTTGTATTTATTTCTATCGCAGACAAATTATTATTTAAAAGCGGTAGCTATGATGTAACTGACAAAGCTAAAGGTGTTTTGGCTAAAGTTGCAAAAGTAGTAAACGACAAACCAGATTTCGAATGTATGGTGGAAGGTCACACAGATAACGTTCCTTACAAAAGCAACGGAATTTTGTTAGACAACTGGGATTTAAGTGTTAAACGTTCTACATCTATTGTACGTGTATTAACAAATGATCTTGGTGTGAACCCTGCTAAATTAATCGCAGCTGGTAGAAGTTCTTATGTACCATTAGTTGCTAATGATACTCCGGATGACAGAGCCCGTAACAGAAGAACTCGTATTGTGGTTATGCCAAAAATCGATCAATTCTATGATATGATTGAAAAAGAAATGAAAAAACAACAAAAATAATTTAAGTTTTTCACATACTTTATTAAACAGAAAAAGCAGGTCGATTGACCTGCTTTTATGTATCCCTAACTTTTTTAATAACCAATTAAATATAAATTAAGAATAGCATTATCTTTAAACTAACTAAATTTTAACTAATCTAAAGTTAGTTATTATTTTTCAACTTTTATATCATTTAAGTATTTTTTTACAAATACTTTACATCTATCACTTTTTGAACATTACAATTTATCACATTCTATAATTTAAGGGTAATAAATCACCAACTTTCTTTTCTGCAATTTTACCCAAAAAAAGTATATCATTAATATTTGAATTATTTCCATACTTATATATAGAAAAATTATCTGTAAGGAAAACTATTTTTGATGACTCACTGTTATTAAACATAACTTTATAAGAAGCTACTACATCGCTTATATTTTCTTCATTTTTAACTTCTTCTTTTGGTTGTGGAAGAATGGTAACTTTTACAAGATCATCTTCTTTATTAATTCTAAAACGTACATTTGGATCAAGATTGTTAGAGTCATTAAATAATAAAAATTTATCTGATCCCCAATCTTTATTTGCTAAAGTCCTGAAAAATTGAACTTGTGAACCTTGAAAAGCTTTTTCCCGACGTTCTAAAATTTCTGAAGAATTGTTAATTTCCTCAAAACGACTTACTCCCTGATAAAAGTTATTTATTACATCTTTGGAACTAATACTTACTTTATCAAATGTAATTTCAAAACCAACTAATTCATAATTAATTTTATATCCTAAAGAGCTATTCATAATAACCAAAGGCTTATCTGAAAAAGCAGTAAACATCAACTTTTTTTTATCATATTTAAATTGAATGTCATCTTCATTATATATTACGGTTGATTTTGCATTTTTTGTCTGACCTAAAAAATATTCTCTAAAAAGTTTTAATTTCTGAGCTCTGGTAAACAATTCCTTTTTATTAATAACAACTTCTTTAAGTTGATTTTTAGAAACTGTCATTTTAATATTTAATGGTTTAGTACTATCTAAACCACTTAGATATTCTCTTTCGTAACCCATAAAACTTACTACCAATACACTATTAGCTTTGGGTTCGTATCTTATGGAATAATCTCCGTTTGCATCTGAAACAGTAGAAAATGTAGTTCCGTCAAAATAAATATTTACACCTTGCAGGGGAATATTATCCTTACCTACAATTTTACCTTTGAGGATATTTTGCGAAAATATAGTAACAGAAGAAAATAAGAATAAAAAAAGGTAAAGGTTTTTCATAAAAAATAAAAGGTTTGATTAATTATTAGCTAATTAACCAAACCTTTTATTAATATCCAAGATATTGTATTGAATTATTCTTACAATATATCTATATCTCCTTTTCCTTCCCTAACAACAACCGGTTCGCCTTCTGATAAGTCAATAATTGTCGAACCAACATTATCACCGTAACCTCCATCAATAACAAGATCAACAAGATTTTGCCATTTCTCAAAAATCAATTCCGGATCTGTTGTATATTCAATCACATCATCTTCATCACGAATAGATGTTGACACAATAGGGTTTCCTAATTGGCGAACAATTTCTAAAGCAATATTATTATCAGGCACACGAATACCTACTGTAGTTTTCTTTTTAAACTCTTTAGGCAAATTATTATTACCCGGCAAAATAAAAGTGTAAGGACCCGGTAATGCTCTTTTTAAAATTTTAAAAGTAGACGTATCAATCTGACGAACATAATCTGAAAGATTACTCAAATCATGACAGATGAAGGAGAAATTAGCTTTCTCAAGCTTAACTCCTTTTATTTTGGCAATTTTTTCTAAAGCCCTCGAATTGGTAATATCACAACCTAAACCATAAACGGTATCAGTTGGATAAATTACTAAACCTCCATTCTGAAGCACTTTTACAACCTTTGCAATTGCGGCTTCACTAGGTTTATCTGGATATATTTTTATGAACTCAGCCATTTTTTAGAATAAAGATGTTAGATTATAGAATAAAGACTACTCTTTACTCCTTTTATTTTTTTTTAAGTAATAATAACATTCCAACTTAAAATAGATTTATCTTAAATTAAAAAGATACTTATTCTCTTGAAAAATTATCAAAATTATGAAGGTCGAAAATCAAATCCGGTGATAAAAAATTGAATTTTAAAAATCTATTTCTATCCTCTTTTTTCTATATTCTTTTCTACCCTACCACATCTAATTTAGCAAATCTTAGCAACAATTTCTTGATACCTCCAACTTCAAATTTTATTTCTGCTTTTTTATCAGCACCAACACCTTCTAAATTTACGACTTCACCTTTACCGAAACGTTCGTGCATTACAACATTTCCAATAGTTAGCTTATTCTCAAATAAATTCGGCGCAGCACTGTTAGGATTCGTTCCTGTCACGGGCTTTAATTTACGAATATTCAAATCAGGCTTTGGCTGATTATCCGTAACATGTTTTGGTGGCGTAGATCCAATTGGTTTTGCCTGTCTTAATTTAGATTTGTCGACATCTCCAAAAATATCCCCATCGATAGGTGATTTATATCGGTAATTCGTTTCTGCCGGAGTTAAATATTCCAAGTATTGTGCGTCGATTTCTTCAATAAAACGCGATGGTTCGCTATCAGTCAGTTTCCCCCAACGGTAACGCGATTGTGCATATGTTAAATAAGCATGATGCTCTGCACGAGTTAAAGCTACGTAAAATAATCGACGTTCTTCTTCTAGTTCGCTTCTTGTGCTCATACTCATCGCACTCGGAAACAAATCTTCCTCCATTCCTACCACAAAAACATGAGGAAATTCCAATCCTTTTGCTAAGTGAATCGTCATTAATGCCACACGATCTTCATCAGATGTGTCTTTATCTAAATCAGTTGCAAGCGCTACATCTTCCATAAATTCAGACAAAGCTCCTCTTGCGCCATCAATTTCTTTTTGTCCTTCGGTAAAATCTTTTAAACCATTTAATAGCTCTTCGATATTCTGAATCTTTGCCATTCCTTCAGGAGTAGCATCTTTCTTTAATTCCTGAACAAGACCGGTTTTCTTAGTCACATAATCAGTAATATAAAAAGCATCCTGATTTTGATCAATAACCTGAAAACTCTGAATCATTGTCACAAAATCATTGATTTTGTTCTTTGTTCCTGTGTTCAGTTTCAAGTCGATTTTATCAATATTCACCATCACTTCCCAAATCGAACGCTTATAATGATTCGCGGCGATAGTCAACTTCTCAACCGTTGTATCACCAATTCCACGAGCCGGATAATTAATTACACGAACCAGCGCTTCTTCATCTTTTGGGTTAATTACCAAACGCAAATAACACAAAACATCTTTAATCTCCTTACGTTGGTAGAACGACAATCCACCATAAATACGATACGGAATATCTCTCTTACGCAAAGCATCCTCCATTGCACGCGACTGAGCATTCGTACGATACAAAATCGCAAATGCACCATTATGCAATTGATTTTGCATTTTTTGTTCAAAAATGGTACTTGCTACAAAACGTCCTTCTTCAGCATCTGTTAAACTACGATGTATTTTAATTTTTGAGCCAAAATCATTCGCAGTCCAAACTACCTTATCCAGTTTCGTTTTATTATGTTCCATTACAGTATTCGCCGCTTCAACAATATTTCTCGTCGAACGGTAATTTTGCTCTAAACGAAACATTATTACGCCTTCATAATCTTTCTGGAAATTCAAAATATTATTAATATTCGCCCCACGGAAAGCATAAATACTCTGCGCATCATCACCAACCACACAAATATTCTGAAACTTATCTGATAAAGCCCTAACAATCAAATACTGAGAATGATTCGTATCCTGGTACTCATCCACCAATATGTAACGAAAACGATTCTGATATTTGGCTAAAACCTCCGGAAAACGGGTCAATAACTCATTGGTTTTCAACAACAAATCATCAAAATCCATCGCTCCTGCTTTAAAACAACGCTCTACGTATTGCTGATAAATTTCTCCCAAACGAGGTCTTTTGGCCATTGCATCAGCCTCTACCAGTTCAGGATTATTGAAATAGGCTTTTACCGTAATCAAACTATTTTTATAATTAGATATACGTCCTAATATTTGTTTTGGTTTATAAACATCACGATCCAGCTGCATTTCTTTGATAATCGAAGAAATTAATCTCGCTGAATCCTGAGAATCATAAATGGTAAAATTCGATGGATAACCTAAATGATCCGACTCCGCACGAAGAATACGGGCAAAGATCGAGTGAAAAGTTCCCATCCAAAGATTTTTTGCTTCAGATGCTCCCACAATATCCGAAATCCTGTGCTTCATTTCACGAGCAGCTTTGTTCGTAAACGTAAGCGACAAAATATTGAAAGCGTCAATACCCTGCGCCATCAAATAAGCAATTCTAATAGTTAAAACACGGGTTTTTCCAGAACCCGCTCCAGCAATAATAATCATTGGCCCGTCTTTTTTTAGAACGGGTTGTCGTTGTGCCTCATTGAGCTGGTCAATGTACTTTTGCATGAAATTCTTCTCCATATGATGCAAAAATAAGAATTAATGATTGAATAAGCTACTACCTTTTTTTAAGAAACTAAGTTTCTAAGATTATAAGTTTCTAAGCCTTTTTTAGAAGCAGAACAATAGGCTTTTTTAAGAAATATAGTTCCCGCTTTCGGCTATATCTCTCCGTTTCACTGCGAGGATACCGCCTCTATCGGGGCTAAATTAGAAACAATTGGCTTTTTTGAGAACGTTGCTAAGTTAGAAAGTCGCTAAGATGCTAAGTTTTTTTTCAAAATTTAATTATCTCACAATTTAAACATTAAAATATATATTCTAACAATTAGCAAAAAACTCAGAGTCTCAGAATCTTAGTATTTTTATTTATAAAAAACATCGTAAGCAAATCGAATCAACGTACCAACCACCACAATCAAAAAGAAAATCCTAATAAAACCATTTCCTTTATTAATGGCCAGCTTAGCACCAAGCCATCCGCCAAGTCCGTTGCTAATTGCCATTGGAATTGCAATCGACCAAATGATTTTTCCTTTGATCATAAACAAACAAATCGAACCAAAATTAGTGGCCAGATTTACCATTTTAGCATTTGCAGAAGCGTGTAAAAAATCAAAACCTAAAAGAGCAATGAAGGCAACCACAAAAAAACTTCCGGTTCCCGGACCAATAAAGCCATCGTAGAAACCAACAATGATACTAATTACAACGGCATAAATAATTTGAGTTGCAGCCGAATGATCTTTGGCTACATGTTGTCCAAAATTCTTTTTCGCATAGGTATATACAAACAGCAACGATAAAACCACAAGCAACAGAGGTTTCATAAAATCATTACTCACCATTGTTAATATTGTAGATCCCAAAAAAGCTGAAGGAACCGCTAAACACATCATAATCAACAACAATCGCCATTGAATCACTACTTTTTTCATGTATTGAAAAGCGGCAAAAGCTGTTCCGCTAAAAGCAGGAATTTTTAAAGTTCCTATAACAGTCGAAACAGGTAAATTGGGCAATAAAATCAATCCCATTGGAGTTTGAATCAATCCTCCTCCGCCAACAATTGCATCAATAAATCCGGCTGCAAAAGCAGCCAGACAAAGAAAAAATATGATATATAAATCCATTAATATTGTGTTTCAGGCGGTTTAAAAAGAAGTCTACAAAAGTAGACTTCCATTTTGTTTATTACAATAAAATTAAATCGGATTTCTCCTCAAAAAGTATATTTTTGTTGAAAAATTGAACCAAATGGATTATACACGAATTATAGAATTAGCCAGTTATACTTTACCAGCCATTGTTACAGGATTTGTGGCTTACAGCTTTTTTGAATTACACATAAAAAACAACGATAAAAAACGTAACTTTTTATTAAACAGAGAATATCAAAAACAATCTCTTCCAATACGTTTGCAAGCTTACGAGCGAATGACTTTGTTTTTAGAACGTATCAATTTAACTAAATTACTAATCAGAATAACTCCTATTTCGAACGAGAAACATGATTATGAAAATTATGTAATCGACCAGATCGAACAGGAATTCGAACATAATTTAACACAGCAAATTTATATGTCAGACGAGTGTTGGACAATCATTACTACTGCCAAAAATTCAACGATACAAATCATACGTAAAGCCGCTATGAGTGATCGCGTTGACAGTGCTGATAAATTACGTGAAGTAATCCTGAATGATTTATTAGAAAAACAATCACCAAGTAATGCTGCTTTAGGATATATCAAAAACGAGGTATCTGAGTTGTGGTAAAATTATAATTGCAGAGTTCTGGTTTTAGATTTTAGATTATGTTTTTTTAGTCTAAAATCTAAAATCAAGTACTTCATTTATCCTTATTATTTCCACCAGTTTTCTTTCGGTTTAACTTCCCATCCGTTTTTAAAGTATTTATTAGAAACACTTATTTCTCCGGCTCCAATATCAAAATCGTAATTTACGCTGGGAATCCTGTAATGACCCCAATTGCATATTTTTTCTTTTCCAGAATTATTAGATTTCCATATTCCAACAAACGCATTATTAAAATAATTATCCCTATAACTTTCAATATCGTTGTACGTGATTAAATTGTTTTTATCAACATAAAATATGGTTTGCACCTGTCCGTGAAATTCCCCTGTATTCTTTTGATTTTTATTTTCAACAAACTTATAATTAGCCACTACCAATCCCTGACTTTTTATTCCTGCATTTTTATATTCATCATCAACGCCAAATTTTCGTATTTTAAGTTCTTGTATTTTCACGATGGTTATTGTGCCCACAAAATCACAAATATTTGATTTAACGTTTGACTTACCATGAACGATATATTCTGCTTTATTTTTTTCATTTCTTTTAATCGAAATAAACTTTATCAATATCCGCTGGTAATTATCACCAATCACACCATAAACATCACGGTCTCCAGTATTCCATAAATTAGAAAAATCATGACTATTATATTTAAGTAATTCATTCTTTTGAAATACTTCAGATTTATCCCAAATAAAAGTCCTGCATAGATTTTCCTGACTGAATATGTTTAAAGTAACAAAGAAGAAAAGAAATAATTTTACAACTCTCATTTAGATGTGATTAAATTAAAAGTAATATTGAATTTGATAAAAAACATTATATCTTTTTTAAAATTGTCTGAGTCCAATTTTTATCAGTTTCAGAAATTATAATAGTTTTGAATCCATACTTTTTGCCTTCGGCTTCAACTCCCATTGAATCATCTACATGAATATCAATATTAAATACTGTAGGGAACTTCGAGCTATAAATATTTGTGTTGCGGAGTTTTTGTTGATGTTTCTGTTGGTTTATTACATAATCAACAGCAATACCATACGAATAAAACATCCATTTTATCCTCGATTCGCTTCTGTGTGAAGTGGTATAAATATAAATTTGATGTTTTTGTTTTTTTAACTCTTTAAATAAATCTATCGTTCCTTTTCTCAAGCATTCAATACCAAGAATACGCTGAAGAAAATTTGTTTTTTCTAATTCAAACTTATTAGAAATCAATGTGTCATCCAGATCAAAAGAGAGTATCATAAAAAATTAATTTCTAGCTATTTACAATAATAAATAAATCAGCTTTATAAAAACTATTGAAATTTGCTCTCCAGGTAATTTAGATTATTATCCATCAAAGCTTTTACAATTTCGATTGTTTTTTCTTTAGTCAGATCAAGCAATTCAGATGTAAAATCTTTATTCATTTTTTCACTTAATCCAAACCACGTTTTTTGCAACTTTGGTCTTTTAAAAAAAACATAAAATTCATATTTCTTTGGAGTACCAACAGCAGAAATTGCTAAACCATTTTTGTTGTTTAAATTTTCAAATTCAATTGAAGGCGAATAGTAATTAGTTTGTTCGTTTTCCATTTCTTTCAAATGTAAATTCCACGGAAAATTTTCAAATATTTGTATTATCTCTGAAGAATCAATCTTTCCTTTTTCAATAACCTTTGGATTTTTCGGCTCACAAATACTATATCTAAAATTGCTCATTTTTATTATTTATATTATACATCAACATTTTAACACTATTAAATATCAATCTAAAATCTAAAATCAGCAATCTAAAATCATCTATTATCACTCATAACCTCAGACTTATTCTGAGCATATTCGTAACCCTGCTCCCACCATTCTTTCATGACTTCTTTATTAAAAATCAAAGCATTATCAGTTAGTTTTGTGGGCGTGTAATATAAGTTAAGTTTTACATTCTTATTGTTTGCCATCAGTTTTCCTATAGCAATATCGTGTTTTTCAACCTGATCCAAAGCAATTCGGAACAAATCGATCATTAAGGAAAACGGATTTTTACCAATAACGGTTTTATTCATATTGACTTCGGTTTCCAGAATAATAACATCAATTTCAGTAGCGCCGCGGTTAATCGCTTCACGAATCGGAACCAGGCTTGAAAATCCTCCGTCACCATATTCGAAGTTGTCTTTCTCGACCAAACTCATAAACGGAACGTAATTACTTGAAATCCAAGACCAATCACAAAACTCTTCGTAAGTGCAATCTTTTATCGATTTATATTCTGATTCGTTTTTAGTGAAATTGGTGACTGTAATGATAACATCGTTTTTCTGTTTCTTTAACTTATTAAAATCCGAAAGAGAAAAATTATTTCTAATGTATTTTTTCAATCCTTTACTTTCTCCAAACGTTCTTTTTCCTTTAAAAAACTGACGTAGAACATTGAAGTGATTTATGGTAACAATATCTACTCCTCCTTTGGTTTTAATCACAAAAGGACAAATATTGAAAATATTAGCCATGGTAACATTGGTATAAATAGAGTGAATTTGTTTAATATGACCCAGGGCCAAATGGGGAATAAGTAAGCTACCTGTAGAAGTTCCTATAAATAAATCATATTCGTGATTTTTCTCTTCTATTAAATATTGCGCTACACCACCGGCAAACGCGCCTTTACTTCCTCCACCAGAAATAACCAATGCTCTCATTTTTTTAGTTATGGGTTATGAGTTAAAAGTTATGAGTTATAATATTTTTTATCTTTTCTATTCTCATCACTTCGAATTCTATTATCTTAATATTTCGTGTTTTTTTATTCGCTTAACTTAAAGTTCCCAACTCATAATTCACAACTCATAACTTTTAACTTTTTTCAACTAATAAACGATTCAATTGAAATTGTTCTTCGGGGTTCAAATTAGGCAAAATTCTCTCAAACAAAGCACGCATTTCTGAATTTTTTAATAAAAACCGTATTGTATCTCTGCCGTATTTTGAAAATTGCCACATATGATGCGTGGTTGCGCTGACTAAATTACTCAAAACCTGATCGTTAATTATCTTAAAAGCAATCAGTTTTTCAAGTGCATTTTGTCGTGTTGTAGCTTCGTATTTTGTAGATGAAAATGAAATTAACTCATTGGCTAAAGCATCCGGATTATCGCTGTAATCCGGAGTCGATAATGCTAATGAAAGCCATAATATTCGAAGATTAAAATCGTTGAAACCAATCCAGTTTTTCGATTTATTTAGATATTCTGTACGATGATCCGGGAAATTTTTCCACAAATAAAACAATGCAATTTCCTGTGTCTGATAGGATTGATCGTCTAATAAGGTTTCGTAATTTGTTCTAAAATCTTCCGGGATTTTGGACAATGATTCTGCCACAGCTTGTCGGACTTGTATATTGTTGGTTTGCAAAGCTATTAGTAAAAGCTCTTTCTTTGCTTCGTACTTTTCAGGTTCTGTCTGGTTTACAATAGCTTCTTTTACAGTTTCGTAAACGTTCGATTCTAAAGTCTTTTTTAAAAACTCTATTTTCTCCGGTAATGGCGTTTTCTTCAATTTATCAACTTCCAATCTAACTTGAATGGCTTTGTTTTTACTCAATAAAGCATTCGCTGTGGGTGTATCAAAAGCTGTCGATTCTAACCAGGTTTTCTGAAATTTATCCAAATCAAAATCGGATACTTTTTTGATTTCATCAAAGAAATTTTGTGTATTTACAGTTTGATAAGCATACTTTTTCAGATAATTTTTTATCGCTTTTTTGAATGCTTTATCACCAATGGATTCATGTAAAACAAACAATGCCCAGGCACCTTTTTCATAAAAAGTCAACGAACTTGCTTTGGCATTCAAAACCGGAACCGAATCTGTTCTTGAAGCAAATTTTATTTGTTGTGCCGTTTCGTATAATTTCGAATAGAAAAAATCATCTCCATAAATTTCCCTTTCGGCCAATGCTGCATAATACGTTGCAAAACCTTCCTGAAGCCAATGATGTGTACTGCTTTCGGCCGTAATTAAATCTCCAAACCAATGATGTGCCAACTCATGAGCGTCAACGTTTGTATAATTTCGATCTGTAAATCCTATCGAATCCACAATATATCGTGTCGCGAAAAGTGTAGTAGTTGTATTTTCCATACCAGCATACAGGAAATCGCGAACAGGAATTTCTCTATAGATTTCCCACGGATACTTCACTCCTATTTCTTTTTCTAAAAAATCAAAAATACGTTTTGAATATCGGTATGTTGGTTCAAAACGGTTCGTATCTTTATTTTCAAGATAATATTCCAGCGCAATTTTAGATTTTGCTTTGAATTCTTTTTTATCATATTTCCCAATGGCAAGCATTAATAAATAAGAACTCATAGGATTTTGCATTTGGTATTGCCAATGCGTTGAATTTCCTTCTGATTTTTTTTCTTTTAAAATTCCGTTTGAAACAACCTGATAATCATTCTCGTAGGTAATTCCTAAACTAAAAATAATTTTTTCGTTTACATCGTCGAAACTAGGAAACCAATTACTGGTATATCTTCCCTGACCTTGCGTCCAGATTTGAGTTTCTGTATTATCAATATTAATAAAGTAAAGAGCCTGTTTTGGTTTAACCGAATATTCGAAAGTTAAGCGGTTTTCTCCCTTCTGAAAATTATTCAGAATTTGCAATTCTTTGCCGGTATTAATATAAACAACATCTTTATTATCGATCTGAATATGAAAAAAATCCATGTTTTTAGCATCGATTTTAATGGTATCAATAGGCTTTAAAACCTCAAAGCGATAATCGACAATTCCGTGAACTGATTTTTCCGCTGTGTTTAATTTTAATTGTCCTGAAACCGATTTAAAATCGACAAATTGGGTTTGTTGTGCAAAAACGAAACTGGTAATAAATAGGAAGATGTATTTCATTGAAATAAATTTGAAGGCGAAATCCCAAAGTTACAAAGGTTTCACCAACAAATCGAATGAAATTTGTATGTTTACCTTAGAAAATTACAACTACGTGTCAATACCAAAAAAAGCCTTATTTAACTGGAGCAGCGGAAAAGATTCTGCTCTGGCATTGTATAAAACATTACAAAATCCTGATTTTAAAATCGAATATTTGCTTACGAGCGTCAATCAGCAATTTCAACGAATTTCTATGCATGGCGTTCGTGTCGAATTATTAGAAGCGCAGGCAAAAAGCATTGGATTGCCACTTAAAATCATGCAGATTCCTGAAATGCCAACAATGGAGGTCTATGAAAGTGTGATGACCAAAACTTTAACCGAATTAAAAAACGAAGGAATAACACGTTCTGTTTTTGGTGATATTTTCCTGGAAGATTTACGCCAATACCGCGAAGATCAATTGGCTAAAATAGGTTTTGAAGGTGTTTTTCCGCTTTGGAAGATTCCAACGCAGGATTTAATACAGGAATTCATTTCGTTAGGATTTAAAACGATTGTCGTTTGCGTAAACGAACGTTATTTAGACAAGAATTTTGTTGGCCGAATTATCGATCAGGAATTCATTAACGATTTGCCTGATAATGTAGATGTTTGCGGTGAAAACGGTGAATTTCATACCTTTACTTTTGATGGTCCGATTTTTTCAGAACCTGTAAAATTTGAAATTGGCGAAATCGTGTATCGAAAATACGAAAAGCCTAAAACCGAAGATTCTTCCGATACTGCTTGTGATACAAGTGCCAGCGATGCTTTTGATTTTGGATTTTGGTATTGTGACCTAATTTAACAACAATGAAAATATTCTATTTTAAAAAGATTTGTACCCTTATATTTCTAATAACTATTGCCCTCGTTTGCCAGAGCTGTCTGGTAAGCCGTTGCAAAAGACCTCAGATTATGGGGTATATTTATGATCCTATCAGCAGAAAACCAATTGAAAACTGCAAAGTTGGAGAAAATCTCACAGACACAAAAGGTTATTTTCAATTAAAAGAATTACGTTATTCTGAGTTTACTTTTGTTGGCTATGAAGCGCCGCCATTAATGGTAAATGAAGCAATTATTAAAGAGGGCTACGAAAATAAATCGATACAATTATTTAATCCTTTTGGTGGTGGAATAAGAAAAGGTGCTGTGCACAATTGTGATACTATCTTTTTAAAAAGGGCGCCTGTAACAGTTATCGAAAAATAATTTACTTTTATTACATTTAGAATTCAGTTTCAATTCAATTATTAATTTCATTAAAACATATTATGGCTGTAAAAGAAATTAGTTTAGAAATAAAAAAAATTCTGGAATTCCTTAATGAAATAGGAATTGATGTAATTGAAAAAGAATTAGATACAAGCTTTTTACCAGGATTAAGCCTGGGACCAAATTGTATTTATATCGATTATGATCAATTATTATATCCAGGTGATATTTTACACGAAGCAGGGCATTTAGCGGTTACCACATCTGCTGAAAGAAACAAGGCCGGTACAAGCGAAATGTCGCCCAAATGGCCTACCCAGGCCGAAGAAATAGCAGCGATTTTATGGTCATTTGCAGCTGCAAATCATTTACAATTACCACTTGACTTTGTATTTCACCCTAATGGTTATAAAGGCGCTTCGGATTGGTTTATTTCGAATTTTAGTGATAAAAATTATATTGGATTGCCGTTTTTAGAATGGATTGGACTTACCTTAAGTAATGATCGTGCACTCAAAGAAGGCAAAGAAGCTTTTCCTGTAATGCAAAAATGGCTAAGAGATTAGTAATTATCACATTAACCGTTATATAATTCTAGTAAATTCGTAACCGTATTCCAGTTTCGCATTGTTACTATAACATTAAGTTTTTTCTCGATATATTTTCCTTCTAATCTGGTTTTTCCAGCACCAATGTCGTATTTAATAAAAATTCTGTTGCCGTCGATGCTAGCTTCATCGGGTTTAAACTGACTGATTTTTAAATCATTTATGTTTTCTTTTTTCAGAGTAGTTGATACAAAGGCAACATATAGTTTTTTGGTATCTATATCTTTTTCTTTGAAATAAGGATTATTTTTAAAACACAATTCCAGATCTTCTTTGGCAATAACTATGGTAGGAACTTCATGTCCGAAGACCTTAAAAATTTCCTGTTTGATCATAAAACCCACTTTCGAAGCACTTTCTTCGTCTGTATCTACAAAAACATTTCCGGATTGCAGATACGTTCTCACATTCGTAAAACCAATATTTTCTAACATAGTTTTCAAAGCCTCCATTTTCATCATATTGTGACCGGAAACGTTGATTCCTCGTAAAAGTGCTAAATGTGTTGTCATTGTTTAAGTTTTGTTCAAAGATAAAAATTCATTTGATGATTATGGACAACTACTCTTCATCTTCTCCAATTTCTATATCAAACTTGGTTAAAAAATCGTTTAATCGCTTTTTATATCTTGCATTGGCCTGGTTTACAATCTCGTCCGTTTCTTCGTTTGTTTCTATTGGTTCAAGATTAAATTCTTTTTTAACCCATTGCTGAAACTCGTCTTTATTTTCATTTTCTTTATAATATTCCTCGTCTTTATAAAAATAAGCAGAATCAAAATCAACTGAAATTTCTGTATCCAAAGTCAAAAGATGAATCAATGCACGTGTATTTTCGGCTACAACATGAATACCGCCTTCATCACCAAAAACCACTATCGGGCAATGGTTTAAATCATTATCTATCAACCAATATGCATAAGAACTTCCTGAACCATTTGCTCCTGAAAATTCAATAAAACTATTATAAAATTCTTCTTTCTCAGACCATGTTTTTATCCCGGTTTTTTCATTTGTTATGGTAAGGCCAAAACATTCCGAATAGGTTTCTGCGCCAAATTCCTGCTCGAATTTATACAGTTTTAACAAATCTTCCGGTAAAGCATAACTGCCAAACTGAACTGAAAAATCTTCTAATGAAAAACTGTTGTCATATTCTGCATATTCTGTTTCATCATCATCGTCATCTTCTTCCTCAGAAGTTTCTGCCGTGAGTACTTCAAAAACTTTGATTACAGCACATTTTACACAAAACATTTCAATTCCGGGAGCCGTTTCGTTGTTAGCCCATTGGAATTTTGGATTTCCGTCCTCATATAAATATTCCAGTAAAAGTGTTATTTCTTCATTATCATGGCACCATAAAGCGCGCAATCTAATATTGAAACCATTTGTAATATCTTCAGAAATCTGACTGTATTTCTTTCCTTCATATTCAAACGGAATAAACGAATACTCGTTTCCTTCACTTTCTTTGCTGATTCTGCCTATAAATTCCAGTCCAGACAAAACGTTGATCATTTCGATAAACTTATCACGGAAATTAGCATACATATACTTTTCCGTTTTTTCGTAATCCAGAATCGAAAGTCCTTGTTTAAAGGCATCTTCGTGATAATTATTTCCTAAAATCTTTGTTCCATAATCTGAAATTTCGATAAAAGAATCATGTACAATATCTGATAATTTATGAGTCGACGGAAAGTAATTTTCAATTGTCATCACTGCTCCATTTTCATCCGCAACATTACTGCAGATTAATATATCTGGTCGGTTTACATTAATTATGGCCTGAATATCTGTAAAACGTTCAAAATGCATTAGCATATCATCACTGTAAATTAACCAGGCTGTAACATCGCCTTTTACAAAAAGTTCTCCGTGATTGTATTCTCCTAAAAGTGCATCGCATTTTACGCCGCCACCCAAATAATGCACGCTTCCAAACAAATTGATATTTACACTTGTTGTTTGTCCTAAAACAATTAAAGCAGGTGAATTATCAGTATCAAAAGAACTTATAAGTTTCGTAACCGAAAGATTTCCTTTAAAAATAAATCCTAGTATAAAAACATCAGGATGTTCTTCTGTACTATAATCCATTTCAAACGAATCCATTTGTACATCATCTTCTGCTAGCAGAAAAATTGGATTTTCTTCATAGTCAGGAAAACGCCAGGTATCTTCAAAAACATTATAGATTTTTTCATTATTAAAATCGGTAAGATCTCCAATAATATTGTGAGCTTCGTGTCGATTAATAACTTTAAATGTAACGCCGGCAAACTCTAAGGTTTCAAAAGGAACTTTTTCTTCGTTAATCATATAGGAGCTTATATTTTAAACATTTAACAAATCTAATAATTATCTTTATTTGTTAAAATACCTAATCAATTATTTCAGGCTTTCAAATTTCCTATTTTAAATTTATCTTCGCTTTTCTAAAGAGAATAGAGTTAAGAGAATAGGACAAAGAGAATAGAGTAAAGAGAAATAGAGTAAAGAGACTAAAATCTATTAACTATGATCCATATTCTACATTCTATAATCTATTTTCCATATTCTATTTTCTATAACCTAAATTCTAAAATAAATTAATGTCTAATAATCTCCTTGAAACCCCAATCGAATACTTAAAAGGTGTTGGTCCCAGTCGTGGTCAATTGCTTCGTAAGGAATTGGGTATTCATAAATACAGGGATTTAGTTAATTTTTTTCCGAACAGATATATTGACAGAACACGTTATTACAAGATCAACGAGCTACAGAATACAGGTGCCGAAGTTCAGATTATTGGTAAAATCATCAATATAAAAACAGTTGAATTTGCCAAAAACAAAAAACGTTTAGTAGCCACTTTCGTGGATGATACGGGGCAAATAGACCTGAACTGGTTTCAGGGACACAAATGGATTCGGGAGAGTTTAAAACTGAATGAAGTTTGTGTGATTTTCGGGAAATGTTCGCTTTATGGAAGTCAGTTTAGTATGGCGCATCCGGAAATTGAATTGTTAAGCGAGCACGAAAAAAGCCTTAGGTCAGCGATGCAGCCTGTTTATCCTTCGACTGAAACACTTACGAACAGAGGGATTTCAAACCGAACGATTAATAAAATGATGGAGCAGTTGTTTCTTGAGACCCAAGCTCTGTTTACAGAAACCTTCCCTCCTTATTTAATAGAAGAACTAAAACTAATCTCGAAAAGAGCGGCTTTATTCAACATACATTTCCCGAAGAGTACTGACGCTTTGGCGAAAGCCCAATTTCGATTGAAATTTGAAGAACTGTTCTTCATTCAATTGCAATTGATTACTAAAAACCTGATCAGAAAACATAAAATAAAAGGGCATCCGTTTACAAAAGTGGGTGAACTTTTTAATGAATTCTACCAGAACCATTTACCGTTTCAGCTTACCAACGCCCAGAAAAGAGTGGTAAAAGAAATCCGTTCAGACATGGGAAGCAATGCCCAAATGAACCGATTATTACAAGGAGATGTAGGTTCCGGAAAAACCATTGTTGCTTTTTTGAGTATGCTTCTGGCAATCGATAACGGTTTTCAGGCTTGTTTAATGGCGCCAACAGAAATTCTCGCTAATCAGCATTTTATTGGGTTATCTGAGTTAGCTCAAACCTTAAACCTGAATATAAAAATATTAACCGGCTCAACTAAAATAGCGGCACGAAGAATCATTCACGAAGAACTGGAAAACGGAAGTTTACATATCATTATTGGTACTCATGCTTTGCTGGAAGATAAAGTGAAATTCCAGAATTTAGGTTTGGCTGTTATTGATGAACAACACCGTTTTGGAGTAGAACAGAGATCAAAATTGTGGAAGAAAAATGATATTCCGCCACACGTTCTGGTTATGACTGCTACTCCTATTCCGAGAACTTTAGCGATGAGTCTCTACGGAGATCTCGATATTTCGGTCATTGATGAATTGCCTCCCGGCAGAAAACCCATTCAAACCGTACATCGTTTTGATAGTAACCGATTGAAAGTATGGAAATTTCTGCGAGATGAAATTGCCTTGGGAAGACAAATTTATATCGTTTATCCCTTAATTCAGGAATCTGAAAAAATGGATTATAAGGATTTAATGGATGGCTACGAAAGTATATCACGTGATTTCCCTTTGCCTCAATATTCAATATCTATCTTACATGGAAAAATGAAACCGGCTGATAAAGATGCCGAAATGAAACGTTTCTCTGAAGGCAAAACCAATATTATGGTGGCAACAACTGTAATTGAGGTTGGTGTAAATGTACCCAACGCGAGTGTAATGATTATCGAAAGTGCAGAACGTTTTGGATTGTCCCAGCTACACCAATTACGTGGCCGTGTAGGTCGTGGTGCCGAACAAAGTTATTGTATCCTGATGACAAGCCACAAGTTAAGTGATGACAGTAAAACCCGAATGCAAACCATGGTACAAACCAATGATGGTTTCGAAATTGCCGAAGTAGATCTTAAACTCCGAGGCCCGGGAGATTTAATGGGAACACAGCAAAGTGGTGTTCTAAATCTTCAAATTGCTGATATTGTGCGCGACAGAGACATTTTAGGTCTGGCGAGAAACTACGCCATGAAAATCTTAAAAGAAGACGGCCCCTTACAAAAACCGGAACACGCCGTACTAAAAGCGGTTTTTATCGAACTCACGAAGAAGAAAAATATTTGGAATTATATTAGCTAAGGTGCTAAGTTCTGAGTTGCTAAGATTCTAAGTTTCTTTTTAAAATTCCAAAAAGAAAGTAAAATTCCAATTTTCAAGACTCTTCTTCCGGAGCCTCTTCATATCGGCAATAAATAAGGCAATAAGGCGAAAAAAAATCTTTGTTCCTTTGTTGCTCTGCTACTTTGAAGCTTTTTTGAAAAAACTTAGTAACTTAGAAGCTTAGCAACTCAGAAGCTCAGAAAAAAATATACTTCACCGCATTACATCTAAAATTCAATAATTCTTATTCTATAAGGTGATTTAGATTTGTTGGGGGACAAATTTTAAAATTGAAATTTAGTGCACACAATGAAGCATATAGTTTTTTTTGTATTCTTTATTTTTTAGGTGGCGCTTTCTTTTCGAACAAACCACTAAAAAGACCTTTACTTATTTTATTTTTATCATCTTTTCCTGTTGCTACCAGATGGTCAACATACTCCATATACGTCTTTTTGCGTTCTTCCAGAAAACCAATTAAATAATCCTCAGAAGCTCCAAGACCGCTTACTTCTTCAATATGAAGCAGTTTTTTATATAAAGGTTCTATAAACTTGGTGATGATTTCTTCCGGAACTGATTTTCTGGTTCCAAAATAACCTGCAATTTCTCCGTCGCCATCAGCAATAATTTTAAAATCGGTAATTACCCAATAGTACCTTCCGGTTTTTGACATGTTTTTGATAATAACGTGGATGTTTTGACTGGATTTAATACTATCCCACAAGAATTTAAAAATTACTTTTGGCATATCAGGATGACGGATCACATTATGAGGCTGTCCGATAAGTTCATGCTCATCATAACCTGACACATCTATAAAAGCTTCATTTGCGTATAAAATAGTTCCTTTTGTATCTGTTTTACTTAATAATACTTTAGTTTTATTCCAATCAACTTCTCTGTCTGATGGAGTCGGGCGAGTAATTCTGTTATCCATAAATTTTGTATTTTAAATTAATAGGCAATTGTATTTTGCGTATAAACTGTGGCCTGTAAAGTATTTTTATAATTAAGTTTTCTACATCAATTAACTTTGGCCTCTGCTGTTAGTCGATTTTACATGAATGTCATTCACCAAATCATCAATTTTTTTAGCACTTTCTCTCATCATTTCCAGATAACTTAAAAGTTTGTCGTTATCGGTATGTCCTTTTGAAACATCAATAAGTTTTAAAACCGAATTGACCGGCAATTTTAAATCAAGAGTCGTTCTATGAATAAAATCATTATAATCTTTAGTAGCGCTCATCGAACTATATTTTGCCGATGCTAATTTGATATTTTCCAATTCATATTCATCAGAAATTTTCGAAATATGGTTTTGGCTGTGTTCCTTAAAATAATACGCCCAATATCCGTTCATAAAGAAAACAACTGCTGCTAAAACGACATGAATAATAAAGGTTTCAAGATCAAAGTTTACCTGAGAAAAATACAGCTGTAATCCTTTTGGATCCGTGTAAACATAGTTTTGCATGTATGCCAAAGCCCCGTGATGCAAGACCACCAAAAACGTAAGTGGTATTTGCAGTTTCCAGTTTTGATAGATAATCAAAATCGTACTCGCAATAAAAACCGTAAAATGCATCTCGAATAATCCGTGCATCTGATAGATATACTGTGCCATGAAAATAGCCAGAACAACTGCTAAAACGTACTGATAAAAATTAGAGTTTTTGATAAAAAATTTGGCCGAATAGTACAATAAAAGATTCAAAGTCCCTACTCCCACTCCAATTTCAAATGTGTCGTATTTAAAGGCTAAGGCAATTCCCAAAAGGAAATAAATGGCAAGAACATAGTTGATAATCGTATCTGATTTTTGTGTCATCGTAGACATAAAATTGTGAAGATAATCGCGTTCATTCAAACTGGCTTTTGTTTTCATAAATTAAATAGATTAGGTTAAGAAATAGATTTATTTAGTGCATTTTGGTAGCGAGCATCCATAAGCTCTCAGAGCTAAAGCATCAAACGAAGGGGACTTGGTTTGTTTTAATAAAGCATCAATTGCCATTTTCGCATAATTACTATCGGCATTGGTACAATATCTTGTTTTGTTGTAGTTTCCGCGGTAATATAAGTTTCTTGAACCATCTAAAAGGACTGCCTGAGGCGTTGAGAAAACACCACAATCTTTTGCTATACTTTCATCAAAATAAACCGGAATATTGGCATCAAATTTTTTCTGAATCTCTTCTATTGTAAAGTCCTTTTGTTTGTTGAGAACTACAATTTTAAAATTAATCTGATTTCCGTACTTTTTGATAAGACCGCTTACGTGAGGAATATTAAAGCGGGAACAAGGACAATCCGGATTGAAAAAGTGAATAAAAATTGGCCTCGTGTCTGTTGTACAGCACTTAAGGTCAATTTTACTTCCCATGGCTATATCATGATAGTTTTTAGGAACTGGTGTAGGTAAACTGTATTTGAATTCGTTTTGCCAGAATAAAACAGAAATGGCAGCGCATAATAATAACATCCATAAGCCAACAAGTAATTTTCTTAGCATAAAAGGCAGTTTTTGGGGTTAAAATAAAAATTGTTTAAACGACTGTTAAATAATTTATTTTGACATGAAATATTTACAACTTAAAAGCAAATAAAAAACCTACACATTTAACAGCTTAACCACCAAAAACATTACTATTCGTACAAAAAAAAGATCATTTTGTTTAAGCATATTAATGTTACGAATAAAATCGATAAACTGCAAAAAAAATCAGACAAAAACACAAATAATTCACAAAAAGAAAGAATAATATTACTTTTAAAAGATTGTTTTAAGTAAAAATACGTAACTAAAAACATATAAATAAAGCGTATTAGTACCTGAAAAGATGATTAATAAACTCTAAAAACAATTTAATTATAAATAAATTCAATCCCATTAAACCATTTGCGGAAAATCATATCTAATTACAAAAAAGCGGCGAACATAGCTGTTAAAAGACATTTAAAATTAATATCATACAAGTGTTAAATAAAACCCAACATCTTTCGTTTTCGTTTCAAAAAGTTAAATTTGTAGGCTTACTAAAAACACATACCCAAAAAACATTTACCTCAATTTTATGAAAGTAAAAAACCTTATTTATGCCTTGCTGATTATATGCATCGGAGGATTTATAACCTACAGAATAGTTTCAAACAAAAAGAAGAACGAAGAATCTAAAAATTTTGGCGACAAGGACAAGCCTACAACAGTAACAGGAATTGTGGTGCAAACTGCTACTTTCGATAATAACCTATCACTTTCAGGGTCAATTGAGGCAAATGAACAAATAGAAATTCACAGTGAAGTTTCAGGAATTGTTGAAGGAATTTATTTTAATGAAGGTAGTTTTGTAAATAAAGGTCAGGTTCTTTTTAAGGTAAATGATATCGAACTTAAAGCACAATTAAGACAGGCTGTAACCAAAGAAGGCCTGGCTAGTGAAAACGAAAGAAGAGCAAAATTACTGCTTCAGAAAGAGGCTATTAGTCAGGAAGAATTTGATGTTGCCAACGCTGATTACGCTTCGATGAAAGCGCAAACTCAATTAATAAGAGCGCAAATAGCAAAAACAGCTGTAAAAGCTCCTTTTTCGGGTAAAATTGGTTTACGCTCTATATCACCGGGAACTTATATTACGCCAACGGTTTTGGTGGCCAAATTAGTAAATACAGGAAAATTAAAAATCACATTTTCTATTCCTGAAAAATACGCTTCGCAGGTAAAATCAGGATCAACAATCGACTTTGCGGTTTCAGGATCAGATAAAGTATATAAGGCAAAGATTTATGCGATTGAGCCGGAAGTGGAAGTAGCAACACGCACCTTGAAAATTCGCGCCATTGCAGATAATATCGATGGGAAACTTTTCCCTGGAACTTTTGCTGATGTAAAACTACCTCTAAACATCATCAAAGATGCGATAGTGGTGCCTTCAGAAGCGATTGTGCCTGTTCAAAGCGGTAAAAAAGTGTACGTGGCCAATATGGGAAAAGCCAAAGAAGTTATGGTTGATGCTACTACAAGAACCGATTCTTCAATTTTGATTTTATCAGGATTAAAAGCCGGAGATACCTTAATTACCAGTGGCGTAATGTCATTAAAGAATGAGGCATCAATAAAAGTTCAAGTAAAAAAATAATTTTAAGTTAAGAGTTATGGGTTATGAGTTAGATCTGAGTTATAGGTTTTAAGCTTCAAGTCTTATTTCTATTTTCTTTATTCTATTTTCTAAAATCTAAAATCTGAACTCTAAAATCCAAAATCTCAAATGAGTTTATCTACTACTAGTATAAAAAGACCTGTTTTAACCATTGTACTGAATCTTCTGATTATTCTATTCGGTTTTATTGGTTATACATTTTTGGGTGTTCGGGAATTTCCTTCGATCGACCCTGCACAGGTTTCCATTAGAACCAATTATACAGGAGCCAATTCTGATATTATAGAATCACAAATTACAGAACCTCTTGAAAAAGCAGTAAATGCAATTGACGGGATTCGAAATATCACATCATCCAGTAATCAGGGAAGCAGTAATATTACCATCGAATTTAATCTGGATAAAAATCTTGAAGAAGCCGCAAACGACGTTCGTGACAAAGTTTCGCAAGCTGTTCGAAGTTTACCGCAGGATATTGATGCACCGCCGGTAGTTTCTAAAGCCGATGCCGATAGTGAATCTATTATTTCGATGACTGTTCAGAGTGATAGCAGAAGTTCTTTGGAATTAAGTGATTATGCAGAAAATGTTATTTCACAACGTTTAGAAACAATTCCCGGAGTGAGTGGTGTTCAAATCTGGGGACAAAAACGTTACGCCATGCGTTTGTGGATTGATCCGATAAAATTAAACGCTTATAACTGTACGGTTTCGGATGTTCGAAATGCCTTAAACGCACAAAATGTAGAATTACCTTCCGGAAAATTAACCGGAAACAATACAGAATTGACTGTAAAGACCATTGGAAATCTTTCGAAACCGGAAGAATTTAACGATATTATTATTCGAACAGACGGAGATAAAATTGTTCGTTTGAGCGATGTTGGAGGTGCTGAATTAGGACCAGAAAATATCGAAACTTCTTTAACATCTTCAGGTCTTCCAATGATTGGTATGGCCATTGTACCAATGCCGGGAGCGAATTACCTGGATATTTCGAAAGAATTTTATAAAAAATATGACGCTTTAAAAAAGGATCTTCCAAAGGATATCAAACTAAACATAGCACTTGACAATACGCTTTTCGTAAAAAAATCGGTACTTGAAGTGGCTGAAACTTTAGGGATTTCGATTATTCTGGTAATCATCATTATCTATTTGTTTTTTAGAGATTGGGCCATTGCATTCAGGCCTTTAATTGATATTCCGGTATCTTTAATTGCTACGTTTTTTATCATGTGGTTGTTCGGGTTTTCTATCAACGTATTAACCTTATTGGCAATTGTATTAGCAACTGGTCTGGTGGTCGATGACGGAATTGTAGTAACCGAAAATATCTTCAAAAAAGTCGAAGAAGGAATGTCGCCAATCGAAGCGGCTATCAAAGGTTCTAATGAAATTTTCTATGCTGTAATCTCGATTTCCGTTACACTTGCTGCCGTATTCTTGCCTGTAATTTTCTTAGAAGGTTTCGTAGGCCGACTCTTTCGGGAATTTGGGGTCGTAATTGGGGCCGCGGTTTTAATCTCAGCTTTTGTATCCTTGACGTTAACACCAATGCTGAATGCTTATTTGATGAAAGGCGGAGAACAGAAAAAATCAAAATTCTATATAAAAACAGAACCTTTTTTCGAAAAACTAAATAGCGGATATGCAGCATCATTAGGCCGATTCATGGAAAAAAAATGGATCTCCTTCCCTATTCTTATTGCTTGTTTTGGATTGATTTATTTATTCTTTACCATACTTCCAAAAGAAACCGCTCCTTATGATGACCGTAGTTCTGTAACCATGCGTATGACTACTCCGGAGGGTTCTTCTTATGACTATACCAACCGTTTTATGCAGGAAATGTCGAGATTGGTTGATGATTCTATCCCGGAGAAAAAAGTAAGTTTAGTCATTACAGCAGGAGGTTCCGGAGGTTCTGCAACAAATTCAGGATTTATCAGGCTTTCGTTGAAAGAACCGGATGAAAGAACTAAGTCTCAAAAAGATATTGCAGATCAATTAACCAAATGGACTAAAAAATACCCGGATGCTAAAACATCTGTAATTCAGCAGCCTACAATTGCCGTAAACCGACGTGGAGGACTTCCGATTCAGTACATTATTCAGGCTCCAAATTTTGAGAAACTGAGAGAAAAAATTCCTGTTTTCATGAGTGAAGTGGGTAAAAGTGATGTTTTCTCGACTTCGGATGTGAATTTAAAATTCAACAAACCTGAAATCAACGTAAGTATCGATCGTGAAAAGGCCGAAAGTTTAGGTATATCAATTATGGATATTGCTCAGACTTTGCAGCTTTCTTTAAGCGGACAACGTTTTGGATATTTCATTAAAAACGGAAAACAATATCAGGTCATTGGTCAGTTTGATCAAAAAGACCGTTCGAAACCATTAGATTTAACTTCGATGTTTGTTCGAAACAAATCCGGTCAGTTGATTCAGATGGATAATGTCGTAAAAGTCGAAGAGCAAAGTAACCCGCCACAATTGTATCATAATAACAGATACATGTCGGCAACAGTTTCTGCAGGTTTGGCTCCGGGCAAAAGTATCAGCGATGGTATCGAAGAAATGGATAGAATTAAAGCTAAAGTTCTAGACCAGAGTTTTACCACCGATTTAAGTGGAGAATCGCGAGATTTTGTCGAAAGCAGTTCGAATACTTCTTTTGCTTTTGGATTGGCTTTGTTATTAATCTTTTTGATTCTTGCCGCACAATTCGAGAGTTTTATCGATCCGTTGATTATTATTTTGACTGTGCCAATGGCCGTTGCAGGAGCTTTATTCTCCTTATGGTTATTCAATCAAACCTGGAATATATTCAGTCAGATTGGTACGGTAATGCTTATTGGTCTGGTAACTAAAAATGGTATTTTGATTGTAGAATTTGCCAATCAGCTTCGAGAACAGGGAAAACCAAAAATGGAAGCCATTCTTGAAGCATCAGAAGCACGTTTACGCCCAATTTTAATGACAAGTTTGGCCATTGCCTTAGGAGCATTACCAATTGCAATGTCCCTTGGAGCAGCTTCTACCAGTAGAATCGGGATGGGAGTTGTAATTGTGGGAGGAACTATTTTCTCATTAGCATTGACACTTTTTGTAATCCCGGCTATTTATTTGATGTGGTCTAAAGCCAGAAAACATTATCCGGAATTTGATCATATCGAAGAATACGAAAGAGAGAGCCATAAATAGATATTAAAATTTGAAATAATATAGATGTGAATTTCGTTTTAAAGTGTTATTCGCAGCTAACCATTCATCATATGAAAACTAAAATAACATTAATAAGTCTCGTTTTATTTTTGTTTTGTGCAGCAAAAAGCAGCGCACAGGAAATCCTGACTATCGAAGATGCTATGAAAATAGCTTTAGAAAATAACTTTGAAATTAAGATTGCTAAAAATAATTCAACCATAAGCGAAACAAACGTTACCGTTGGAAATGCAGGTATCCTGCCAACTGCAACAGCTAATATTGTAGACAATAACAGCGTTACAAACTCTACGCAGGTACGTCAGGACGGAACATCAACTACATTAAATAATGCAAAAAACAACAGTTTAACGTATGGGGTTAGTTTAGGCTGGACTGTTTTTGACGGAATGAGAATGTTTGCCAGATACGATCAGCTAAAAGAGCTTCAAAAATTAGGCGATGCCGAATTAAAAAGAACGGTTTTAATGAAAATTGGTCAGGTAAATTCAGCTTATTATGATTTAGTACAGCAACAGCATCAGTTATCGGCTTTAGATACTACAATTGTAATTTCTAAACAAAGAGTTCAATTGGCACAAAACCGTTTCACGATTGGTAAAGCTTCAAAATTAGAAGTTTTAAACGCGCAGGTTGATTTAAACACAGATCAGGTTGCTTTATTAAGGCAAAAAGAGTCGTATAAAAATGCCAAAATTTTACTGAATCAGTATTTAGCACGTGATCCCCAAATTGATTTTACAGTAACTGATTTGGTTACCGTAGATAACAAACTGGTATTGATAGATTTAATGGATCTTGCAAAAAAACAAAATCCGGCTTTAGAAGCGCAGGTTATCAATAAACGTATTGCAGAATTACAACTTAAACAAGTAAAAGCAAGCCGATACCCGACCGTAAATTTAACGTCAGGTTATAATTTTTCTGAAAGCCAGTCAAGTCTTGGATTTACAAGCGAAAACTCTTCAAAAGGTTTTACATACGGTTTTAATGCTTCACTGAATATTTTTGATGGATTGAATCAGCATAGAAATGAAAAAGTAGCCAAATTGCAAATCGAAAATTCTCAAATTGCCATAGAGCAGCAAAACATGATTTTGAATACGCAATTGAGTACGGCTTTTCAAACGTATCTAACCAACTTGGAATTAATTGATCTTGAAGAAGATAATCAGGCTATTGCAAAGCAAAACTTAGATATTACGCTTGATAAATTCAGAATCGGAACCATAACAACTCTTGATTTCAGAACAGCTCAGTTGAATTATGTGAATGCAAAAGTACGTTACAGCAACGCACAATATGAGGCTAAATTATCTGAAATTGCCCTGAAAGAATTAGCAGGAAATATTAATTTTTAGATTAAATTTGTTTCAAAACAAACTTAAATGATCTCATATAATACCAAGGACTGGTTTACTTTTATTTTCCATGTTCATAAATCAGATACAGCAAGAAAACTGTTTCCGATAATGATCGCTATCGGAATTTATTCTTCTGTAATTGCGTATCTTGAAATCGCCTATTTTAAAGTAGGTAAAAACGATTACATCCATAACATTCCCATCATGCACGGAATGTTAGGTTTTGTAATTTCGTTACTGCTTGTTTTTAGAACCAATACCGCTTACGACCGCTGGTGGGAAGGGCGAAAATTATGGGGAGGCCTGGTCAACAATAGCCGTAATCTTGCTATTAAACTTTCGGCAATGCTGAAAGATGAAAGTGATCGAAAATTCTTCAGAAAATTCATTCCTACTTATGCTTCAATCTTGCACAGACATCTTCATGATACTGAAACTAGTAAGCAGCTTTTTGATGATGTAGATTTAGAAATTGACCATCATAAACACAAACCTAATCAGGTAAAAAGAATGATGTTTCATAAGATCAATGATTTGTATGATTCTAAAAAAATTACCGGAGAACAACTCATTATTTTAAACGAAGAATTACAATCTTTTACGGATATATGCGGTGCCTGCGAAAGAATAAAAAACACGCCTATTCCTTACTCTTACAGTGCTTTCATAAAGAAATTCATTTTCTTTTATACCATGACATTACCTTTTGGTTACTCGATTAGTCTGGGATATTTTGTTGCTCCGGTTGTTGTTTTTATTTTTTATGTACTGGCGAGTTTAGAGCTTATTGCAGAGGAAATTGAAGATCCGTTTGGTGACGACGAAAATGATCTGCCTACCAAAAAAATTGCAGAAAATATTAAAAAACATGTTGAAGAACTGATTTAATTAAACGTTAAATCTGAGGTTTCTATTCATTTTTTTTATTAAATTTAAAGCCTTACTTCAAAATTTAATCACAATGAATAACCAACGTGCTTTAATAAATCCTCCGCATTTATCGAATGAAAAATCATTGAAAACACTTGTTGAAAACAGGACCGTTTACACATTAAATCATTGTGAGTTAAATATTTTTGAAACCTACGAATCTTCTCAATTAGTACCACTAAAATTTAACGATTTTGTGGTGACCAGTATGCTGAGAGGAAAAAAGATCATGCATCTTTTTGATGAGCCCGGATTTGATTATCTGCCGGGAGAAACAGTCGTTATTCCGTCGAATGTGGAAATGAAAATTGATTTTCCTGAAGCTTCGAGAGAAAATCCAACGCAATGTCTGGCACTCGCAATCGACAAGGCTAAAATAAATCATACCTTAAATTTTCTAAACGAACATTATCCTAAAGAAGGCAGCGATTGTTATTGGCAATTAAATTATCAAAACTATTTCTTTTATAACAATATAGATCTTGCCCTTACAATCAACAAATTGATTAAAGAGTGCATGGGTACCTCAATGACAAAAGATGCTCTGGCCGACTTGACTTTACAGGAATTATTAATTAGAATTATACAAACGCAAACAGCAAAATCAATTGATCAGGGAATTTCGGTTTCTTCAAACAGTCCAATTTTTGAAGTTACCGAGTTTATCAGGCTTAATTTAAAAGAAAATATAAATTTGAAAAGCCTGAGCGAAAAAGCCTGTATGAGTACAGCTTCTTTTTATCGCTTTTTCAAACGGGAATTAGGCATGAGCCCGATTGAATATGTTTTGAATGAAAAAATAAAACACGCCAAAAAACTACTAAGAAATCCCGGCATTCAGATTAACGAAGTTTGCTATTTATCCGGTTTTGAAGATGCTAATTACTTTATCCGATTGTTTAAAAAACACGAGGGAATTACGCCTAAGCAATATCAGTTGTTGTATGTTAATTAAAGATGCTGAGACTCTAAGTCGCTAAGGTTCTAAGTTTTTTTTTTGCCTTACTCTCTCATTTTATGTTACTCTTAAAAATAAAAAATCTCCAAAGCATTCTTACCGTAGAGACGGAAAAACTCAGAACCTTAGAATCTTAGCAACTTAGAACTTATTCTATAAAACTAACCGGTTCCAAATCTTTCTCTTCTTCTTCTGTAAAAATTCTATATTCGATTTGAAATGTTTTTTTCAAAGGAGTTTCTAGCGAAAAACCTCCTACACCAAAAGCGTCGATTACTTTTAGGGTAAAATGGGCATGTTTCCAATATTCGAATAAATCTTTATCTACCCAAAATTCTGTGTCTTCTATAGTTCCTACACAAACATCCCCCATTCGCTGATAATATCCGCCTTTTTCAAAACATTGTGGCTGCGTTCCTTCGCAACAGCCTCCGGCCTGATAAAACATCAAATCGCCGTGTTTTTCTTTTAGAATATTAATCAGTTCAATGGCTTGATCTGTGGCGTCGAGTCTCTTTATCATAATCTTTTTCTTTTAAATTAAATTTACAAAAAAAGGTAAGCCAGAAACTTACCTTTTTAAACCAACATAATAACAAATTAAAAAAAGCCTAATTTCTTTTTATCATAAGAAATCAGCATATTTTTGGTTTGACGATATTGTCCTAACATTATTTTATGATTTTCACGGCCAATTCCGGATTGTTTATAGCCTCCAAAAGGCGCTCCGGCAGGATATGAATGATATTGATTGATCCAGACACGACCTGACTGAATTGCTCTTGGCACCTGATAAATTTCATGTGCATCACGTGTCCATACTCCGGCCCCCAAACCGTACATGGTGTCATTCGCAATTTCAATAGCTTCTTCAGTCGTTTTAAAAGTCGTAACTGCCAGAACTGGTCCAAAAATTTCTTCCTGGAAAATTCTCATTTTATTGTTTCCTTTAAATAAAGTTGGCTTGATATAATAACCGCCTTCAAGATCTCCCCCTAAATGATTTTCGTCTCCTCCTGTCAAAAGCTCGGCTCCTTCTTCTTTACCTAATTTTATATAAGACATGATTTTTTCTTTCTGTACCAATGAGGTCTGAGCGCCAATCATAGTTGACTTATCCAGTGGATTTCCGGCAATAATAGCCTCAGTTCTTTCAATTACTTTAGCAATAAACTTGTCATAAATATCTTCATGAATCAGTAATCTTGAAGGACAAGTACAGATTTCGCCTTGATTTAAAGCAAATAATACAGCACCTTCGATCGCTTTGTCGAAGAAATCATCATCGTGATCTGCTACTGATGGAAAGAAGATATTTGGAGATTTACCTCCTAATTCTAAGGTTACCGGAATAATATTTTCGGTAGCATATTGCATTACCAAACGTCCTGTAGTAGTTGATCCTGTAAATGCTGCTTTAGCCACTTTTTTATTTGTAACCAAAGGACGACCAAGCTCAGCTCCAAAACCGTTTACGATATTTAAAACTCCCGGAGGAAGAATATCGCCTATTAATTCCATAAGAACTAAAATAGAAATCGGCGTACTTTCTGCAGGTTTCAAAACAATAGTATTTCCTGCTGCGAGTGCCGGAGCGATTTTCCAAACCGCCATTAAAATAGGGAAATTCCACGGAATAATCTGAGCAACAACTCCTAATGGTTCACTTAAAGCAATCGAAACCGTTTGAGAATCCAGTTCTGCGATAGAGCTTTCTTCGGCACGAATTACGCCTGCAAAATATCGAAAGTGATCTATTGCCAGCGGAATATCTGCTGCCAGTGTTTCACGAATTGGTTTCCCGTTATCAATGGTTTCTACAGTCGCGATATACTCCTGATTGTCTTCTATTTTTTGTGCTATTTTATTTAGCAGAATACTTCTTTCGGTAACCGAGGTTTTTCCCCATGTTTTAAACGCTTCGTAGGCTGCATCAACGGCCAATTCTAAATCTTCTTTACCTGAATGTGCGGCTTTGGTAAATACTTTTCCATCAATAGGAGAAAGAACATCAAAATACTCTCCTTTTACCGGAGCAGTAAATTTTCCGTTGATATAATTATCATATTTTGCCTTAAATTCAGGTCTTTGTGCTATATTACTCATAATAAAAAGTTTTTGATTCATTTCAAATTTACTTTCATAAATTGAAACTGAATAGCACTTTTCATTCATCTAGTAGCACAAAAATTACACATTCGCTTTTACAACTAACTTTTAATATTTAATTATCAAAATATTAGCATTAAAAATACAAACTCCTCAATAACAATAGGTTTTATATAAAATAAAAACAGCTCGAAAAAACCAAATAAATTGTTTCTTACTACCACACGCAATCCTTATATTTGTATCCTTATACAAGAATAAAAAAGTTAACATGAAAATATCTTACAACTGGTTAAAACAATTTATTAAAACAGACTGGACATCTGAACAAACTTCAGAATTACTTACAGATTTAGGTCTTGAAGTAGAAGTTGTCGAAAAATACCAATCAGTTAAAGGCGGTTTAGAAGGAGTGGTTGTAGGACACGTACTTACTTGCGAAAAGCACCCTGATGCGGATAGATTAAACATTACAACTGTAAATATTGGTTTAGAAGCTCCTATACAAATTGTTTGTGGCGCAGCGAATGTTGCAGCAGGGCAAAAAGTTCCTGTAGCTACTATAGGAACAGTTTTATATGATAAAGATGGTGCTGAATTCACTATTAAAAAAGGAAAAATTCGCGGACAGGAAAGCCACGGAATGATTTGTGCCGAAGATGAACTTGGTTTAGGTACAAGCCATGACGGAATTATGATTCTGGATGAAAAATTAGTACCGGGAACGCCCGCTGCAGACGTTTTTCAGGTAGTAAATGACGAAGTATTCGAAATAGGATTAACTCCAAATCGTGCTGATGCCATGAGTCATCTTGGAACTGCACGTGATTTAAGAGCAGGAATGCTGCAACGTGGTGTAAACGTAGAATTGATCACGCCATCTGTGAGTAATTTTAGAGTAGACATGCGTACCTTAAAAATTGACGTGAATGTCGAAGAACCTCTTTTGGCTCCAAGATACTGCGGTGTAACTATTTCAGGAATTTCCGTTCAGGAATCTCCGGCCTGGTTACAGGATCGTTTAAAAGCTATTGGATTAACTCCAAAAAATAATATTGTCGATGTTACTAATTATGTTTTACATGAATTAGGACAGCCTTTGCATGCTTTTGATGCGGCAAAAATCAACGGAAAAATCACTGTAAAAACACTTCCTGAAGGTACTAAATTTGTGACTTTAGATGATGTTGAAAGAACTTTACACAAAGAGGATTTAATGATTTGCGACGAAAAAGGTCCGCTTTGTATTGCGGGAGTTTTTGGAGGAAAAAAATCAGGAGTATCAGATGGAACCACTACTATATTCTTAGAAAGTGCTTATTTTGATGCTGTAAGTGTTCGTAAAACAGCCAAAAGACATCAATTGAATACGGATGCTTCTTTTAGATTTGAAAGAGGAATTGACCCAACGATTACAGAATATGCTTTGAAACGTGCAGCCCTTTTAATATTGGAAGTTGCAGGCGGAAAAATCACTTCTGATGTTGTAGAAGTTTATCCTAAAAAAATAGAAGATTTCTCTGTTTTATTGAATTTTAGTCATGTTTCTAAAATTATCGGACAGGAAATTCCGAAAGATACTATCAAAAAAATTCTGGTTTCTTTAGATATAAAAGTAAACAGCGTTTCTGATTCCGGTTTAGGATTGACAATTCCTGCATACCGTGTAGATGTACAACGTGAAATAGATGTAATCGAAGAAATTTTAAGAGTGTACGGATATAACAATATCAATTTCTCTAAAAAATTCAATGCAACGGTTTCTAATTCGCCAAGAACAGAAGATTATAAAGTACAAAATGTAATAGCATCACAATTGAATTCTCAGGGATTTCATGAAATGATGGCCAATTCTTTGACAACAGCTGCTTATGCTAAATTATCGACTGCTTTAAAAGAAGAGCATAATGTTTCGATACTGAATCCGTTAAGTAGTGATTTATCTACTATGCGTCAATCTTTATTGTTCTCTGGTTTAGAAGCGATCTCGTATAATATTAACAGAAAAAATTCTGATTTAAAATTATTCGAATTCGGAAAATCATACCATAAATATCTAAACGGATACGAGGAGCACAAACATTTGACTTTATTGATCTCCGGAAACAGAAACAAAGAAAGCTGGACCAATCCGCAAAAAACAACTGATTTCTTTTTATTAAAAGGATATGTAAAAGGAATTCTTGCCCGTTTGGGAATTGATAAAATTTCGAATGCTCCGGTACAATCTGATATTTTCTCAGAAGGAACTGCTATTTGCTACAACAATGATACATTGGTAGAAATGGGTGTGGTTAAGAAATCGATCTTAAAACATTTCGGAATCAAACAAGATGTTTATTTTGCTGATTTCAACTGGGATTTAGTACTAAAAATCATTACAGGAAAAATCAAATATTCTGAAATTCCTAAATATCCTGAAGTTCGTAGAGATTTAGCTTTATTGATTGATAAGAGCACTACTTATGAAAGCATTTTTAACCTTGCTAAGCAAACTGAGAAATCACTTTTGAAAGATGTTAACCTATTTGACGTTTACGAAGGCAGTAAGCTTCCAGAGGGCAAAAAATCGTATGCTTTAAGTTTCACCATTCAGGACAATACAAAAACGCTTACAGACGCTCAAATTGATAAAATTATGTCGAAATTGCAAAATTCTTTTGAGACAGAGCTTGGAGCCAGTTTGAGATAAAAGTAGTTTGAGTAAAATATAAAATCCCAATGCTGAAATATTTCGGCATTGGGATTTTTTTATTGTTGTTTTATCCTAATAAGTGATTGCTGCAAAAATAGGATGATCTTTAATTTTTTCTCTTCCGTTTAAAAAACCGAGCTCCATTAAAAAATTACATTGAACAATCACCCCGCCTAATTTTTCGACCAACTCACAAACTGCTTTAGCAGTCCCTCCTGTTGCCAAAACATCATCATGGATCAAAACCCTGTCTCCTTTTTTTATTGCATCTGTGTGCATTTCTAAGCTATCTGTGCCGTATTCTAGTTCGTAAGTAGCGGAAATGGTTTCATACGGTAACTTTTTAGGTTTCCGAACCGGAACAAAACCTGCATTTAATTCCTGTGCCAATAATATCCCAAAGAAAAAGCCACGACTCTCTGCTCCTACTACTTTATCTATTTTTTGCCCTTTTAAAGATTCTACTAAGATCTTAACGCATTCTTTTGTTGCAATTGGATCATTTAGTAACGGAGTGATGTCTTTAAACAAAATTTCTTTTTTTGGAAAACCTTGAATATCACGTATATAATTTTCAATCTTCATTTTTTTTTATTTTTATGTTATTTTATGCTTGTTTATGTCACATTTATGTCTATCTTTGCACCCGCAATAAGCAATCAACAAAGCTACGAAAAATTAGCTAATTGATAACAAAAAGGCCTCGTGGCGCAACTGAATAGCGCACTTGATTACGGCTCAAGAGGTTACTGGTTTGAATCCAGTCGAGGTCACTACAGCCAAATGGCGTCAATTGTCTTCAATTGACGCCATTTTTATTAAAAAAAACTATTTATCAATATATTAAGATCATTTTTTTTATTAACGATCATTTTTTTTATTTCTTAGTAAAACCTTTTCTGGTCATTTCTCCCCAGCCTTTGGTTCCCATAATTTTTTCTTTGTAACCAATTAGGGCGGCGTAAACTGTTAGTGGATGAAAGTAAATGGGTTCTATGAAAGCAGCAATCAAAAGTTTAAAAAAATCAGTTTGTTTTGGGTATTTATGATAAGAATACTCTTCACTATAAAGCGCTATAACCGAAAACATAACAGCGAAAAAGTAAACAAAAAGAACCAGCAATATGAAAAAATGCCAGTTAAGTAAGCCTATTACAATAAACACGAGTGTTATGACAAGACCAATAAATTCTATTCCGGGAGCCAGGAATTCAAACAAGGTCCAGTAAGGCACACTAATCATACCCAACAATTTGTACTTCGGATTCAGAAACATTTTTTTGTGCAGACTAAGTGTTTCAATTGTCCCTCTCATCCAGCGGCTGCGCTGTTTCTTAAATATTTTAAAATCTTCAGGTGCTTCTGTCCAGCAAAGCGGGTCCGGTATGTAACTAACACCGTACGGTATTTTATTTTCCAGCATATAACGGCGCATTCTCACGACCAGTTCCATATCTTCACCAACTGTTTTTGTGTTATAACCACCAGCCATTAAAGCAATTTCCTTATCAAAGGCACCAAACGCACCACTTATAAGCAATAAACCATCCAGCCTGCTCCATGCCATTCTGCCTAAAAGAAACGCTCTTAAGTATTCTAAAACCTGTATTCTTGGGAGCATCTTATCCGGAATATTTACCTCAACCAAACGGCCGTTTTTAATAACACACTGGTTCGCTATCCTGACTACACCACCAGTAGCGATAATACGTTTGCCGTAAGATTCCAGAAAAGGTTTTGCCAGCTTGAGTAACGCATCTTTATCCAGAATACAATCAACATCAATACAAACCACATATTGATTCTGGGCGATATTAAGTCCGACATTTAGTGCGTCGGCTTTGCCCCCATTTTCCTTATCGACTACGATCAGTTTTTTGAAAGCAGCATTTCTGGAAGTATAAATTCCCCTAATTTTTTTTGTTACTATTTTTGGGTGAATAGCAAGTTCTGTCAGGACAAGATCGTACTTTTTAATCAGGATTTCCATAGAATTGTCCTTGCTTCCGTCGTTGACCACAATAACCTGGTAATTATTGTAATTAAGGGAAAGTAGTGATTTTACATTTTCTTCAATTGTAAAACCTTCGTTGTAAGCAGGAGCTATTAGAGAGAGACTTGGCGCAAATTCACTTGTAAGAAGCACATCATAATCAACAAAACTATTCTTTTTAAGATATTCCCTAAGTTCTCTGGTAGACAAGTGAGCCAGTACAAGATAAGAAGACATAATTAATACGGCATAACCAATTATAAGGATCAGATATTCCTCAAAAAAAAGTGCTAATTCAGTAGTAAAAAAAGTCATTCTTTATTCTATTAAACAGTTAATAACTGAAGTACATTTTGCGCTTCGTACTTTATTAAGGTATTGGGAGCATTAGCAACCAGCTTTGTCAGGTAAGGAATTTTTTGTGTTAGTTTAAGCTCCTTAATTAGTTTTAATCCTAGTGCAATTACGGTTGTATTTTGAGATTCAAGCAATAACTCAACCCCTTTAATATCGCCAATATCGTGCTTTTTGAAAGCATGTATGATATTAATCTGAGTCCAGTCATCAATTGGATGTGGATGCTCTGTGAGATACGGCAGACTTTTTGTACCTCCAAGCTTGATAGCAGCATTCACGGCTGTGATTTTTAAAATTTTATTTCCGCCTTGAGATGCTTTTATGATCCTGTCAAAAGCGTCAGCACAATTTATTTCTGATAATTCTGTAATTCCTTTGCATTTTACTTCCCACCTCAGGCTCCTGATTTTTTTGAAGGAATCTTTTATCAATTCTGAATCTTTGTAAAACTGCTCTAACTTTTCGGCATAATTTCCTTCGTAATTTTTATGAAGATTCATAATCGAATCGATCATAACTTCCCTGAAAAAGGATTTACGAAAGAGTTTATTAAAATTTTCGTCCTTATTAACTTCTGAAAAAGGCATATCCTGAAAAACCACCGAAAACATTAATTTTTCAATAATGATGGTATATTCCGCAAGGCGTTTGTTCCTTCTTATCTTCCTGCTTCGGCTGCTTATTATTATTAAGTAAAGAATAAATGATGTTAGTATAAACAGGCCTATGGACAGAATTAAAAAAGGTTCTACCCAGGTTCCGCTCTTATAAAGTTCCCATAGTTTCGTCATATCAGAAGCGTTTCGTTAGAATTACCTGAACATTGAATCTATTTCTGTAGGCATCAGGCAGATATTCTTCGTACTCGTAAAGAAAAACAGGTCTGATAAAAAAGGAATCACCAAGACGACGTTGGTATTGTATACCTGCTCTGTATGACTTTAAAGGTTGTGTTAGGTTATTGTAAAGATAAAGATATGGGACATTTCCATATTGCAGTTCAAACCTTATGATACTTTCTTTTTCTTCATTTGTGTTTTGAAAACTCAAAACATGAGAAAATAATTCGTTTGTCGTATCGTAATAAGGTCTGTAGGCAATTGTATTGGCACCAATATGGTAGGCCAATTGTCCTGTTAGTAAGGTTACATCTTCTGTTTCAAAATGCATGTATCGAACACCCAAGGCATAGTCAAACTTTTTATGCGGAACGAAATAATACTCAACACCGGCTTTTGCTACAGGAAACACCGTCTCTCCTGTTGAAACCCCTCCATTCACATACAAATAGTTCTTTTTAGCGAAAGTTTGATAATAGTCTGCTTCAAACAGCATTTGTGTATCGCCATTTACATGACCAACATTAGCGCGTCCCACAAGTGCTGATTTGGTGAACTTATGAGAGTACTCGACATAGCCATAATGCAATGGTGATTGTCCGGGATTCGATGTAGAAATATTTAAATAAGAAGCCGATATTGCATTTTTTGCCTTCTCTCCAATCAGTGTTCTGACTCCTCTAAAGGCCTGTGTACTGTTATCTGTAATTGATACTTTTTCGATAATGGCTAAAGCTTCTTCGTCCCGATTTAGTTTTTCAAGACAGGTCACTTTAATCCGTAAAACATCAAGCGAATTGGGCTCAATGGCTAAATAGCGATCGCAATACGTAATACACTTATCGAACTGTTCTGACCAATAGTACGTATTTATAATCGCCAATAAAGCATCGGAACTTGGATTGGTCCGGTCTGACATTGGCGCTAAAATTTTGATGGAAGCGTTGTAGTCTTTTTTCCAGCTGTAAATACGTCCGTTGTAAATTTTTATTTCTTCATTCTCAGGAAATTTTGCACTTAGAGGTTCAGTGAGTGCTAAGGCAGCATCATAGTTACCTTTCTCTACTTCACGCTTTGCGTGCCTCATTACCTCATCAATATTATTTTCCTGTGCCAATACGACAGGAGAAATAAGCAGCAGGAAAATTGTATAATATAGAAACTTCATTAAGCGCGTGTTTTTAGTAGTTTATTAATTCTCACTAAAAGCACGGCAGGACTCACGGGTTTTGCAATGAACTCGTTAGCGCCAAGATCAAATGAATCGAGTTCGGTTTGCTCTACACCTGAAGAAGTAAATATAATGATCGGAACATCAGAGCCTATGGTTTCTCTCACATATTGCGTAATTTCCATTCCGCTTATGCCAGGCATGTTGATATCCGTCAGGATCAAGTCATAATTATTTGTTTCAATTGCATCTAATGCTTCTTTTCCGTCAGAAAACTGGTCAACGGTAAATCCCTTCGACTCCAGGAAAAAGGATAATGATTTACGCAGCATATCATTATCTTCAGATAAAATGATTCTCATAGGTTACTTAATTTTGAGGCAAATTTGCTTTTATAACTTTTGGATCTAACGTAAAGCTAGAGTATATTTCTCTCTTTTCATAGCTCCTTTAGAATTTTAACTACTTCTTTAACGCCACAATTTAAGAGGTTAATTTGATTTGCCGCTTCAGAAGTGAAGCTTTCCGCTGTAGCTTCTTCCTCAAGAATAGACAAAGAAGAGCTAAGATCCGTTAGTATAAACATGTCTACACTGGACTTCATGTTGTGCGATAGTTTCTTTACTTTATCATGATTTTTATCGTTGAATGCTTCTTCTAATTGCTCCAATTCGGCAGGGATTTTTTCTATAAAAAGATTTATCATTTCTTTTTTAAACGTCGAATCACCACAGGCCATCTCGTCTAAATAAGAAAAGTCTATTTTTCTCTTCTTTACTGCATTAAGATCTTTGTTCATTACGGTTTTAATAGCCTTTAAAAGTACCGGTTGCTTAAATGGTTTTGGTACGTAAGCATCCATGCCGACATCAAAACAACGCTCCTGCTCACCTACCAGCGAGTGCGCCGTCATAGCAATAATCGGAATGTTTAATTTCATTTCATTCCTGATGTATTCTGTCGTTTGATAACCATCTTTAACAGGCATCTGAAGATCCATCAGCACCACATCGTATTTGTTTTTGGATAACAATGCTATTCCTTCTTCCCCATTTTCGGCAATATCCAATTCAAAACCAAAATTTTGAATAACACTCCTTACCAATTTCTGGTTTAAAAAATTGTCCTCGCAAAGCAGTATTTTAAGTTTACCCAGTTTATCTTCTGAAACTGCTTCTGCAGCTATTTCGTCATGGTTTACTTTTTTATACTGAAACACAAAGAAAAACTCCGAGCCTCTATTCGGTTTGCTTTTCACCTGAATTTCACTTGCGTGCAATTCAACCAGCTGTTTGACAATATTGAGACCAAGACCGGTACCGCCAAATCTTCTAGTTGTACTTTCTTCTGCTTGTTTAAAACGTTCAAAAATAGTCGCCAGTTTATCCTCAGGTATACCAATACCGGTATCTTTAACTGAAAATCGGAGTGCATAATGACCCTCTGTTTCATCAACTAATTTTACAGAAACTGTTACTTCTCCTTCTTCGGTAAATTTTAGGGCATTTCCTGTAAGGTTAACCAAAATCTGATTTAGTCTTCCCTGATCACCAATTACATTGTCGGGCATATCGGCATCCAGGAAAAGATTGAATTCAATATCTTTTGGAACCTTTACTTTTAGCAGCTTATAAATATGTTTAAGTGTCTTTTTTAAATTGAAGGGCTGCGCTTCAATAACCAAATTACCAGATTCTATTTTAGAAAGATCTAAAATATCGTTTACGATCAAAAGCAAATTTTCTCCTGCTACCTGAACACTGCCAATGTAATCCTGTTGAACCGTATCCAATTTGGTCTGGGCTAAAAGGTCTGTAAAACCAATTATGGCATTTAAAGGAGTTCTGATTTCGTGGCTCATATTGGCCAAAAAACTATCTTTTGCCAATACGGCACGTTCCGCTATTTTTTTCTGGGCGTCGAGTTCAATGTTTTTTGTTCTTAATTCCAATTGATTTATCACGTGTTTTGCTACTATAGAAAGTGCGTTACGCTGATTTTTATTAAGTTCTTTAGTAACATGATCTATGGCACAAAGAGTCCCAATATTATGACCGTCGGGTGTTGTTAGCGGAACCCCTGCATAAAACCTTACCTTAAAACCACCGGTAACATTAGGGTCGTCTTTAAGTCTTTCATTTAGATGCGTATCCCGTATTTCAACCATATTTGACTCCATAATGGTGTATCGGCAAAAGCTAATTTCTCTTGGCACCTCTGATACTCCAATTCCAATTTCAGATTTAAACCACTGGCGGCTTTCATCAATAAAGGAAATATGGGCTATTGGTACGCCACAGATATACGAAACAAGTTTAGTTGCATCATCAAAAGCATGCTCCGGTAAAGTGTCCAGAATATTATAGCGCTTTAATGCTGCCAAACGCGCTAATTCGTTGTATGGTATTGGAATTTCTGTATTCATTCTCTTAAAAGTGAAATGTATAAATATAAAAAATCAAATTAAACTACATCAAAAAATTAATCATGACAATTCATTTTAAAGATAAATAAATTAAGTTTTAGTCAAGCATCATAAAATGAAATAAATAATTTCTGCTCTAAATAAAATTACTTTTTTAAATTTTATAACAAAAATTAGGGCATCCTCAACAGGACATCCAAACCAAATCGTTTAAGCCATACAAAGACATGCGTTACCAGCAGTAAGCCAATCTCTTCAAATCTTCCATAAAATTTATAGAAATTTGTCCTGTTCCTGTCACAAAATTAAAATCCCATTTCTAACGAAATGGGATTTTTTTTTATTTTAAAACACAGGTTTTAATTAAAAAAAGGGATCAAAGCTTGGGGATTAGGCAAAAAGAGGGATCAACACGAAAACCTGAGGAGCATTAAAAATTAAGCATAAATTACAGCTTTTAAAATTTGAAATATACGACGATTTTTATTTACAACTTGGATATAACAAACATGTCCGAAGTAGGGAGACTTCATACAACTGTTGAAGACAAATCAGAATATAGAAAAGTATATTCAGATATTACTACTAAGTATTAATATAAAAACAATCGTGCGGATTTACAATCCGTACCCGTAAAGTATATCACAACAAATAAAAAAAGTAAGTCTGGTTTTTATTAATAATTAGGAACGGTTACGGAAATAATTTCCCCACTATCGTTGCTCGCAGAACTGAACTATCCATACATATTTTTTATCTCCGACATAACAAAAGTACTTTGGGTACTCCCTATACTTTCAACTGATCCCAATTTATTAAACACAAAATCCTGATAATGCTTCATGTCTTTAGCAGAAACTTTCATTAAAAAATCGTAATCACCTGATATATTATAACATTCTACAACTTCTTCTATTTTCATAATATCACTAACAAATTGATGGCCGATATTACGATCGTGCTGTTTAAGTTTGATATTACAAAAAACGATAAACCCTCTGTTTAGTTTTTCTGCATCTAACAAGGCTATATATTTTTTAATATAACCATTGTTTTCCAATCTTTTGATTCGCTCAAAAACAGGCGATGCCGAAAGATTTACCATTTTAGCAAGCTCTTTTACAGTGTATTTAGAATTATCGTGAAGTATATTTAATAACTGAAGATCAATATCGTCTATTTGTTCCATAGAATATTACTTTAAACAGGTTTAATTTATTTTTACATCAGAATAAAATTCTTCAAATATAGCCAAAAACAATACAAAAATGTTATTTCACACAATTTAAAAACATAAAACACTGCAGCTTTCATATTCACAGTATAAAAATCTAAAAAGCATTATTTTATAGCAGGGAGCGTTATCCTTACTGCCCTTTGTCCAAAAAGACAAAGGGCCACACTATAAATAAAAATTATACTTCTTTTCCTCGGGCCATACCCTGAGCAATGATGCTGGCGGCAATCAATTGCAAGGCATGGTAAAGCATCAGCGGCAGCAATACGATGCCGGTGATGGTGCTGTGCTGAAAAAGCACTTTTGACATAACGGTGCCGTGTACCAATGACTTTTTAGACCCGCAGAATAAGACAGTAATACGGTCTTCATCTGAAAAACCAAGCAGGCGGCTGAGTAGTCCGACACAAAAGAATACGGCAAAAAACAACGCCATCATCCCTGCAGCGAGTCCGGCAAGTTCAAGGGCGGTGAAGCCTTCAAAAAGATGTTCGGAAAATGACTTGCAAAACGACGTGTAAATAATTGTTAGAATAACTGCCTGATCAAAATATTTGAGCTGTTTCTTGTATTTTTCAGCAATGGCACCTAAAGGGGAATTGAGAGTTATACCAATGATGACAGGCAGCAAGACTTGAAGAATCAACTTTATGGCGATTTGAGTAACATCAAAATCGCCTGTCGCAGAAGCTATAAACAGCCCGACCCAGAGCGGCGTAACGACTACTCCAATCAAACTGGAAATGCTTGCATTGAAAATCGCCGCGGGAATGTTTCCCTTGGCGATGGAAACCATGACCACCGAAGAAGAAACTGTGGACGGCAATGCTGCCAGAAAAAATACACCCAGCCAAAGCAGTTCCAAGCCGTTATTGACAAACAACGGGCGAAATGCCAAAACAATGAGCGGAAAAAATAAAAAGGTGGTCAACTGAACGACAATGTGCATTTTCCAGTTGGAAAGTCCGACTTTTAGCTTCTCAACACTCAGTCGCATGCCATAAAACAAGAAAATAAAGGAAACACCGGCATTGGCAATCTCCTCAAGCGAAACAGGTTCTTTGACCATACCTGGCTTTGGCAAAAAATAAGCCATCAGAATCATGGTGGCTATCATTAACAGGAAACCGTCGAAACCTGCTTTTTTTAATACTTCAAATAATTTCTTCAATGTGTTTTAAATATTACTCCTCCGTGGAGGCACGGACTTCATCATTAATATATTGAGACTAAATCCCAAGTTCTTTGCGTATAATTTCTGCTCCTGCGCTTAAAGCACTTAACTTGCCTCTGGCTACATCTCTAGATAACGGGGCCATACCGCAGTTTGTAGAAGGGTAAAGATTTTCGGCATCTACAAACTCAAGAGCTTTACGCAGGGTAGCAGCTACTTCTTCTGGTGTTTCGATAGTGTTGGTTGCCACATCAATGGCACCTACCATTACTTTTTTACCACGAACAAGTTTCATTAAATCTAAAGGTACATTGGAGTTGTGACATTCTAAAGACACCACATCAATTTTAGATTTTTGAATTTTCGGAAAAATTTCTTCATATTGTCGCCACTCTGAACCTAATGTCTTTTTCCAATCAGTATTTGCCTGTATTCCATAACCATAGCAAATATGAATCGCAGTTTGACAGTGTAAACCTTCAATGGCTCTTTCTAATGCTGCCATTCCCCAATCGTTTACTTCATCAAAGAACACATTAAATGCAGGTTCATCAAACTGGATAATATCTACCCCTGCGTCTTGAAGTTCTCTTGCTTCTTCATTGAGTGCTATCGCAAATTCCCACGCCAATTTTTCACGGCTTTTATAATGATCGTCGTACAACGTATCTACCATTGTCAGCGGGCCTGGCAATGCCCATTTTATAGGTTTATTAGTCTGTTTACGTAAAAATTTAGCATCTTCAACAAAAACTGCTTTTTGACGTGCAACCTCACCTACAACCACTGGAACACTCGCATCATAACGATTACGGATTTTTACTGTTTTACGATTTTCAAAATCTACACCACTTAAATGCTCGATAAAAGTCGTTACAAAATGCTGGCGTGTCTGCTCGCCATCACAAATGATATCCAGATCTGCCAATTGCTGTTCCTGCAAAGAAATGCGTAAAGCATCTTGTTTTCCTTCAAGCAGCTGATCGCCTTCTAATTTCCATGGTGACCAAAGTTTTTCGGGTGGTGCAAGCCAGGCAGGTTTTGGCAGGCTTCCAACAATAGAGGTAGGTAACAATAATTTCTTCATAATAGTATAATTTTAATGCATTGTAATCAATTAAAGGACAAAATTAGCAGACCATTGTTCCAGGAGACTTTTGTAAGGCTTAATGAAATGCTCTTCTGCATATTTACCCTGTTCAATAGCTAGTCGGCTACGCTCTTCGCGGTCATAATCCACACGAGTCAGTGAATAATCTTCGTGTTTAAGAGTTGGTTGATAGATTTTCCCGGCCACTGAATTTGCATTGTAAATTTCAGGGCGATAAATCTTCTGGAAAGTCTCCATCGTGCTAATTGAGCTGATTAGTCCAAGATCCGTATAATCAGCAAGCAGATCTCCGGAATGATAAAAAGCCATCGGTGCCACGCTATTCACAGGCATGAAAAAACGAACTTTTAAGCCCATTTTAGAGAAATATTCATCAGTGATAGAATACTGATCCTGCAGATACTCAAAACCCAGAACCGGATGCTGATACTCAGTGCGAGTATAAGTTTTGTTGCTCGATACACTTAGACAAATGATTGGTGACATCTTAAAGTGCTCTTTATAAGTGGTTGAATTGACAAAGCACTTATAAAGTTTTCCGTGCAAATCACCAAAATTTTCAGGAATACAAAAATTAGGTTTGTTTTTATTGTGCTCGATCAATAAAATACTGAAATCATAATCACGAACATAAGACGAAAAATTATTTCCGGCAATGCCTTCGATACGCTGACTAGTTTTGCGGTCAAAAATATTCGTTTTTAAAACTTCAATCAATGGCAGATTGTTAGTACCATTCTTATCATCAATACTCATCGTTACTGTGATAATTTCAAGCTCTACAAGGTAACGATCAGCTTTTGGATTATCCACATGAGCCAATGCATTGAATCGATTGTTAATCATGTTTAATGCATTACGTAAGTTTTGTTGGCGATTACCTCCTCTGGCCAGGTTTGCAAAATTGGTTGTCAAACGCGTTTCATTTGAGGGGTGATAGTTTTCATCTAAACAAGTGCTATTTAGTGTGAATGCAAAATCATTCTGGATGGTATTCTGGGTGTTTTCAATATTCTGCTTTTCGTTTATTCCCCTATCTTCTTGTATGTTCGCTTTCATCTGATGATAATTTTTAGTTTTTTTACCCTACAAATTTGAATATAAAAGATTAAATATTTTTATTTACACATAAAATCAGTTAATTATTCTTTTTAAATTAATTTTTAAAGATTAATAATCTTTAAACAAATATAATAATCAAGGAAAACAGATAAATATTCTTTAGTGGTCTACGATGATTGATTTGGAGTTTCCCAGAGCGCTTCAAAAACTCAAAAAAGAAAACAATATCATTTATATTTGCCAAAATTTAAGATAGACATAGTAATGAATTTGATAGAAAATTTAAAATGGCGCTACGCCACAAAAGCTTACAATAACATTAAAGTAACAGAAGAGAAGATCGATCAAATCTTAGAGGCCATAAATCTTTCAGCATCTTCTTGCGGTCTGCAATCTTACCGTATTTTTGTTGTAAGCAACCCGGAAATTCAAAAAAAATTAGGTGCTAATTCGTATAATGGACAGATTAGCTCTTGCTCTCATTTGTTGGTTTTTGCTGCATTCACTGACATGTCTTTGACTTACATTGACGATTACATAACAATGACAGAAAAGCAAAGAGGTCTTGATGCTGGTGCCTTATCAGGATTTAGAAATGGACTGCATTCCTATTTCAGCGCTATTAACACAGAACAAAAAGCACTTTGGGCGGCCAAACAGGCTTATATTGCACTAGGAACAGCGCTTATTGCTGCGGCAGAATTGAAAGTGGATGCTACTCCTATCGAAGGATTTAATGCCGCCACTATCGATGAGGTTTTGGGTTTGAAAGAAAAAGGGTTGCATTCTACAGTTATCCTCGCTTTAGGATATCGGGATTTGGAAAAAGACTATATGGCAGCTACGAAAAAAGTTCGTTTGCCTATAGATGAAATGATAACTAAAATTTACTACTAGTATTAGTTTACAAAACCAATAAAAGACAGAAACTACATATAGTAAGACAATATCTTCAAATCATCATAAAAGATGTTGAAATTTGTCCTTTTCCTGTCACAAAAATTAAAATCCCATTTCTAACGAAATGGGATTTTTTTATGTCTTTTTCGGTGTCTGTTAACCGTCAATAATAACTTTTCGGTGTTTTAATCCCCATTCTGCAAGATCATTTTATGATCGTTTTTAATGTCAATCCATACTCCGTGAGTTGATAATGGATTGTGACAGGCTGCGTATCGAGAACTGTGCCTTTAATCAATTTATTTATTTCCAAATCCCTCAATTCCTTGCTTAACATTTTGTTGGAAATCCCGTTTACGTCATTTAAAATATCTGTAAATCTTCTCTTATTATGATAACAGATCGATGAAATTATAGAAATTTTCCATTTCCCATTCAATATATCCATTGTATCATGGACTGCCATTATCTCTTTTCTGTGCTCAACCTGACATTCGTTACTCATAAGTTACTTTGTTACTCAAACGTTACTGTTACTTTTGGTTACAAAGTAACAAAAATAAACTTAACTGAATTAACTTTGCTCGTATAAATTTTAAAATATAAGAAAATGAATTTCACAAATAAAAATGTTCTCATAACAGGCGGAACTACAGGAATTGGATTAGCAACAGCAAAAGAATTCATAAAATCAGGCGCTAACGTTTGGATCACTGGAAGAAACAGTGAAAACCTTAAAAATGCAGCTGACGAGATTAACAATCCTAATTTAAAAACTATTGTGGCTGATACTGCCAATTTATCTGATCTTTCACTATTAGAAAAAGCTTTTGCAGAAAGCGGGAATAAATTACATACTCTTTTTTTAAATGCAGGAATAGCAACATTTAGTTCAATAGAAGAAGTAACGGAGGCTGATTTTGACGCACAGTTTAATACCAATGTCAAAGGCCATTTCTTTACACTTCAGAAACTGCTCCCTCATCTGGCAGAAGGTTCATCGGTAATTTTTACTTCGTCAACCGTTGCAACGGCAGCAAATTTAGGAAGTAGTATTTATTCGGCTACAAAGGGAGCATTAAATAAAATTGCTCAAATCGCAGCAAACGAATTAGCCGGAAGAAAAATTCGTGTCAATATTGTGAGTCCGGGTCCGGTTTCTACACCAGGTCTTCATAAAGCTGTACCAGAAGATGCGAAAGAATTTCTTGCCAGTGCTACTGCTATGCAGAGATTAGGCGACCCTGCGGAAATTGCGAAAACAGTATTGTTTCTTGCTTCAGATGATGCAAGTTTTATTACCGGAACGGAGCTGTTAGCAGATGGAGGCTACATAAATTATGCTCTAAAATAAATTCATTCCCGGTTATTAAATGACCAGATCGCGCGGATTTACAATCCGTGCCCGCAAAGTATACACTAACATATTAAAAATCTAATTTTTAGTAATATTAGGAGCGGGCACAGATTACAAGTCCGCGCTATCGTTTTATATATCTGAGTGATCGGATTTGTAAACCAAGCAAAAAGACGAAATAATATTTAAAAAACCGTTGTCACTAAATAATTTCTTCCAGCTTATAAACCTCTCCCCACCTATTTTCTAAGCGACTATCATAAATATTAAAGGCAATAATTGAACTGTCTTTTTCAGTAGATAATCCTGTAAATTTCCAAAACAAATCCTCAAACTTACAAACCAAATATCCTCTATCATTAAATGAATAGTCTCCAACAATCTTATAATTTTGTAAATGTTTAACATCGTCCTCATTCATAGGACGAAAGGCATCAACGACCTTTTTTGTTAGCTCAATTTTACCATTCTCAAAGAACTCTAGTTGATTTTGGTAGATGATACAAAAAAACAAACCACCTGCATGAAGATCAGTATTTGCGATTAAACCTGACTGATACTTTTTATTCATTTCTATTTTCATTAGTCCATTATTAATTAATCATGATAATAAAAAGTTAAACCCTTTTTAATATTGTAGTATTTTTATTTACTTTTGGCTCGCATTAACATTTAACTATTATAGTAATAATTGCCAATTAAAATTATTAAAATTCACACTACTAACCACCAAAACCTCACAAAAAAATTATGAATTTCATAAAATCAAGTCGCTATACTTCAGCAAACCTATATCAAAAGGTACTATTACAATTTCTATTTTAGAATCTACAATCTTGCTTACTTAAAAACAAATTAAAAAACCAATGGCATTTATTTCTATTATTCAAAAAATAGAATAGAATAGAGTAACAATGCCTTTTTTCAAAAAAAACACAACCAATTAATGAGACAAACAATACTATTATTATGTTGCTTTCTTTTTTTATCAAATACTATACAGGCACAAAAATCAGGAACAGTTAAAGGATATGTAGCAGATACCGTAAACAAATCTACTTTAACCAAAGCATCAGTCTCTTTGTTAAGAGCTAAAGATTCTGTTTTAGTAAAATTTACAAGAGCTAAAGAAAATGGTTCTTTTGAGTTGAATAATATTAAAGCTGGTAAATTTATTCTACTGGTTTCTTATCCTAAATATGCTGATTTTGTAGATCAATTTGCTATTGATTCCACACAGTTGATCAAAGATTATGGTAAAATTAATTTGGCTGATAAAGGACGAATATTATCCGAAATAATTATAAAAGGCAATAGAGCCGCCATGAAAATCAAAGGAGATACGTTAGAATTTGATCCAAAAGCATTTAAAATAGAACCTAATGCAAAAGTGGAAGATCTGATAAAACAATTCCCGGGAATACAAATTGACAAGGATGGAAAAATTACCGCTCAAGGCGAAACTGTAACCAAAGTTTTGGTTGATGGTGAAGAATTTTTTGGTGATGATCCTACTCTAGTTACAAAAAATCTACGTGCAGACATGGTTGATAAAGTTCAATTGTACGACAAAAAAAGTGATCAGGCCGCTTTTACAGGGATAGATGATGGCCAGAAAACCAAAACTCTAAATGTTAAACTTAAAGAAGACAAAAAAAATGGTCATTTCGGGAAAGTAGAACTCGGAGGAGGAACTGATAATTTTTATAAGGGTCAGGCTATGTTTAATAAGTTTTGGGATAAGAAAAAATTAGCAGCTTATGGTATTTTAGGCAACACGGGACAAGTAGGATTAGGATGGGGCGATAAAGATAAATATGGCCAAAGCAGTTATCAAGTAAGTGATGACGGCGGTATTAATTTTTCAAACAATGGAAACGATGAATTTGATAGTTGGGACGGACAATTTAATGGTGAAGGAATTCCGGTAGTTCAAACTGGAGGAATACATTTTGACAATAAATGGAACAACGATAAAGAATCTATCAATGCAAACTACAAAATTGGTGATATCAAACTTTCAGGAAATCGTAATGATATTAACCAGCAAAATTTAAGTTCCAGTAGCATTTATAATACTTCAGACAAGAGTTTTGAGAAAAACATGACCAAAAATAAACTTGATCTGACTTATGAAATTAAAATTGATACTACTTTAACTTTAAAATTAAATATAGATGGGTTGTTTAAAAAGAGTAATTCAAGTGATGCAGAAATGCGAAAAGGTACTGACGAACAAGGTAACCAATTGAATAATTTAAAGCAGACCAATACAAACGATGTTGATGATCAAACATTTAATATAAATACTTTATTAACCAAAAGGCTTAAAAAAACGGGCAGAACATTATCTCTTAATTTAAGCCAATCCAATACAAATAGCAAAAGTGATGGTTATTTAAATTCCAGGGCTGAATTTTTTACACCATCTGTAATTAGTCCGGATAGCACCAAGGTCGTCGATCAAAATAAAGTCAATAATATTACCAATACAGCTTTTAAATCGAATTTAATCTATACCGAACCGTTATCTAAAAGTTTATCTTTAATTCTTAATTACGGATTCAACATAAGTAACGGAAAATCGGATCGTAAATCTTTTAATCAATCCGCGGATGGAAATTATAATGTTCTCGATTCAGTCTTTAGTAATAATTATGAACTAGACCAAACGATAAATCAACTGGGAGCGATTTTTAATTACAAAAAAAATAAAACTGTTTTTTCTTTTGGTTCTAAATTTAGCGGCGTCAACTTTAAACAGTACAATGTTTATACAGATGAAAATTTTACGCGAAAATTTGTCAACTACATGCCTCAGATCAATTATCAATATAATTTTAAACAAAGAGAAGCGTTGCGTTTGTCCTATAACGGAAACACCGATCAGCCAACATTAGAACAAATACAACCCATACGAAACAATCAAAACCAGTTGAATACGATTTTGGGTAATCCGGATTTAGATCCTTCTTTTAGAAATAATTTCAGAGGAAGTTATTATTCGTATAAAGTACTTAGCAATCAATATTTTTCGGTTAATGCAACGTACAATTTTACGCTAAATCCAATAATAAGTAATGTGGTTACAAATGATAGAGGAGAAAGTATTTCTCAGTTTATAAACCTAAAAGACAAAGCTACAACAGGTTATTTTTTGAATACTAATTTTGGAAAAACAATCAAAGCTATAGACATGAACGCAGGAATTGGTTTCAGTGCCAACAAAAATGTAAACTATAATTACATCAATACAAAACTGAATCAAACTAAAAATTCAAGTTATTCCTTCAATCTAAACTTATCAAAGTATAAAGAAAAAAAATATAATTTTAATGCTAGCTTCGGACCTACTTACAACGTTGCTAATGCAAGTATCAACGAAAATAGCGATAGCAATGGCTGGGGTTTTAATGGAAATTTCTGGAGCAGTGTAGAATTACCTTTCAAACTAGAAATTAGCACAGATGGTAATTATCAATATAATGGAAAAACGCAAGTGATTCAGGAATCTTTTGAACGTTTTATCTGGAATGCATCTGTCACCAAGAAATTTTTAAAAGGAGATAATTTAAGAGTTTCTATAACGGGAAGAGATCTTTTGAACCAAAATGTTGGATTTAATCGTTCTGCCTTTAATGGAAATATCAACCAAAGTACCTATACCACTATCCAAAGATACTTTATGTTCTCTGTAAGCTGGGATTTCAGCAAAATGGGCGGAGGAGAAATTAAACAAAACTAAAACCATGAAAACAATACTAAATCGCATCCTAATTTTTATAATTGTATTGACAAGCTGCAATACTTTTGCACAAAATGAGCACTTTGTACAAAATGGCGTAATCGAATTTGAGAAAAAATCGAATATGTATGCTTTGATTGCAAAAAAAATAAAAGGAGAAACTGATAGTTATTATCAGGCTGCTTTTGAAAGTTATAAAAAAACCAATTCACAATTTAAAACTACAAAAAGCATTCTCAGTTTTTCAAAAAACAAGAGTTTGTACAAATGGGAAGAAACAAATCAACCAACAAGCAGTAATTGGATTTCTGACGATCCAATGGCTAATTTAAAAAATGTTATCGCCACAGATCTGGACACCCAAACCAGTATTACCCAAAAAAATGTTTACGACGATTTATACTTAGTTAAAGACAGCTTACGTAAAATTGACTGGAAAATTACCGATGAAACAAGAGATATTGCAGGTTATGAATGCCGCAGAGCAAATGCTATAGTTCTCGATTCTGTTTATGTTGTTGCCTATTACACTATTCAAATTCCATTCTCAGGCGGCCCTGAATCTTTTACAGGATTACCCGGAACAATTTTAGGCTTGGCCCTGCCTCATGAAAATATGACATGGTTTGCAACAAAAGTTACTGAAATTCCAATAACCGAAAAAGATTTAGCTCCTCCGGTAAAAGGTAAGCCTACTGACAATAAAGGACTAAATAAAATACTTTTGGATGCTTTGAAAGACTGGGGAAAATGGGCAAAAAAAACATTACAAGCCTACTCTTTATAAACTAGCTCTTAAAACTTATTTCTTACACAAAGACTATCTAAATGGTCTCTGAGACTTCCAGAATATAGCAATGAAGCCTCTAAACCAAATTGTTAAAGCCATTAAAAGACATAACATATAGTACGCCAATCTCTTGAAATCTTCCATAAAATTCATAGAAATTTGTCCAGTCGAGGTCACAAAAATTAAAATCCTGTTTCTAACGAAATGGGATTTTTTTTTATGGGTAATCCATAGTTGTTTAACCAATTATCGGATCAACTGCAAAAGTTGGTTTTGAAGCAAAGAGATTGGGTCTAGTGTTTGGGAGGAGATTTTTGTATATTTGACTTCAGTTACAATAGAATAGTTCGGGAGCAAAAAAACAATTTCATGAAGCCGGTGGGACGTTGGCAATAATTTTCAAAAACAAAAATAAGCAAGAACCACCCGCTGCCAAAATCTTATTCAGACTTTGCGTAATTTTTAAATCTTGCTGCAATCGTGACAGTGTGAGAAGTCTCCTGATTTTTAGCGGGAACGCCTTGGCAAGGTATATGTTTAAAGAGTTGTGAAAAAAAACTAAAGTATTAACCTCTTAATGAAAATAAAACTATTCTTACCAATACTTACATTTCTTTTTTTTTTCGCTAAATTTTTGTTTTTCTCAAAATAACAGAAAACAATTAGAAACAAAAATTAATGTTGAAATTGAAAGTAAAATTAAAGGTCTAAAAGAAGAAGTCGAATCGCGACAGATGAATCCTTTTACAAAAAACATTTATTCTGAATTTGCAATCGATACTTTTAAAATTCAATATTTTAACAGAAGATTAAATAGGTCTCTAAAACTTAATAATATAGAAGAATTAGAACTTATCAAAAACAAAACTCATAATTACGAAAAATTAGTAGAAAAATATTATGCCCTTTCAAAAAATGAATGCAATCAATCTGAAAGAACTGAATTAATAATTGCTCAAACCGCTTGGAAAAGTTTTAAAAATAAAGAATTTAACTGGTTTTCGAAAAGATTTGACGGCAGTCCCCTTGATAATAATTATTACTCTGAATATTACGCTTTCAGCTTGTATTGTACTCTTCATTTGCTGGTGCAGATGCAGCTTTCAAAGAGCTATATGGAATTGCTTACGTAAACCATTATGCCAATTGAAATAAGAGAATTGGTTATTAAAACAAACTATAACGAAAAATTCATTTTACACCTCTAATCCCCTAATTAATGAGTACTTCAACCGAAATAAAAAGTGGCGGAATCGCAACATTTTCAGTAAAAGTTAATGGTACGCCAATAGCCGATGAACTGAGTGTACTTTCAATTCATATTGATAAAAAAGTAAACCAAATTGCTTCAGCAAAAATCACAATTCTGGACGGAGAAGCCAGTACAGGTACGTTTGATGCCAGTTCTTCTGCTGTTTTTGTACCCGGCGCAGCAATTAGTATTGAAGCAGGATACGACAACAATAATTCTGTTATTTTCTCAGGGTTGATTATGAGTCAGACCATTCGTGTTGATAATCTGACAGGATCATCTTTAGAAATTGAATGTCGTGATAATGCTGTAAAAATGATTGTAGGCCTTAAAAGTCTCACCTTTTCTAAACAAAAAGATAGTGAAATTATATCATCAATAATAGCAAACTATTCACAATTAAGCGCAGATGTTACTGCGACAAGCACAACTTGGCCACAACAAGTCCAGTATTATGTTACAGATTGGGATTATATTATGGCTCTTGCCGAGGCAAATGGGCTGATAGTAACAACTTTAAACGGCAAAATTTCAGTAAATCCTCCTGATAAAAACACAACATCTGTCCTGACGGTAACATATGGCGATAATCTGCTTGAGTTTAATGCCAAATTAAATGCTCTTACTCAATTAGGGAACGTAAACGCCAATAGCTGGGATTTTAAAACCCAGGCAATTGTAAGTGGTAATGCTGCTCCAAATGTTTCAGGAGCTGGAAATTTAACCACAAAAAAACTTTCTGAAGTTATTGGACTTCCTGTCTATCAACTACAGACTTCTGCATCTTTAGAAACTGCCGAATTAACTAATTGGTCCAAAGCACAAATTATCAAAAGTGAATATTCTAAAATAACTGGAGAAGCCAAATTTCAAGGCACAAATTTAGTTGATCCCGGAAAATATATGACCTTCGCCGGTCTTGGAGATCGTTTTAACGGTGATTATATAATTGGTGGAGTTCTACACGATTTGTCGCAGGGAAACTGGATTACTGGAGTTACACTCGGACTTTCTCCTTTTTGGTTTACCCAGGAGCCAAATGTTGCGGCACCGCCCGCTTCCGGACTTGTTCCCGGAGCAAAAGGTCTCCTTAACGGAACTGTAAAAAAGATGTATGAAGATCCCGACTCTCAATACCGGGTTTTAGTTGATGTTCCCTTATTAGATCCAAATGGTACAGGAATATGGGCCCGTCTTGCCAATTTTTATTCGACAAGCGGAGCCGGAGCTTTTTTCATGCCCGAAGTTGGAGATGAAATCATTTTGGGTTTCATAAACGAAGATCCACGTTATCCAATAATACTGGGAAGCGTCTATAGCAGTACAACCAATAAACCTTTTGCTGGTTTAGATCCAAATCAAAAAAATTCAATAAAAGCCATTGTTACCAAATCAGGCATCTCTGTACAATTTGATGATGAAAACAAAATATGGACCGTAGCAACGCCTAATAAAAACACGATCATTATCAGTGATAAAGACAAGAAAATCACGATACAGGACGAAAATGAGAACAGCATCATAATGTCAAGCAGCGGCATCGATTTGTCAAGTCAGAAAAACATCAATATTTCAGCCAGTCAAAATGTAAACATCAAAGGAAATCAAGGTGTTACAATACAGTCAAGTGGCGGAGATATCTCATTAAAAGGCCTGAATATCAAAGAAAACGCAACTATGCAATACAGCGCTCAAGGCGGACAAATGGCACAAATATCCGGAGGAATGCAATTAACACTAAAAGGTGCAATGGTAACGATTAATTAATGGTAAATTATTCACCATTTACAACTAGCTTCCGCTAAATAAATTACAATTTAAACTTTGCTAAAGTTTTAAACTTTTACAACGTCGACTCAAAAATTTAAAGCATCGATTAAACAATTAACCATTAAACAATTAAAATTATGCCACCAGCAGCAAGACTTACAGACTTTCATGAATGCCCATTAATTACTCCCGGGCTGCCGCCAATTCCGCATGTAGGCGGACCTATAGTAGGGCCAGGCGCGCCTACAGTTTTAATAGCAGGACTACCCGCCGCCAGAGTTGGAGATATGCTGGTTTGTGTTGGACCTCCAGATTCTATCATTACAGGATCGGCAACGGTTATGATATGTGGTATGCCTGCTGCGAGAATAGGAGATAAAACTGCTCATGGGGGAACAATTATCCTTGGAGCATTTAATGTGATGATCGGTGGATAATACAACAGACAAAGATCTCTAAAATTAAAGATACAGGAAATAATAAGAACAAAACAAATGATAAAAAAAGCACTGAAAACCAATTATTTTCAGTGCTTTTTTGAATCTTTATAATGTATTTATGCTATTTCAATTGAGTAGTATTTACTCTTGTTGGCGTATCTTTTCCACTAATAATCGAAGAAGAACTTATTGCAATTGATTTTATTATTTGGGTCATGTTATCAATATCTAACGTTTCAAATTCATCATCTACTGTGTGATACGTTGGCTCATTATCCATTTTTGAAGTAGAAACGGTATGAGCAGGAACTCCCAGCCTGGCTAACGTAGCGTTGTCTGAGCGGTAAAATAATTGTTGTTCAGGATACGGATCTGCATAAAATGTAAAATTTGTTCCTGTTAAATTAGTTTGTAAAATCTGCCCCATATTCGACTTTTCGAAACCTGTAATGTAAGCAGAGTTTTTACCCCATTTAGATTCTGTTCCTATCATTTCGATATTGAACATCGCAATCACTTTTTCAGGCTCAAGCTGTTTAGAAAAATATTTGGCTCCATAACCACCTATTTCTTCAGCTACAAATGTGGTAAAAATAATAGTACGCTCGTTGTTATTTTGTTTTTTAAAATATTTAGCAAGCATAATTACTGCTGTTGTTCCAGCGGCATCATCATTAGCACCATTATAAATAGAATCTGTTGCAGAATGCGGAGCACCTTCTTCGGGAGAGCCTACTCCTAAATGATCATAATGTCCTGAAAAAATCACATACTCATTTGGTTTACTTTTTCCGGGTAATATTCCAACAACATTATTCAATGTTTTTTTGGAGATTACATTCGTTAATTCAACAGAAAGAGTAGTCGCTTCAAGGGTGCCAAAAACAAATATAATCGTATTGTTTCCAGGATTAGCATTTAATCGATCAATGTGTTGAATATTCGGTAAAACATTATCAAATGAAGGGTCAACTAGTATCAAAAGATTTTTCGAACTTTTATAATATTCATTAAATTTCTCGCCAATGTTGTCCCCTTTATTGATTTTTACAATAGAAATATCACTTTTTTCAGTTAAAGAAACTTGAGGAACGTAGGAGAATGTTACCACTTGATTATTATTTATTTCTTTGCCATCAATAGTAATTTTTAAAGAAACTGCTTTAGAGCCAGTAATCGAAAATTCTTGTCTGTAATTTGTTGCTGAATTGAAAGTTTGCAAACCAATTTGTTTAAACTCTGATTCTATAAAGGCTGATGCTTTGTCAATACCGGGAGTAAAAGTTCTCCTGCCCTGCATGTCATCAGCCGAAAGTATTTTCTCTATACGAGCTACTTCCTTGGTCGTAATAATTTTATCAATCGATTGCCCATGTGCATTAAAACATTGACTTAGAACAAACATACTTACAATAATTTTTTTCATATTTTACTTTTATAAATAATATTTTAGTTAAACCAACTGTACATTAATTATTCGCACAATTTAGAGTTCTGTCGCAGCTGTGAGAATCAAATATAAGAATTTAAGTAATTTAAAAGTTAGTCTGCCAATTTACAGAATGATTTAAACATAGTGATCTCTGGTTCAATGATTTTTAATGGATATAAAAAGATTTACAACCTGAAGAGAACAACGAGTCCGAAGTCGGAAAACTTCGCACAGCTGAGATTTTAGAAGATATAATCGTCTCTCTTGAAAAGAAAATGACTGTCATATAACAAAATCAATTGTAGATACTGTATTTGAGTACTGGAAAAGCTTCGTTCATCCATAAATTTAAGATTAAATCAATTATATAGGTCTGTTAATTGTTTTAAAACCAATTGAATTAATAAGATGCATTGGCAAAATTTTAATTATTTTTGTTTAGAATTTATTATGTTGACTGCTATTATCTAAATATATGAGCAAAAAGAAATTGAACTCCACTAATACCTTAAATGAATATTATCTTGATGAAAGATGCACTCTAAACAAGGTACTTCGTATAGTAGGAAAGAGATGGGTATCAGAAATTTTAGTACTTATAAAACTGGACGTTTCAAGGTTTTCTAATTTAAAAGAATCTTTAAGCGGTATTTCAGACAATGTGCTTTCTAATGTTCTAAGTGAATTGGTAACAGCCAAATTGATTGAGAAAGAAATTTTTAATGAAGTTCCTCTTCGTGTGGAATATCGGATTACCGATAGCGGACTTGCTTTGGTTAAAGTTCTACACGAACTCTGTAATTGGGGTAAAGAAAATATTCCTTATGAAATTCGCATTCAGCCAACTTCTTACAATACAAAAGTTAAATAGCAATCCAAGACTGTAATGGTAGTTACTCATTAATTTATTAGTAACTCACAATGGTACAAAGTCTCATTAACTGCTATAATTAAGTAATACATTTGTACAGTCATTGGGCCACCTAATCTAAAATTATTTAAAAAAACAAAGTCAAATAACTGGTCTTGGTCTTTCCCCAATGCATTTGTAATACTATGAAAGCATATCAAATATCTGAAAATTTTAGCATCGAAACTTTAAAACAGGTTGAAAAAAGCTATAATAAGCTATTACCAAACGAAATTTTAGTACAAATAAAAGCTGTTTCTTTAAATTACAGAGATTTACTTGTTATTAAAGGTACTGATAAATGGAAACCTCCAGTGGGCAGGATACCTGTTTCTGATGGTGTAGGAATTGTGGTTGAAATTGGAAATCAGGTAACCGAAGTAGCTTTAAATGATCGTGTTGCGGGTCTCTTTTTTCCTTATTGGATTGATGGGAATTTATCTTCTGAGAAATTACTAAATTCTCTTGGTGGAAGTGCTAGTGACGGAATGTTACAGCAATTTGTTGTTTTAAAAGAGAATGCAGTAATTAAAATTCCTGATTATCTTTCTAATGAAGAAGCCGCTACTCTACCATGCGCTGCAATAACTGCCTGGCATGGTTTAATAGAAAAAGGAAATGTAAAAGCCGGCGACAGCGTATTGATACAGGGAACTGGCGGAGTATCCTTATTTTCAATGCAGTTTGCATTAGCTGTAGGCGCAGAAGTAATTTTATTATCTGGAAGCGATGATAAATTAGAACGTGCTAAAAAAATGGGCGTAAACCATTTGATCAATTATAAAAGTGTACCGCAATGGGAAAATGAAGTCAAAAAAATCACCAATGGACTTGGTGCAAAACACATCGTAGAAGTTGTAGGCAGTGACCATATTAACAAATCTATAGAAGCAGTTGCATTAGACGGAACCATTTCTGTAATCGGAATAATGAACGGACTAACCGGAAATATAAATACTGCAAAATTAATGAGTAAACAAGTCAGATTACAGGGAATTAACGTTGGCTCAAAAGAGATGTTTTTAAGAATGAATCAAACCCTCGAAACAAAAAACATCCATCCCATTATAGATTCGGTTTTTTTATTTCAGGATGCAATTGATGCTTTTAAAAAACTTGAAAGTAGCTCACATTTTGGAAAATTGGTAATCACATTTTAATTTTAATTATTAAGTAAAATTGCAAATACTGGATATAAAAAGATTTACAACCTGAAGAGAACAAGCGTGTGCGAAGTCGGAAAACTTCGCACAGCTTAGAATCTCCAAATAAAATATTACCTATCTTTAACAAACGAAAGTGAAGTGTTAATTTAATCTATGAAAAACCTTATGATATGAAATTTTGGAAAGGCTTTATTATATTTTGGATAATCTATCTCTTGTTGTTCGCTATTGGACTACCACTCATTCTGCATTACGCAGGAAATCATCATAAAAGCGATTATGAGATGATTCACACATCTGCCAGCGAAGCATTCGTTTTACTTAGTCTGGGCACGGTACTTTGGTTCATCGTATTTATTTATTACATCAAACACTTTTTGATCAATCTTTCGAAAAAAGATGGTAGTATTCAATCGTTTGAGCATGGCAAAAAAAGAAAAGAAACCACTTCGGAAGAGTTTGAATTTATGGACTCAAAACCGTATCAACGACACTTTGAATCGGGCAATAACACCGAAATAGACAGGCAGGTCGAAAAATCGAATGCCAAAAACATAGCCCTCACTGTGATTGGACTGCTATTATTGATTGCTTTGGCTGCAGGAATATTGTTTTATAGTTATATAAATGAAAGCCATGGCTATGGTTGGCGGTACCTGTATTTTTGGCATCCTTACATCATGATTCCCGGCTCTTTTATTTTTTATTTAAGTTTTTTCTTTGGTATTACAAATGGTATTTTTTCAAAATTTTTCGGTAATTCACAAGTGATGAAGAAGATAACGCAAGCTTCAAATAAGGAGCGTAATAATCGAAATCAGTAGAAATGACAATATGGAAAATCTCCGATGTAAATTTTCATTACCAATTATTTATCCTTTGAGATTTTTCGAAGATTTGTTTTAAAACCGAATTGAAATGATTGTTTAATGCATTAGAGGCATCTTCTAAAAGAAGTTTTCCATTTTTATCATAAATAGCAACTCTATCCTTATCGCCTTTTACAAGTTTTAGAGTAGCCCAACCACTGCTGCCCCAGCCACTTGTAGGTCTGTAAGTTCCTTCATACCATCTTTTGCATTCAAAAACAGGACTGTTAATTCGAATCTTACCGTCTTTAAAAAGAAAAGATAACGTATAAGATAAGTCATATTTATAAATTCCTTTTCCAAAACCTCCAGCGCTATGCTTTACAGTTAGCGCATTTTCTTCATACGCAGTCAAACTAATACTCTCCCCTTCGACTACATTGAGTCCTTTTTGTGGATTACTGTACAATGAATTAATGGCATTGAGTACATTCTTGTACAAATCCTTTTGTTTTGCGTTTGACACATTCACTACCGTATAATCGTTATTGTCATTTGATACAAAGCCCTGTGGAGTTAGTTTAAAATATTGTGCGAAGCTTAGCTGTGTAACAAGCAGAAGTATGGCAATACTAAGTGTTTTGTTTATGTTCATAATTTGTAACAATTCAAGGTTATTATTAAATGTAGCATTATCTGCTGTTTGATTCAAACAAATTTACTCTGGGCTGGTACGAAAAACAATACCTGATTTCATGGTTATTTCATGTAAATCTTCTCAACTCTTTTGTCTCATTTCTACTGCATCTAGCATTTTGATTAAAAGAATGTAAGCCTTTGTAAGGTTATTAAATTCTCCCGTTTTTTTTAGCTATTAATAATAACGTTTTGGTACTAGATTTGGTTTAGGATTAAATTAAGCAAATTCATCAGTTTGTCAGATAGTCCAAATATAAACCCTGTACCTCTGCTAACAAGTTTATATACATTTGCAAATTTAGTGCAATTACCGTTTTTTATCGTATTTTCGTTCAGCCGAAAATATTCGTTTTCATAACTTGCAAACGTCTGGAAGAGCGAGAATGTTGGTGGTAATTTTATGGATATATTTGACAGATATAATTTAGCAAAAGAAGATTTCCGAAAATATAAGAAAGGAAGTTTATGTACAGCCACAAAGAGTGCTGAATCTCTCTTTGATATTTATGTACGAACTTGAAAAATCTAACAAAGATGAAAATGAAAGTTATCTACTAGCTCAGATTTATTACAAATTAGGTTGGAAGTGGGAATATAAAAAATTTGTCAAAACCCATATATCCTCAAACAAATTAAATTATTTAAACCAGTGGAAGTGGCGACACCTATTAAATAAGGTTGAAGATTTATTTAAATTGGGGCATTATGAATTAGTTGAATTCAGAGACTTAAGGACTGCTGAAAAAAGAAATGTGGCACCGCCATTATTGAGAAGCGACTTTATATTTAATGAGGAGGTAAATTTTATAATCATAAGCATAAAACCAAACTTCAACGATGTTCTACTGCTAAACAAAAAAGTATTAAATGATGAGGTAGAATTTAGTGCTGAAAAAGAAAGTAGCATCACTAATTTTATTGAAAATACAAACTCGCATTTTTCCTGGACAAATAATTTCTATAAAGAGTTAATTAATTATTATAATGATAATTATCAACAAATTTTGAGTAGTATAGGTCGTCTAGACTATGGTAAGGCCGACGATGAATGGTATAATGGATTAAGAGTAGATAGCGCAGGCTTTCATTACAATAAAGATGAGAGGTTAGAAGGTTTTTATACAATTTATGATTATTATAATAAGAATTCCGGATTTCATATTGACACTTTAGATAACTCCATTGTAGAGCTATATTATAATACTGACTTATAAGAACTACCATCAACAAGTTCCATTCGATTTAAAATCCCCGCTCTCCGAAGTCTTCTTCTTTACTCTGCGCAATCCCGAAAGTCTTCGGGACTGACTTTGTGCTATTTTAAAAAAATATAATTGAAAAATAGAGACTTCATAAAGTCTCTGACTTTAAAACTAATTCTCTTAAAATATTTTTACTGAATGTAAAAAAATCCAAGACAATAATAAGAAGTAACAGTAAAAAGTTGGGAGACATTTACATAGCTTTTCATGAAAACACTTCTGAGACTGCGGGCTTTACTTCCCTGTTAAAACTTTTCTATGCTTCTCCCCCCATTGATCCAATTCACATATTACATTTTTTAAAGTCTGACAGTACTCAGTTGCTTCGTAAATAATAGTGACGGGGGTGGTTGGAAAAACATTACGTTTTATAAAGTTATTTAATTCCAAATGCTTTAGTTCATTTGCTAAAACCTTAGGTGATATAGGAACCTCGCTTTGTATTTCAGAAAAACGCTTTGAGGATTGAGAAATACAAAGAATTAATGCCATTTTCCATTTTCCATTGAGAACAAACATAGCATCAATCACATTTCTGAGTGATTGGGCACATTCTACTGGGTCTTGCGCTATTTTTTCTTTAGTTGTCTTCATATCCGAAAGGTAATAAACTTTCCTAAAAGTAAGCGCTTTCCTTTGGGAAACTACTATCATATGGTAAGTTCTATCCCCTAACTTTGACACCAGAAATAAGATTATTAAATAAATATTCCTTTAAAATGAAAGAAACAATTTTAACAACAAAAGAACTTGCAGCCAGATTTATTGAACTGGTTCGTCAAGATAAATTTTATGAAGCGCAAACACAATTGTATGCCGATAACTGCATCAGCATTGAAGCGAATGATTTCCTACTGCCAAAAACTGTAGAAGGACTACAGGAAATTTTAAAAAAATCAGAATTATTTGAATCTTTGGTCGAACAGGTTCATGGACGTGTTATTTCAGACCCAGTGATTGGCGGCGACTACTTTACGGTGTCATGGTCAGCTGATATGACATTCAAAGGAAGGGACAGATTCACAATGGATGAAATCTGCGTATACAAAGTACAGGAAGGCAAAATAGTTTTTGAACAATTTTTTTATTAATCTTCTTAAAGAACATTATTCGGGACAAAGATTTTATCTTTTGTCCCGTTTTTGCAAAAATCTCTTTTTATTATATGGAATCATGCGCAAAAGATCAGATTATAGGATCATGCAGAGCAACAAGAAATAAGTATCTTACTTCAACAACATTCTTTCTGTAATTGTTTTATTTGAGGAAGTATCAATTCCGGTAACTTCGGCATACTTTACATTGGGCAGCCAAAAAGAACCTCCTTCAATACGTACAAATATTTTTTCTACCTGGATTTTTTTCTGATTTACACTTACAAAAACATGATATTTTTGATCCGAATCTATCTTTTTCAAGGTTAAGGGTAACTTTTTATACGATACAAATTGAAGTTCAAACTCCTCATTATTTAAGGTTTTAGATTCTATTCCGTATGCAAATTTACGTTGTATGTAACTAAAATCTTTTTTATCTCCTTTCTCAGCATATCGAATCCAATAGGCTTTTATAGGATTGCTTTTGTCTATTTTTCCATTTTCCTGGTAGTTTATGGCATAAATAGCAGTGTTTGTATTGGGGTCGCGCTGAATGTAAAATAGCATATTATCTATATTTTTCGGCGTTGGAAAATTTAATGGCGACGGATTTTTAGATTGTGCCACTAGATTTTCAGAATATATATTTACTAAGATCGTTATAACGATTAGTGATTTTGTAAAATGTTTAAATGATAATTTGTTCATAACGAAATATTTATATGAAGTGTTGGCTTCTATTATTTTAACACATAGTCCCGAAGCACGATGTCATTAACTTAAGAAAAAATCAATAGTGTTATGTAGAATAAATCTCTGGCAAAATGGCAAAGGTTTATCATTTCGATGCAGTAACTCCGCTACGCAAATCCAATCTTTATCGAGCTTCTTTTGGAGATTTCTCTCCCGAGGCTTCGGGATCGAAATGACAATATTGTGTTTAACCTTTGCGTCTTAGCGACTTTGCGTGCTTAATTTTATTTTCTAAAAAGCTTAACTCAATAATATTGGGCTTCGAATTATGTGCGGAATAGAAAAACTACGAATTACACCCAACTGGTTTATTTATATACTAATTTGATTCGATTACATTCTGTTTTTCGTTTGCCTTAAAAACCCAATATTTAATCAGTGGATAATTAAATCCATAAGAAACAAAACTATCGGTGATTAATCTCCCGATTCTATAATCGATTTGAAATACTTTTTGCAAAATAAGCGTACCAAATGATTTTAAAGAAATGCTTCCCAAAACCACCAACGCAAATTTAAAAAGCTGACTATTGATGCGGCTGCTATAACCGGATTGATTTTTAAATACCCAAAATCTATTGATACTGAAATTGACAATCGCGCCTACGGTTCCGGAGATTAGAATAGAAAAGGTAAAATGCAATTTGAATACTTCGGTTAATAGAATCATTAAGCCATAATCGGTAATACCGCCTAAAAATGCCGCAACTTGTGCTTGCAGAAAAATAAAAATGGATTTTTTCCTGAACATATCAGCCTTGGTTTTTATCTCTTAAATCGCCTAGCTCTAAAAGCTTTAAGCTATCAATAACATTGATTATAAATAAGACAATAGTAATTAAACCAGCCAAATAGGTAATTGATCCGGGAAATAAAACTTCTGTAATTAAAATTGAAGCAATAATAAATCGAAGTTCTGTTGGGCCAACAAAGCCTGAATCTATACTGTATTCATTTGTTATTTTGTAGCGTAACTGACTGATGATGATAGACCAGCCATACAAGGCGACAAAAGCAAAGGCTATTATTTGTGTGCTATTTTTAGCATAAATGTAATATCCAAAGCCTATAAGTACAATACCAATCCAATCGGCAATAATATCGAGTGCAAAACCATACCAACGGCGTGGAATATTTCTATAATACGCCAATCTTCCGTCTAAAGAATCCCCTAACCAATTTATAACCAACCCGATAATACCTAAAAGTAAATACCAATTGGCGAAATAAGCACCTAAAACAAAAGCTAAAAAAACGAATACCGAACCCAATGTCCCCATTAAAGTGAGTAGGTTTGGCGAAATGAATTTAGGCACTTTTGGCAAGAAAAATACAATTGTTGACTGTTCTGCTCTTTTTAAAATATTAGTTCGCTTACGGTCTGAAAATGTTCTTTGTACAATTGTACTATGATCTTCAACCTGTGTTTCTTTTCCCATTAATAGCGCAATATTTGTAAGCCTGATAGTATAGCCAATTCTACTTTAATATAATTTAGTTTTACTTTTCTTTGCGTATTTTTTAAAAAATCGGTCGTTCTTTTTAGTTTACCTGATCTAACCAGATAACTAAATGCGATAATAATCAGCATAATTATTTAACAATACCCGCAAAACGTTGATAGAAAACCGTTGGACTGTTCTCATTTTTAGGAGCGTATTCTCCTGCTATAATTGGAATGTAAATAACCCTTCTTCTACTCTCTTCGCCACGGATAGTTGATTCTGCGACTCTGTGCCATAAACGACCATCATGAATGGTTAAATCCCCCGCTTCCGGAATGATGGAAACTTCCTCTGGATCGGCTTTATTATCTAAAAAGTATTTTTTACGAAAAAGCATTTGATAAATACCTTGCTTGTGAGTACCCGGAATGATCTTAAGTCCGCCATTTTCAGGTTTTAAAGTGCTTAAGTGAATACCCACATTGAGCATCGGGTTTAATTTTGCACCATAAAAAATATCTCTCAAGCCATCTGTATGCCAGCCCATTTTAGTAAACTTACTTTCTGGCCCATTGATATAATGATTAAAAACCATTCCGTCTTTTTCTTCCGTGCCTAATCTCGCGCCCTCGCCTGCCAATGGTAATAAACTATTAAATCTTGGATCAAGTAAAAGACCGCTTAAGGCCTGATGATGCTGATTGATAAAAGCAAAACGTTGTACAATAGGAGAACCATCTAAATCTTTTCCGTATTTAATAGGAACGCCATTTACTTTTTGAAGGTCATTGTCGATCCATTTTTGCTCTACTTGTTTCGAGGCATCAATGATGGATGAAACCGTTTGCGGATTTATAAATTTTTTGAAATGGATAAAGCCATGTTCGTTAAAAAAAGCAATTTGCTCAGCAGTTAATTGCTCAGTAAGGGTAAAGGTTTTATAAGAAGATACCATGATAAATATATTTAATAAATGAAATAATAAGTTTGAAATTTTATCTAAAGTTTAGCAACAGCAACAACAACACATTCGCATGTTTGCCTGCATTCGACCCTTAGGGAAATTAAACAAATTTTTTCTTTTATTTGACATACTCTATGGAATTAGTAGAATTTAATACAAACTTAATATAATTTTTTCTTTTGCAAACAATATTTTTTTATTTTTTTTATTTTTAAAATTAAATTTTATAAATTCCGGCTGCAGTTTTTTCGATGAATGCCTTTGGTAGTATGCGATTGGCGTAAACCGAAATGATATTGGTAAAACCCGGAATAACTTCTGATTTTTTACTGAACATGGCTTTTACGGCCATTTTTGCAACTTCATCAGGCTGCATATTAAACTTTTCAGCCATTTTGCTAAAAGCGTTTAAGCCAGCTCTTGCAGCAAAACCGGTATCAACCGGACCAGGACTAAAACAAGTTACGGAAATTGAAGTTTGGGCCAATTCAAAACGCAAGGCACGAGTAAACGATAAAACAAAAGCCTTTGTAGCCGAATAAACAGCCAGCGTAGGTACAGCCTGGTAGGAAGCAGTACTGGATATATTTAAAATGTATGCTTGTTTTTCTTGTAAAAGAATTGGAACAAATAAATGCGAAAGTTCTACCACTACATTCATGTTAAGCTGCATCATGCCAAGCTGATCCGTTAGAGAAGACTGACTAAAATCGCCCCACACCCCATAACCGGCATTGTTCACTAAAAAGCCAACCGGATAGTTATTCGTTTTTATCCAATCGGTTACTTTTTGTGATGCACCATTTATCGAAAGATCAATCGATAAAACAAAAGCATTGATGCCGTATTTAACCTGAAGATCATCAGATAATGCTTTTAATTCTTCCTCGCTTCTTGCAACAAGCAATAGTGGATAACCCTGTTTGGCCAATTCATAAGCAATAGATTTTCCTATGCCTTTGCTGGCTCCGGTTATTAAGGCATACGGTTTCGTTTTTTCGCTCATTTCATTGATTTAATAATCAAATATAGAAATTAATTATAAACCGTTGGGTGTACAACGTGCAGAATGGTTATCCTCTGCCTCCCCTATCCTCTTGCTGTCTTATTCAGGGTTTGAAGAAACTTGAAAAATATTAAAAACTGCTATGGCACTATTTTTAAAAGCATGCATACTAAAGTATTTATTCAACCATTTTTTTAAACAACATTTCCATTGACTCTGAATCTATTGTATTCATATCTAACAACTTTAATGATTTAACCATTTTAATTGTAGATATTTTATATTTTTGAAAATGAGGTGTTTTTAAATGCGATTGATAAGCATCGTTATCATTGTAGATTTCTAATATTCTTATTTGAGTTGAATCATTTTTTTGATACATGGGAAATATTGCAAGTACACCAGGTTCCAGTTTTACTGAAGCTGAAGACTCCTCTTTTAAAATGGCTTTGTATTCGGATAAATATTCAGGGTGAATTTCAATTTCCGAAATACGAACCATCATCTCTTTTTTTTGAGCTGACATATCATTGAAAGTTAAAAAAATTGCTGCAAATAGTAATTGTAAAAATAAACTATTTGGAAAACTGTTTTGAAGATTATAAATTAAGTTTTTCATTTATAAGGTTTTAACATTACAATAGGAATTCTTTAAGATGGATGGGATAATTCTCTAAAGATAACACAATAAAGCGGTACATTTTTAGAGAGGGATGGCAGTTTCTTCTTGCAAGTTAGTTATAAACTCTTCAAAGTTGTTGGCTACTAATTCAAAAGCATCATTTTTTGTTTTCCACTCCATTTCCATTTGATATAACAAAATTTTATCCATAGATTCTTCATCAAATGATATACAAAATACCCAGCCTCCATTATCTATGGCAAAAGGTAGTTTTTTCCCTAAGCCTTCTTCCTTGAATTCTTTGATAAAATCGTACATCATCCTATAAGTTATAAATTGTGAAATTTCAAATAACTTTCCATCATTATTTATAAACTTATTTTCCTTTACTGACAAATCTGCGTATTTTGAAATAAAATCTTTAATAGTTTCAGGTATTTTGATACCGGCTTCATTTTCAATTCTACTGTATTGATGCGGTAAAAAACGATCATTTAAAGTTAACTTTCTCATATTTTAATCACTAATTTTTAAATAATACTTTTCTAATTGAGCCAATACATCCAGAAAGTTACCTCTATCCGAGGTGTTCTTGCAAGCGCTGCGCAAATATAGGGAACTCTTCGAGGAGCAGGAAAAACTATAAAAATAAATAAGCCCTAAAATACATTTCAATCGAAATCTATTTTACTTTTGCGCAATGTTAGAAATTCTTTACCAGGACGAATATATTATAGCCATTAATAAACCAAGCGGGTTGCTGGTTCACAAATCATTTTATGCGCGCGATGCAAAAGTGTATGCCATTCAGGAATTGAGAAATCAGATAGGCCAACACGTTTATCCTATTCATCGGTTAGACCGCAAAACATCTGGTATTTTGTTATTTGCATTGGATAAGGAGGTTTTGAAAATTATGAATGATCGTTTTGCCACACGCGAAGTCGAAAAAAAATATTTAGCCATTTTACGCGGCTGGTCACCTCAAGAACTAACGATTGACTATGATTTAACCAATGATGACGACATTACACAAAATGCCATAACCTACTTTCATCGTTTGCAAAATGCCGAAGTTGCCTTAGAATTTAACAATAAACCCACTTCACGCTATTGTTTGGTAGAAGCGATTCCTGAAACCGGGCGTATGCATCAATTACGAAAACATTTCAAACATATTTTTCATCCCATTTTAGGAAGTCGACCACATGGTTGTAACAAACAAAATAAATTATGGCTGGAGAATTTTGACCTGAAAGGAATGATGCTTCATGCACATCAGTTAATTTTTAATCATCCGATAAACAATGAACAACTCATCCTGAATGCAAAGATTAATAAAGAGTTTAGCAAAGTAGGTACTATTCTTAATCTGGATTTGAGTAAGTACGAATAGAACATCATTGTAATAGATAAAAAAAATAAACACATAGCGGCTTCCAAATATTTCTTATGAAAAGCTGCTCGAATGTCTCCTTATTTCGCACCCACATCGAGAATCAACAAAGAGAAGTCCGTAAAAGTAATAACATAAAATTATAGAATGTTGGAATTGGAAAGAAGTCGGGAGACTTTACAGCAGTGGCTTCAATAATTCTAAAGATAACTACAAACAATAACAGTTATTATTACTAAGTGATTACTGAACATAATATGGAATACTATATAAACATCGTACTGGATTTCCATCTTTGATTGCCGGAATCCAGTTTGGAGATAATCTTAAAACCCTTTCTAATTCTTTCCCCGATCCGCAACCAAAATCACCAAGAATTTTTATTTCAGACAAACTTCCGTCCTTTTCAATTTTTATAGTTGCAAAAACACCGCCTCTAGAATCTTCATCATCCATTATTTCTTTTGGTATAACATAATTTTTCTTTAAAAAGTCATGAAACTTTTGAATACCTCCCGGAAATTTTGGGAGAATTTCTACTGCAGAGGTACTATAAAACTTCATTATCTTCTGGCGTACTATCGTGATACTTTTCGAATTTTAGTCTTTGTTGTAGCACAGTCTCTTCGATATTTTCAGAAGCCGGCTCTGTCATTGCTCAAATAGTAGTATTTTGAAAGCTCAATAACAATAAAAAACTAATGACTATTAAAAAAAAAAAATCATAATTTTTTGTTTAGTGGAGAATTTACATGTAAAAAAACAAAAATTATTCGATTTTAAAGTCAATAATTTAATACCGTTAAATTTAATTTTGACGAAACTAATTAACAATTTCATTAACAAATCAACAACAACCGATATTCCTGTTTATTTTCTATCTATGGGTTATTTGGGTAGTAACATTATGAGTTAACTCAAGAAAAACTGCATTCAAAATACTGAATAACAATTATTTAATAAAATTCAATATATTTATACTAACTAAAATTACTCAATGGGATTTGAATACACTAATAAAGAATAGATTATACCTTGAGAAACTTTAAAAAAGAAATAGATAAATGGAAACAATCGTAATAAAACGAGATAAAAGGCTGAGAAGTCAGAACCGGACAATTTCTATGTCAGGGTTGCTAATTTTTTTGCCAATTAGTATTGCTGTTATAAACTTATCTATTTTTCTGGCTGCCTTTTTGGGCATAATTGGACTCTTATACTTTTTTTCGTTGATACGAGATAGTCGTCTTAAGCAACAACCCAATGAAATTATTTTTAGTGATCAAGATGTTTTTTTTAATGCAATAGGAACTTTTGCATGGAATGATATCAATGCGTTTGAAGTAAAGAGGAGAATTAGCCATAATGAATATAATGAAAAGAGCACCTCTATTTATTTGCATATTTTTTTGGAAAACAGAAAATCATTTTATTTTCCGATAGACTTACTCGAAAAAAATGAGAAGGAAATCGTGGCTCTTTTTATAAAGTATAAACCAGGCTTTCTTCAACTGCACTAACCCGGAGCTTCCCTTAACAAATCAACAACAAACTATATTTCCCTTCATTTTCTGCTGGTACCCTGTAAATACAAGGCGGTACTTATTGTTTTGGATGATCTACAGCCAGTCCCAAAGTTTAGCCATTTTCTTTAATTGATTGTTATTTTTTCGAATATTTCATTTAATGCATCTTCCATAACTTTGGCTGTATCTGTGCCACTTTGATTCGTAATGATAAATGCACCCAGATTGTATTTTGGAACAATATAAATATAACATTGAGAACGTGGTACTCCGCCGTGATGAATGTAAAAGGTTCCCAGTTTTTTATCCTCTGTAGCGATATTCCAGAAATAACCAATACTAAACTCCTTGTCAAATTTTACAATTGTTCGATGTGATTCGGCAACGATTTTATTATTTTCCAGCTGAAACTTAATATATTTCACCATATCAGGTATTGTCGATTTCATATTACCGGATGCTCCCCATGGTAATTGCGGCATTGGCGACGTAATTACACTATTGTCACTATGGCAACCTACAGCAAGCCTTTGAGCTTCCTGATTAGAAAGGCTTATTTTTGTGTGCTGCATTGCAATGTTTTTAGTCAGGTAATCTGTTAACAGTTTTTCATATTTTGTTTTTATAAACTCTTTCTAAAATAAAAGCTATCAGTTGGCTGCCTGCACTTGAATAAGAATATTTATACCCTGGAACGGTATCTATTTTGACTTTATGAAGATCTCTTAAAAAATCTTTTTGTCCGTAGTTTTTATAAAGTTCATTGAGTTTTGCAGGAGTATCGTGGCTTGTAAAATTGTCCAGAATTTTATTTGCTTCAAATGGGAGCATGTTTGGAAATACGCTTGTATGCGAAAGCAAGTGTTTTATCAGAATGGGTTGTTTTCCGTACTTTAGATTTGGATAATTTTCAGGTAAATATTTTTGGACTTCATCGTCGATATTCAATTTCTTTTCGAGAACTGCTTTTGCAGCAAGTGTTCCTGCAAATGTTTTGCTTAAAGAACCTATTTCATAAATTGTTTCATTATCAGGGCAATTATTTTTTCCTTTTTCTAATTCTCCATAATGACCAATGAATTCTTTTCCCAAATAAACTATTGCAATTGAAGTAGAATGAATTAAAGGTTTTTTAATCATTCTGTTTGCTGCGCTATCAATTAAAACTTTGATATCAATGTTTGCTGTTTTTGAGCGCTGAGCCATGCAAAAGATAGAGGATAGTAAGAAAAATAAAAGGAATCTATTTTTCATAGTTTTAAACGATTATATTTTTTTATGTAGAATTAATTAGATTATCGAATACCTTTTTATTGATAATAGGTTTTAACTAACTTTATTACTCTGATATGAGCAATTTGTATATTTTAATCTTGCAACAACTTCCTTAGCAAATCAACAACAACCGATATTCACCTTCATTTTCTATTGGTGCTCTGTGAATACAAGGCAGCACTTGTTGTTTTGGGTGATCTACGGCCAATCGCCAAAGGTGCCCTAAACCTAAATTAATAGGTACTGCATCCTGATCTACCTGATAATGCAAATCAAAATAATTTTCCTTCAAAAAATCTTCGAATTCTTCCTCTGCTCCGTCATGCAGTTCTTTTAGCTTGGCTCGGATTTCGGGAATCAGGATTTTTTGCTCTGCCTGCACATTAGCAACAATATCACTTGCGGCTCCATGATAAGTACATAGAAAAGTATCAGTTGCAATGGGCGAACGATCTACATGAAACGAATACACATCGGTCGATATGAAATCAAATTCATCATCACGTTCGTAACACTTTAATAAATTAAGAGAAGGCGAAGCACCAAAATCAGTTAATAATTGTAGATCCTTTAAGATTATTTCCCTGGCTATACTCCCCTTTTCTGACAGTTGTAGTGCGATGAGATCTTCAGGATGAACTTCGGTTATATTTTCTTTTAATGATAACTTGACTACAATCTCATTAAAATCACCATCCAAATTTCTGTACCAGCATAGCGCATTCATTTCTCCGTTGAAATCGGTCTGTACGAGTTCTGAGAAAGTAGATACGGCTCCTATTTGGTCGCTGTCAGAAAATATATTGTTCATAGTATAATAGTAAGAAGCTAATTATTTAAGCATACAAAATTATATAACAGCCCATTATTTTTGCAAGGCTTTATTTATTACATAGCGAAACCTTAAATACAGTAAGACAGATGATGTTAGCAAGCCCAGACACAGACCAAACCAGATTCCCTGTACTCCTGTATTGAAATGAATTCCTAAAATATAGGCTGCAGGAAGGCCAATAATCCAATACGCTATAAAGGTTATAAAAGTCGGAATGTTTACATCTCCCATTCCTCTTAGTGCGCCTAGTCCAACCACCTGAGTACCATCAAAGAGCTGGAATATTGCAGCAATTATTAATAATTGTGCCGCCAGCGCTACAACAGTGGTGTCATTGGTTATAAGGTAAGGTAAATATTGATTAAAAAGTGTAAAAATTAGAGCAAAGAACATCATAAAAATGATTACTAAATGATAAGACGCAGCAGCAAACCTCTGAAGTCTTTTGTAGTTTTGATTTCCAAAACTATTTCCGACTTTAATAGTTGCAGCCGATGCAATTCCTCCTGCCATCATGTAGGTCATTGCTGCAAGGGTTATTGCGGTCTGATGAGCTGCCTGTTCTATTGCGCCTATATGACCGGCCATTAAAGCAGCAACAGCAAATGCTCCAATTTCAAATACATACTGCATGGCTACAGGCAATCCTATTTTGACCACTTTTACAATTTTTGAAACATTAATAAACTTCACTGAGAAATGCTGTATATAAACCTTAAAGCTTTCTGAACGAAGCACATACCACATCATGACCAGCATCATTAAAACACGATCTATCAATGTTGCAATTCCTACCCCCTGAACTCCCATTGGCTCAATCCCAAACATTCCTTTTACCAGAATCACTGCGATAACTACGTTGAGTACATTTCCCCATATTGTTATAGACATGGCTTGTTTTGTAAAACCCAGCCCTTCTGCAAATTGTTTGAAGGTTTGAAATACCATCAAAGGCAGAATAGATAAACTTAAAATAAGTAAATAAGGTTTTGCCGTTTCTACCACCTGAGGATCCTGATCTGCATGCTGCATGGCAAACATAGAACCGTAATACACTACCAAAAAAAGAAAAATTGCAGATACAACATTCAGCCATAAGCTGTTTGACAGAAGCTCTGCGCATTCCTTAAAATTTGATTTCCCATTTTCCTGCGCAATCAAAGGAGTTAATCCGTAGGCAATCCCTAAGCCTATTACTAAAACTACCATGAAAACGGAATGAACCAGCGAGACTGCCGCCAATGATATGGTTCCTGCATAATGACCTATGATCACCGTATCGAGAGTCTGCACCAGGGTATGCCCTAGCTGAGAAATTACAACAGGCCCTGCAAGTGCTATTGTGCTTTGATAATATATCTTATTGGATTTATATTTTTTGATCATATTAAAAATTACTTTCTTTATTAAGAATGTGCTCAAATAATATAATTAAAGCACATTTTTTTTATCTAAGTTAATGGAAAAAACGATAACTCAAGCCTTGATGCGACAGCACAGAGATTACAAAATCTGTACTATCACAGTTTTTAGGATTGAGGGTTAAAAGGGCTAGTGTGGCATTAAAAACGAAAGTATAGTATTGATAATCAACTACACATCAAAAATAAATGGCCGGTAATGAATGATAATAAAAGCTGCTTATTTTTTTGTTTTAAAAACTTTATAACATACAAAAAGAATCCCCAGCCAAATTGGAATTAATTCTACAGATAACTTCATATTAGTGATCCACATGATGGATAAAATACCCAATAAAAATACGAAACAGATGTAGTTACTTACCGGATAAAATAAGGAAGCAAACTTAGTTTTTGTGCCTTCTATGTCTTTGGAACGTCTAAATCGTAGATGCGTATAAGAAATCATCACCCAGTTAATAATTAAGCAAGACACCACTAAAGACATTAAAATACTAAAAGCCTCTTTTGGTATTAGTTTATTTATTAAAATACAGATCGCTGCAAAACAGGATGAAATTAAAATAGCATTTATAGGTACCGATTGTTTGTTTAGTTTCATTAAAAATTGAGGAGCATTGCCCTGATCTGCCAAACCATATAACATCCGTGAGTTACTGTATACACTGCTATTGTATACTGATAAAGCTGCGGTTAGTACAATTAAATTAAGGACATTAGCGATAAGGCTTGTGAAAAATATTTTGTGGCCAAAAAACTCAAATTCCATTCCGTTTAAATTTTGAAAAACCATTACAAACGGACTGCTGTCTGTAGTAATTTGCTGCCACGGTGACAAAGCAAATAAAATTACCAATGCACCAACATAAAATATAAGGATTCTATAGATGACCTGATTGGTTGCTTTGGGAATGTTTTTTTCCGGATTTTCTGCCTCAGCAGCGGTAATTCCAATAAGCTCTAAGCCTCCAAAGGAAAACATAATCAGCGCCATTGCTGCTAATAAACCCTGAAAACTACCATTAGTCGTTTTTTCAAAGAAACCTTTCGGGAAGAAACCTCCATCGTTATATAAATTATGAATTGTAGCATGTTCTCCTCCTGTACCGCTTATTAGCAAGTAAGTACCAAAGAGGATCATCGCAATAATGGCAACCACTTTTATAATCGAAAACCAAAATTCAGTTTCTCCGTACACTTTTACAGAGGCAAAATTCAAAGCATTAATAACCAGAAAGAAAAATAAACTCGATGCCCAAAGCGGAATTTCAGGCCACCAAAACTGCACATAGACACCAATGGCTGTAAGTTCAGCCATACTCACTAAAATATATAAAATCCAATAATTCCAACCGGATGCAAAACCAGCAAAAGAACCGCAATACTTATAGGCAAAGTGACTAAAACTTCCTGATACAGGTTCTTCGACCACCATTTCGCCAAGTTGCCTCATAATAAAAAAAGCAATAATTCCGGCAACAGCATATCCTAAAATAACAGATGGCCCTGCTAATACAGCCGCCGGACCAATACCAAGGAAAAGCCCCGTTCCTATTGATCCGCCTAAGGCAATTAACTGAATATGACGATTCGTAAGCCCGCGTTTAAGCTGATTGTCTTGTATGTCTTCGTGGATTTTTTTCACAAACTAAATTTTTTAAATGAGCTAAATGTACTCACAAATGTATAAACCGCGAAGATAAGTTAAAATAGGAATGGTACAAAGCATGTACTATGCTAAAACTCCGATTAGATGATCCTTTTTTTGAGAGATTTCCTGAAAGTATGCCCATATTAGCTGTAAGCTAAGGATTGGGATCATCTTAATTCTGCAAAAAAGTATAGGTAAAACCATTATTATTCTGTCCATAAAACTCCAATAGAATAAGTCTTTGCCCTTCCGCTGATTATTACCCTGTCTCCTTTATCTTCACAATAAAGTTCTCCTAACCGTTGTGAAATCTGAAGGGCAAAAAGTTCTTTTTTATTTAAACGCTCTGCCCAAAAAGGAATTAACGAACAGTGTGCAGAACCTGTGACCGGATCTTCCAGAATAGAGGCCTGAGGTGTGAAAAATCTCGAAACAAAATCAGAGTTATCTCCTTTTGCAGTAACAATTACTCCACCCGGGTCAAGATTGATCTGATCGAAAATCTGCCTGTCTATACTTATATTTTTAATGTCAGATTCGGTATCATAAACTAAAACATAATCCCGAGACTTAAAAACTTCTTTTGGTTTGATACTTAAAGCATTTTCAATCGCTGCAGGCAATGCAGACTCTACTGGCATTCTTGAAGGGAAATCCATTTTATACAGACCGTTTTCTACTGTAACAGTCAGGTCTCCGCTTAAGGTTTCAAAAACAATTTGATCCCTTTTATGGCCTAGAATCTCCTTTAGGCAGTGAGCAGTTGCTAAGGTAGCATGACCACAGAGATCCATTTCTATCTCTGGTGTAAACCAGCGTAAATGTATTTTCGCGTCTTTATATACAAAGAAAGCCGTTTCGGCAACAGCATTTTCATTTGCGATCTTCAATAACATTTCGTCGCTTAACCACTCTTGGAGAGGCACGACACAGGCTTGATTACCTGCGAATGTTTTATCTGTAAAAGCATCAATTTGATAGAGATTAAGTTTCATATATTTTTTTGATTATTATAAAATGATTTTCAATACTAATAAATAAATTATTTATCCAAGTATTTCTAAATGACTATTGATTTTTGAGATTTTTTTTCATCATAATATCAGTTTGCTCATCGGTTCCCAATACAAAAATATGCTTATCAAATTCTACAAAGCCATTTTTCTTATAGAAACTTATCGCTCTGTGATTTTCTTCCCAAACGCCCAGCCAGACAAAATTAACCTTATTTGTATCTGCAATTTGTATGGCATGTTCATACAAAAACTGACCTGCTTTTTTACCATGATATTCTTTGAGCACATATATCCTTTCGATTTCAAGTCCTGCACTGTCTTGCAATTCCGTTTGAGATGCTCCACTGTTTATTTTTAGATACCCTACAACCGAATTGTCAAGTACAGCAAAATAAAATTCGGAATTATCTCCGCTTAACTCTTCCGAAAGTTTCTCAACTGAAAAACCTTCTTCTAAATATTGAGCCATATTTTCCTCTGTATTGCTTTCAGAAAAAGTTTCAAAAAAGGTCTTTCTACCAATTTCCTGCAATTGGATGATGTCATTTATACTTACTTTTTTAATTTTAATATTTTCCATTTTAATATTTTTTAAATCATTACGTTATACTTTCCATTCATAATTAAGCCATTGCTTATTTTGAGCCGCCCCTAGCCTTTCATAAAACTTTTTGCCAGCTTCATTCCATGGTGCAACATTCCATTTAATCTGCGCACAATTATTTAATTTAGCTTCTAAATGCAAAGCATTCATCAACTGCTCTCCTATTTGTTGCCCTCTATATGCTGCATCAACATATAGCTCTTTAAGATAAACAGAAGCCTTGTTTACAGCAGTATATGGCAGGTAATAGTAAACCAGCATACCTGCTATCTGACCATTATGATCTGCCACGAAAGAATAAAAATCAGGAGGGCTTTTTCTGAATCCGCTTTCTTTTACTATTTCCGGCGTAATTGCAAAAACATCAATATATTTTTCAAATACTGCCAGTTCTTTCATCAATATCCACAATTTTTCACTGTCTGCCTCAACAGCTTTACGAATTTTTATTTCTGTTTGGTTCCTGTATGTTTTGATCATTAGTGATTATAAATTTTCTGCCATTTTTTTTGACCGAAATGTTGATTTCGGACCATATCGTTGCAGTTAAAATCAAGCTGCCGCCTAAAAGTAATTTCCATGTCAAAGTTTCATCTAATATAAAAAATGCGGCAAATGCTCCAAATACAGGTTCAAAAAGATAAATTATAGCCACTTTTTCAGCAGATAAATAGTTCTGCGAAATCATGGATACAGCATACATATAAGCAGTAGAAAACACTGCACAATAAACAATCGCAGTCCAGAAATTATGATCTTCAATAAGCCAGTTTTGCTGATTCTCTGTTACTGCAAAAATTAAACAGATAACAGTGCTTGCAGCAAACATTGGGACAATTGTAGTTATTATTTCACGTTTGTCTTTTTGTTTTTCGACCATTATCAGATAGATACTGAACCCAATTGTTCCTAAAATGACATAAGTAGTTCCCTGATTTATTGTTAATCCGTCAGAAATAGAAATTATGGCCAAACCAAGCAGTGCAATTAGCGAAGCCATCCATATTTTGCTGGAAAAAACAGTTTTATACAACATCCACTTAAGCATAGGAACAAGAATTACGCAAATTCCAGCGATAAATGTACACTGAGATGCAGGCAGATATTTAAGGCCTTTTGTCTGCAGAATTATCCCAAAGGTCAAAGGCAATGAGAGCATAATTCCTCCTATCATACTTTTGCTATCAGTCTTTTTAAAATATTTCGCAAAGAAAACAGAAAGAATAATGGTAGCAAGTGCTAATCTATACACCAGGAAAACATATAGTGATCCTGTCGCTACTCCAATCTTAGTAACAGAGAATGAAATACCCCAAAAAGCAGTGCCTAGTATTAAAAGGATAAGATATAATTTTTTCTTTTGCATGTTATAATTTTGAAATATTCAAAAAAGCATTTCGATGATTGTTTTATTTTATTATTAAATTGCAGGCATGGATATACAGCAATTGAAATATTTTCTGGCCCTTGCCAAGGAGCTTCACTTTTGGAAAACGGCTGAAAAAATGAACATTACCCAATCTGCCCTCAGCCGTCACATTATGTCTTTGGAAAATGAAATGGGTCTGCAGCTTTTTTTTAGAAATAAACGTAATGTTAAACTTACTCCGGCAGGCGAATTTCTAAAGGAAAAGTGGAGCATTGAACTCATTCAGCTTGAAGCTATACAAAAACACGCCCGTCAAATTCATTTAGGCGAACAGGGTTCTGTTTGTATCGCGCACCCGGACTCAATTTCTTCGTCGATTTTACCGGATTTTCTAAAAAAAATTGCAACTGTATTCCCTAAATTAAAAATTGAACTGGTCCAGTTGACTTATGAACAGCAGGAAGAACAGCTTAAAAATTATAAAATTGATTTGGCCTTCAGTCGTGAGATAAATGAATCGGCGTCTATTGATTCAAAAAACCTCGGTTCTGAAAACTTATGCTTAGTTGTTCCTTCAAATCATCACTTTATAACAATTGATGATATTACTCATGAAAGTATTGCTAAAGAAGGATTCATTGCAACAAATGCAGGTTCCAGCAATAGTTATGACAGCATTATTAGTGATGTTTACAAACACTATCAAATTGACCCTGATTCGCATATTTCCTGTGAATTTGGATCTACCATTATTTCTTTAATTAAAAATGGTTTGGGCATCTCCATTTTGCCTGAATCTTATAGACTTCAGCATAATGAAAACGTTCGATTTATTCCGCTTAACTTCACAGCCAACCTGTATATGAACTGGCGTAAAAACGATCCAAACACTTTAATTAACACTATTCTTGAATTATTATAAAAGTATAGCTATCTGATCATTTCGATATGTAATATTCCGTCTTCATCATAAGGTTCGCCGCTTTCTATAAAACCCAGTGAATTGTAAAATTTTGACAAATGTTGTTGTGCCCCTATACGTATCGGTGTTTCTTCAAATACTTTTTCACAAGCTTCAATTGACTTTTGCATTAGTTCTTTTCCCAAACCCATGCCTCTAAAAGCTGGTACACTAACTACCCGACCAATTGAGATTTCCTGATAAGACAATCCTGCCGGTAAAAGTCTAGTATATCCTGCAAGAGTGCCATCAACATAACAAAGATGATGATAACTCTGCTGATCTTTATTATCGATGTCCTGAAACACACAATTCTGTTCTACAACAAAAACTTCACTTCTCAACTGTAAAATCTGGTACAATTCGATATTGGTTAATTCATTAAATGTTTTTATAAAATAAGTTGTTTTCATTGTTTTGTCTATTATCTTATTGCTGTAAAGGTAGCAATAGAACTAATGCGTAAAAATGCTTTATTAACATCAACTAATGCAATTATTGAATTAATTTAAAATTACGAATACATGAGTTTTGATATAATTACATTCTGCTTTTAAAAATCTAACCTCAATCAGTTTCGAAATTGATGTTTACACAAATTCAAAACATTTATGATAGAATTTGAAAGACCTTTTTGAACCCCTCGTTTAACTTCGCTTTATAAATATTCCATCAAACAGAATACCGATATAAACGATTAAACCATGAAAAAAACTTTCAATCTATTTCTAGTCCTCTCCGCCATTACTTTTAGCACTTTTGCAAAGCCTGTTCAAAATGATGATCCGTCTTTGCTTTGGTTTAAAAAAACAACTGAGGTAATTCATTTTCAATTAAATAAAGCGGCACAAACCTACAAACCGGGTAAAAATCCGCGTTCTGTAAATCCCGACGGAACGGTAAGGCTTGCAGGTTTAACCGACTGGACAACTGGTTTTTTCCCGGGAAGTCTTTGGTACGGATATGAACTTACAGGAGACAAAACCTTAGCCGATGAGGCTAAAAAATTTACACTCGCTTTAGATTCTATCCGAAACATAAAAAACACCCATGATGTAGGCTTTATGCTGTATTGTTCTTACGGAAATGCGTACAGAATTACCGGTGATAAAATATATCTTCCTGTTCTGGCAGATGGCGCTGCAAACCTTTACGCCCGCTTTAGTCCAACCGTGGGAACAATCCGTTCCTGGGATTTTACCTGGTGGCATTATCCTGTAATTATCGACAACATGATGAATCTCGAATATTTATATTGGAGTGCCAACCAGTTTAATAAACCTGAATATGCAAATGCCGCAAATAGTCATGCCACAACGACCATGAAAAATCATTTTAGAAAAGATTACAGTTCGTATCACTTGGTAGATTATGATCCAAAAACAGGTAAAGTACTGCGCAAAGCAACACATCAGGGCGTTACAGATGAGTCGGCTTGGGCTCGCGGTCAGGCCTGGGGATTGTACGGATATACACTGTGTTATGCCAATACCAAAAATGAGAAATTTTTGCAGCAAGCAGAACACATTGCTTCCTTTATTATGAACCATCCAAGAATGCCAAAAGATAAAGTACCGGTTTGGGATTTTGATGTACACAATGCAATGGATACTGCAGAGCGTGCCCCAAGAGATGCTTCGGCTGCTGCTGTTATAGCATCTGCTCTACTCGATTTAAGCACTCAGGTAAAAGACGGAAAAAAATATGCTGATTATGCCGAAGATATTTTAAAATCATTATCATCCGATGCTTATTTGGCAAAACCGGGCGAGAATAGTTTCTTCTTATTAAAACACAGCGTTGGTGCCTTTTTATACAATTCAGAAATCGATACGCCGCTTGATTACGCCGATTATTATTATCTGGAAGCTTTAAAAAGATACGCTTCAATCAAAAAAATTGAAATCTAAATGAATTAAACACATTGCCGGTCATCGGAAAAAAATAAAAGATCCAGTTTTATTAGGTTAGGGATTTTAGAAAAAGTGACGTATTCGAGTGATAAAATAGTTTGCCACAAACATTTGAATCCTAACTTCTGCTAAAGAATTCCTGACCTGAAGGCCTGATCAAAAACAGGCAATATTCTGATTTAACATTCAATTGACTTAAGAATATTGATGAAGTAATTAATAAGAATACCGCAATAATAAAATTTTAATAATTAATCTATTAAAAAATAATCTTATGAGCAAAAAATTACTTTTTTCAGTGGGGCTTTTTGCCCTGGTTTTGAACTTTTCTTATGCTCAATTGAGCGATGTAAACGATATTAAAACAAAATATCGAAACTGGTTGACGGGTGAAAATCTCGATTACTCAAAATCGCAGGTTAATGAAAGATCCAGCAGGTTTCTTAGCAGCGGAATAGCAGCCAAAAATTTATCTGCTTACAACTTTACAAATCCTGGCCCTGCATGGAATTTTACTCTCAGCGCCGACCAAAAAGCGTATCAGGATTTGGTAGAATTAAAGCTTATCAGGCTTGTATTTTTATATCAGTTAAAAGGATCGGCTTATGCACCAAATCCTGATTATCATAGTCCGGCGGTGCGAGACATGATTTTGACTATTTTTAATTACATGAAAGCAAAAGGGATAAGCAGTACAACAAATTTTGATTATCTGGCAATTCCCGCTACAGAAGAAGTTATTACGAGCGGTCACGGAGTCTGTTTGCGTTCTTCAGGATATGCCACAGCTATTTTTTTAATGAAAGAGGAACTGATCGTTGCAGGTGAATTTACCCATCATATGGCCGCACTTAACACACTCACGGCTTTTATAGCGCCTGAATATCCTAATTTTAATTTCACCAATCCGGGATTTAATTCTGATGTTGTTCGTTCTTCTGTTCAGCAAAGACTTTGTTATGTACTGGCTCAGGACGATACAGACAATTCAAAGCTTGCCAATATGGATTTTCTAAAAAGATTCATCGATAATGCACTAAAAATAAGCAACGGCTGGAACGATTGTATCAAGCCCGATTTTATAACCTATCATCACAGAGGCGCGTATTCTAATACTTACGGAGTCGAAGCCTTGCATCAATCTTCTATCATGAATATGATGCTAAAAAATACTGCTTATGAATTAACTACCGAAGCACAAAGCAATCTAAAAACGGCTATTTTAACCTACAGTAAATTTAGTAAAGGTTTTGAAATGCCTTTGGGCCTTGCCGGAAGATTTCCAACCAATACAGATGCCCTTAACGATTTAAGACCCGCACTGGCCTTTTTGTATGTCACAGATCCTCTTGCCAATGCAGATGCCGGAAGAGAATTTGTACGGCTTTGGGGTATTTCCACAACTGCTAATACTGCTTTACTGAGAATGAATGCCTTATCGATTACCATGGTTTATACGCCTGGCGGAGTCATGGACATACTGCAGACACTGAACACAGGTCTTGCTCCGCTTCCCGAAATAACCGAAGGGCAATTTAATTTTCCCTATGCAGGATTAAGCGTGCACAAGTACAATGGATTTCAGTCCAGTGTAAAAGGAACCAGCAAACACATCTGGCATTTCGAAAATTCGGCTAAAGAAAATGTTTTTGGCAGATATACTTCTGCAGGAGCATTAGAATTATTAACTACAGGAAATCCTGTAACCAGAACTTCCAATGGTTATAGTGAAAACGGTTGGGACTGGTCGCACATTCCCGGAACTTCAGTTGCCAGCCTTCCGTTAAGTGTTTTAGGAACGGGGACCATGCGTGAAATGAACGGAAAATCCTTTCTCGCACACGGCTCTCTAGACAACAATGGTATTTTTGGTATGGATTACAAAGACTTTAATTCTGTGACGGCTATGACGGCTCAAAAATCTAATTTCTTTTTCAAAAACATTATACTTTGCCTTGCTACTAACATCAGGGACGTCAATGGTACCTATCCCATTCATACTACATTATTTCAAACCGCGCTGGCAGATGTTAATACTCCCATTTACGTGAATGGTACAGCGGCAACTGGCACCAATTTTACCCAGACACAAACAACCGGAGCATTTTGGGCCACCGATGCGATTGGGAATGGTTATGTAATTCCGTCAAACTCAAACAATACAGATCCTGTAACAGTGACTCGTTCTGTACAAAACTCGCGTAATAATACCAATACAGCGGATACTTCCGGTAATTTTACTACCGCTTATATCAATCATGGCATCGCTCCTGCCGCCGGAAAATTTCAATATGCCGTTATAATGCAGGGCGGTCAAACACAAACCCAACAGCTTGCTGACAATTTTAATTCTTATTTTAAAATTTACCATCAAAACAGTCAGGCGCATATTGTGCAGTATATTCCGAACAACATATTTGGGTATGTAATTTTTAATCCCGCAACCGTATTTACTTATGATGCCGTGGTGAGCATAAACAAACCAGCCATTGTAATGACTCAAAAAGTTGACGCAGGATCTAAACTAAAAGTTAGCCTTACCAATCCTAATCTTTGTTTATTGACAGCAAGTGAAACCTACAAATGGAGCCAGATTAGTGGGCAGAATTCCATTTTAAACAGAGTACCGCAAGCAGATCCGGTTACGCTGACACTTAGCGGTTATTGGGAATTAGCTGCACCGCAAAACAATGTAACAACTACAATAAACGGTTCAAATACTGATGTTATCTTTACAACCATCAACGGATTAACCATACAAACTGAATTGGTAAAACAAACTTTAGGCATAAAACAAACAGAAAAACAAACAAATGAATTTCAGGTAATTGTTGTGCCAAATCCTGCACAAACAGATTTTAAGATTAGCATAACGAGCGATGTTCCGGAAACTATTTCTGCTGTAGTATTTGACACTTTAGGAAGAAAAATAAAAACCATTAAATCAAATTATGGACAAACAATTGTTTTGGGCAGTGATTGGAGTTCAGGAATCTATTTTGCTGAAATACGTCAGGGAAAGCAGAAAAAAACAGTTAAGCTTATCAAACAATAAAAATTAAACTCTATTTACTAAATAACCACCATGATAAATTTAAAAAAAACAACAGCATTGCTTTTTATGCTATTGACGGCTTGCTTAGTTCAGGCTCAGGAAATGACTATTACCAAGGCAAGTTTCGATAATATTAATCTTGCTTATCCGGGTTTAAAAAAAGTAAACCAACTTTTTAATTCGGGTAAATACGATGCTGCGGCTAAAGAACTTTTGACCTATTACCGCAATCGTAAAAACATCAGAAATTCCGATTTTAATTTAGGTGAAGAAGCTCAGTTTAAAGGAAAAGAAATTGGAAAATCCAATCAGGAAAAAGCAGATAATGCATTACTACATCAATTTCAGCCACATAAAGGCTACGGATTTTTCGATTTTGGAAAAGACATCAACTGGGATTACTGGCCTATAAAAGACAATGAAATTCGCTGGCAATTGCACCGTGTCACCTGGTGGACTTCTATGGGATTGGCATACCGCAGCAGTGGCGATGAGAAATATGCCAAAGAATGGGTTTTCCAATTTCGTGATTGGGAAAAGAAAAATTACTTAGGCCGTTCCGTTGATAATGACAGTATTGCCTGGCGCCCGTTAGAAGTATCAGAGCGCATACAAAGTTTCCCGGGTGTATTCAATTTATTTATTGTATCGCCCAATTTTACACCGGCTTTTTTGATGGAGTTTTTAAACAGTTTCAATAAGCAAACCGCTTATATTCCAAAACATTACAGTAAAGAAGGCAATCATTTATTGTTTGAAGCACAGCGTGTTTTAGGCGCAGGTGCCTTTTTTCCAGAGTTTAAACAATCCCCGGAATGGCGTAAAAGCGGTATCGACGTCCTTAACCGCGAAATAAAACTGCAAGTACTTCCTGATGGTGTACAATGGGAACTTTCACCAACCTATCATGTGGGATGTATCGAAATTTTCACAAAGGCTTATAACGCTGCAAAAATGGCGGGTGTAGAAAACGAATTTCCGGAATCGTATATCAAAACAATTGAAAAAATGGTCTTCGTTACCGCCAATATATCTTTCCCTAATTACAACTATCCTATGTTTGGTGATACGTGGGTGGTCGATAAAAACGTACGAATAAAACAATTTGCAGCTTGGTCAAAAATGTTCCCTAATGACGGACTTATCGAATATTTTGCTACAGAAGGTGCATCAGGAAAACTGCCTGATTATTTATCAAATGCATTCCCCAATGGAGGACTTTATACCTTTAGAAACGGGTGGGATAATAAAGCAACCATAATGGTTTTAAAAGCCGGGCCGCCCGCAGAATTTCATTCGCAGCCTGATAACGGGACTTTTGAACTTTGGGTAAAAGGACGCAATTTCACCCCTGATACAGGATGCTATATTTACAGCGGTGATGCCGAAGTAACCAAAATGAGAAACTGGTTTCGTCAGACAAAAGTACATTCTACTTTGACCTTGAATAATGAGAATATGATCATTACCAAAGCCAGACAAAACCAATGGAAAACCAGTAAAAACCTGGATATAGTAACGTATACCAACCCTAGTTATAATGATCTTGACCATCAGCGAAGCGTTCTTTTTATTGATCAAAAATACTTTTTGATCATTGATAAAGCCATTGGTAAAGCTACAGGGAATTTAGGCATACATTTTCAGTTAAAAGAAGACAGCAAACCCGTTTTCGACAAAGCAAACAACAAAGTTTATACTACTTATGCAGATGGAAACAACCTTTTGATCCAATCTTTAAACAGTGACAAAGTAGTTTTAAATAAAGAAGAAGGAAAAATTTCGTACTCCTATGCTAAAGAAACACCAAGACCAGCCTTTGTATTCGAAAAACCTAAAAAAGATACTGCAACGCAAAGTTTTATAAGTATCGTTTACCCTTATGATGGCAATAAAGCTCCTGAAATTACTATTCAGCCCAATAGCGACAATGATTTCGAAAAAGGGAATATTAGTTTAAGCCTTATTATTGATGGTAAAAAAAGCGATGTGAAAGCCAATCTGCAGGATTAAGCATTTTAAGAATTATATTTTCTAAGACGTCTAAGAGTTATCTTAGACGTCTTTTTTTGTTCTTATTTCACTTATCATGAAGCATAATAAAAATCAGTGATCCGTCTGCCGTTTATTTAACCATTAAGATATTAAGATGCATTAAGCTTTACTTTATTCAAGAAAATTAAGAAATCATTTAAATAATCCTTCATTGAAAAAAAGGCACAAAAAAAATCCGCATAAATCCGTGTTTTCGCGAGAGCGAATCCGTCTCATCCGCGTGCCATTACGCAATCTTTTTTTATCAATTCTAAACTAATTATTCAAAATAAAAATCAATTTTAAAATTAAAATCTCATTCTTCGAACAATAAATCATTAGCTGAAATTTAAATTAATAAGTTTTATCTGAAACATTAAAATAAATCAACAAATCAATCGATAAAAATCACCTCAAAAGGCCACTATTTCGCTTAACAATTTCCTGAATTTTGCTTAACTTTTAAACCCGCTACCCTATTTCAAAATTGATTAGTAAATACGGTACTTTCCTGAGAAAAACATTTCAAAAAAACAACATAAAAACTTGATTTCCCCTTTGTTTACGGGGAACGAAAACGTTGTATTAATCAAAATCAATATCATTTTGGACGTATTCAAAACTGTCATGTGTACCCGATTTCTATATTTGTTTTAATTAAAACCAAAAAAAACATGACTAATCCAAAAGAAACAAACCAGCTGCTACAGAATCTATTTTTATTCACCCGGCGTAAAATTCCCCAGCCCCTTCCTCAAGTTAATAAATTGTTATAATTTTCTCCACTGCATCGATTGAGTAAGTAATTTAATGAAACTATTAAAAGCGTACTTGTTCTTATTTTCAAAAATAATTTTAGAAGTTTCGCTCTGTAAATGAACAGAAACATTTAGATGTATCTTTTGAAATTGCAATACAAATAGTGGCTAATTTTAAACAAGACCAAAACCAACTTAAATAATATCAATAGGAATTAAGTACGAGACTTATTCCCATTTAAAACAAAATTATGAAAAGGACTATATTTTTATTAATGCTGCTTATAACTTCTATAGTTACCTATGGGCAAAATATTACAGTAAGCGGTGTAGTTACTGATGGGCAAAAACTGCCTTTACCTGGTGCGACAGTTTACGAAAAAGGAACCAAAAACAGCACCGTTACATCTATTGATGGTGAATATCAAATTAAGGTAAAACCCGATGCCATATTGGTATTTACTTTTATGGGAACAAAAACTACCGAGATCCCGGTTAAAAACAGAACCACGATCAATACAAAACTAATAGATGACACCAATAATCTTGATGAGGTAGTTGTGGTAGGTTACGGAACGAAATCAAGAAAAAATATTACCGGCGCCATATCCTCTGTAAAAGGAGAGGAAATTGCCAAAATACCAGTACAAAACGTTGCACAGGCCCTGCAAGGACGTGTTGCCGGTATGCAGGTTACGATGTCTGACGGAACTCCGGGATCTGAACCAACACTTAGAATTCGAGGCGGAACTTCTATAACACAAAGCAACGAGCCATTGTATGTGGTCGACGGAGTGGCGCAAACTGGCGGATTGGGCTTTTTGGACCCTACAGATATCGAATCTGTAGACGTGCTAAAAGATGCTTCATCAACCTCTATTTATGGAGCGCAGGGAGCCAACGGAGTAGTTTTGGTGACAACCAAAAAAACAAAAAGCGGTAAACTAACGATTGGTTATGATACTTACGGAGGTATTAAAACAATTGCCAAAAAGCTTGATGTAATGAATCCGTATCAATATACCCAATTAATGTATGAAGGTGCTACTGATGATGTAAGACTGCAAAAATTCATAAAAAACTATGGTACCTGGGATGAATTGGCCCCTCTTTATCAAAACAGGCCCGGTATTAACTGGCAGGATGAAATATTTGGAAATGCAGTGCAGTCTCAATATCATAAGGTAAGTATTAGCGCCGGTGGAAACGAAACCAAATTTAATTCATTTTATTCTGTTAATAACGATCAGGGTATTATGCTCGGGAGTGAATCTGTAAAGCATATCGCAAAATTGGCTGTAACGCATAATGTGACCGATAAACTTTCTGTGAATGCTATCGTTAATTATTCCAATCAAAAAATAACCGGATTAGATACAGGCGAAGGTGGAAATGCCAGATTGAGCATGTTACAGACTTTACTGCAATACCGACCAACAATTGGAAAAAATGGCGTAGACCAAGACCTTAAAACCCTTACCGTAGATCCGTTAGACAATCAGGATTCACCTATATTTCAAAGTCCGTCGATTACGATCGACAGCCAAAAAAGAGAAGCCATTACAAGATCGATAAACATGAGTTTGCAGCTTCAGTACAACATTACACCTAAATTGGTCTATCGCGGATTGATAAGTTATACCGATAACAATAACAACAGCAAGTATTTTAATGATGCCAGAGGTATTCAGGCTATCAGAAGCGGCGGTGCTAATGGCGGGGTTACCAATAATATCTCTTCCCGTTTAAATTATAATAATGTGCTGACTTATAGCAATACATTTTCTAAAAATCATAAGTTTGATGTTACCGCAGGTCAGGAATATATTTATAATTATTCCGAAGGAATTAGCACGACTGCCAGTGCTTTTCCTGATGTAAACTTAGGTTGGGACAAACTGCAATTGGGTACCATTGCGGGCATACCAACAACATTTGCAGAAGATGATAAAATGCTGTCCTTTTTTGCAAAGACAAGTTATTCTTTCAAAAATAAATATTTGTTTGCAGCAAGTATTAGAGCTGATGGTTCTTCAAAATTTGGTTCTTATAACAGATGGGGATATTTCCCTTCAGTATCTGCAGCTTATCGAATTATTGAAGAAGATTTTATGAGAAGCGTTCCTGTATTTTCAGACCTTAAATTTCGTGTAAGTTATGGTGAGGCAGGAAATAACCGAATTGCAAATTATGCTGCGTTAGGTATTTTTAATTCAGGATCTTATCCTATTAACAATCAAACTAATATTACAGCCTATCAAAACAATATTCCGAACCCGCTTTTAAAATGGGAAGCTACTAAATCAACGAATATAGGTTTAGATTTAGGATTTTTCAAACAAAGAATCTCACTTACTACCGAGTTATACGAAAATCGTTCTAAAGATTTGCTTTACAACACCCGTATACCGGCTAGTTCAGGATTTAAAAAACAGTTTCAGAATATTGGTGCAACATCCAACCGCGGTTTAGAATTTACCCTGAATACCATAAACATAAAAAAGGCCGACTTTAATTGGAGTACCAGTTTTAATATCGCTTTTAATAAAACAAAAGTACTGGCTTTAAGCGAAGGAGAAAATTCATTAATAACCAATAGTTACACCACTTCAAACGATTATATCCTAGAAGTAGGAAGACCAGTAGGTGTTATGTACGGATATGTTCGCGATGGTTTATATCAGGTTAGCGATTTTGATTATAATGCAACAAACAGCACTTATACATTAAAATCAGGTGTAGTGAGTGATAATGTTGTGGTACAGCCGGGATTCATAAAATTTAAAGATATTAGTGGTCCAAACGGAAAACCAGACGGAGTAATCAATGATTTAGACAGAACTGCTATAGGAGATTCAAACCCTAAATATACAGGAGGTTTAAATAATACCTTTAGTTATAAAGGATTAGATCTTAGTATCTTTTTAGATTTCTCTGTAGGAAATGATATTTATAACGCTAACGTGCTGAACAATTCAAGACTGAATCAGGAAAACCTAAATACTTTTGCTATTTATGCCAACAGATGGACTACGATTAACGCAAGCGGACAGCGTGTAACCGATCCTGCTGAACTGACAGCCCTGAATGTTGGAAAAACCAACCCAGCCTTCAATGGTAATGCTACAGGCCGTTTGTACAGCGATATTATCGAGGATGGATCATTCCTGCGCATCAATAATATAAGTTTAGGATATACCCTGCCTAAAAAATGGCTGAGCAATACTAAAATTTCAAATCTGAGAATTTATTTTACGGCTAATAATGTGTATGTATTTACCAAATATTCAGGTTACGATCCTGAAGTAAGTGTAATTAATAGTGCCATAACCAGAGGAGTAGATTTTAGTGCTTATCCAAGAAGCAAATCGTTTCTTACAGGTTTAAATATTTCACTATAATTTAAAGTTTAAAAAAATGAAAAAATATATATTTTCCTTTAAAGCAATTACAATAGTTGGAATAACTTGCCTGCTATTACCGCTTAATTCATGTGAAAAAGAACTGGAAGTAACACCCTACTCTTACTTTACAACCGCTAATTTTTTTACTAATGCCAATGAAGCCAATATGGCGGCTTTAGGTGTCTACGAGCCCATGTCGTCTCTTGATAGCTATGGCTGGAATATTTCGCTGATTTTTGATGCTGATACTGATATTGGTCAAATAAGCGGCTTAGGATCTGATGACTGGCGTACCATAGCGCATTATCAGGGAATCTCTCAAACGAATGCTTTTTATAACGTATGGAGTAAATTGTATGAAGGAATTGACAGAGCGAATGTTGTAATTGAAAGAATCCCACAAATGGATTTGTACGCAAACGGAACACACGCCGAAAAAACTCAGCTCAACAGATACATTGGAGAAGCTAAGTTTCTGCGCGGTTTTTACTATTCAGAGCTAGTGCGTTTATGGGGCGATGTTCCCTTTAAAACAAAAAGCTCTCAGGCAGGAGATAATCTTAAGGGAGCACTTGTAGATCGTCATGAAATTTATGCTCAGATTATAAAAGACATGCAGGAAGCAGCCCTTCTTCTTCCTGAACAAATACCAACAGATGAGCGTGTTAACAAATGGGCAGCAAAATCAATGCTTGCCAGAGTAGCCATCTTCGCAGGAGGCTATTCTTTAAACGCAGACGGAACTATAAAACGTCCTGCTGATTACAAAGAATATTACAAGATTGCACAAAAAGAGATCAATGATGTTATGGCACAAAATCCATATAAATTGAACCCTTCGTATTCTAAGGTCTTTAAAAACCAGTGTCAGCATGTTTTAGAACCTACAGAAAATATTTTTCAGATTGCTTTTTACAACTCAGCCGGAGCCAGAGAAAACGGATCCTGGGTGGGTTATTTCAACGGGGCTTTAACATCAAACGGAATTTACGCTACAACAGTAGGAAGATGTATGGTGCCAAAGCCATTCTACAGCAGCTTTACAGAAGGAGACCAGCGAAGAGATTTTTCGATAGCCACTTATACAATTAATGCATTGGGGAATAAAGTAGCTCTTTTGACCACAAAACAAGACGAAAGCTGGACAGTGGCAAAATGGAACAGGGAATATCAAACCAATTCTACTCAGGAAAGACAATATACACACATCAACTGGGTAGTGATGCGTTATTCAGATTTACTGTTAATGCGTGCCGAAGTAGAAAATGAATTAAACGAAGGTCCAAATGCTATTGCGTATGATGCCATTAATCAGGTTCGAAAAAGAGCTTTTGGATCAGATATTCAGGGAAGCAGAATTGCCATTGATTTAAATACCAAAGGAACAGGATATACAGCCGCGGCCAATGTTGTCTTTCAAATTACAGGCGGTGGCGGCAGTGATGCGGCGGCAGCTGTAGTAACACTTGCAAGTGGTGGAATTGGGACAATCGGAATGTTACGTTCGGGCGACGGTTATACAACCGCACCAACTGTAACCATTACAAGTACAGACGGAAAAGGTTCAGGTGCAGCAGCAACTGCCAGACTTTTACCAAAACCAACAGCTGCACAAATAAATTTACCAACAGGACTTAGTAAAGAAAATTTCCTTAAAGCCCTTCAACAAGAAAGAGCCTGGGAACTTTCAGGGGAAGGTATGCGCAGAGCCGATTTGATAAGATGGGGAATTTTGGGAGATAAATTAACCGAAACAAGTGTTGCAGTAAAAGCCATAAGATCTACATACTTCTACCCTGCTATCAACAATTTTGTGGCCGGAAAACATGAATTATATCCGTTTCCGCAAAACGAAACCGATGTGAATAAAAGTATTACACGTCAAAATCCGAAGTATTAAATCTCTTAATATCATTTTCAAGACATAGAATCATAGTTTATTTTGGCTGAAAAACAGGTGTTTCACTCATTTGCAACAAACATAGATAAGCATGTGTAAAGAAACGAGTTTCTTTTTAATATCCTTTTTTACAAATAAAAACTATGTTTCTATGTGTTTAATAAAATACTCATTTTATAAATTTAAAGTAAATTATGAAAAAGATAGTATTAGTATGCAGCTTGATCCTAATGGTTAGTGTAACACTGGCTCAGGATAAACCAAAAGACATGAAAGTATTAAGAGATTCTATCTTTACAGTCATGAAACTAAGCAAAGTAAACAGACAAAAAATGCACGATTTAATTGCCGAAAATGGCAAAGGTCAAAAAGCGATTAAAGACGATCCGGCACTTTTTTATGATCAGAGACAAGAGAAACTAGAAGCCTGGAAAAAAGAAATAACAACCAAAGAAAAAGCAATTCTAACACCGGAACAATTTCAAATATGGAGAGATTTTGGAAAATCTTTAAATAAACCTAAATTATAATACCGTTAGAACATAAATAAAAGGATTATTTTTTTTTTAGAAAATTAATCATTTTTTGGACATTAATGCAGAACTTGCCGTTCTGCATTAATTGTTTCCGGGAGAAGATAAAATAATAGTAAAATTAGCATTATGAATACCATAAACGATACACCAATATCACAATCATACGCAATCGGGATAGATATTGGCGGCACTTCACTGAAATGCGGTGTTGTCAACGAACTTGGAGAAATCTTGTTTTCATTTATAGTTTCCCTTAAAGAAGCAAAAACCGAAGAAGAGATAATAAACTTAATTGTTAAGGCGATTACGCAATGCACAGATGAATTAAACGAACCTATTGTAGGCATTGGTATTGGTTTTCCGGGTTTAATCGAAAATGATGTAATTGTGGGTGGTGGCGTTAATCTTCCCGGTTTTGAACAATTGCCATTAGGAAAAATTCTAAATGACCTGTCAGGACATAATGTAGTAATTGATAATGACGCCAACTTAATGGGACTTGCCGAAGTAATCTATGGCGCGGCAAAAGACAGTGAAGATGCTATATTCCTAACGATTGGCACAGGAATTGGCGGTGCGATCATGATCAATAAAAAACTTTTTGGCGGTTACCACAATCGTGGCGCCGAATTAGGACACACCGTAATTCAGTACAATGGAATTCAATGTGCCTGTGGCGGACGCGGCTGTTTAGAAACATACGCTTCTGTTACCGCATTAATAGCATACTACAAATCTCAAAATAAAACAGCCAAAGAACATATCGACGGAAAAACCATTATCGAAAAGTATCTTGCCGGCGAAGACCATGCAGTAAATGCAATGGAACATCACTTTGATTATTTAGCAGCCGGAATCGTTAATTGCGTGAACATTTTTAGTCCGCAGAAAGTCATAATTGGCGGTGGAATCAGCGAAGCAGGTCAGTTTTATATTGATGAATTGACAAAAAGAGTTAAAAAGACCGCAATTCCGGTTTCTTTCTCCAATACAAAAATTGTAGCGGCTAGTTTAGGCAACAAAGCCGGTTTATTAGGTGCTTGCGCCAATGCTTTTCAGAAATTTAAAAAGACGGAATACGCGAAATTGTAAAATCTCCCAATCCCGATGGTTATCGGGATTGGGAGATAAAAAAAACCTGCATAAAAAAAACTTCGCGCCCCTTGCGTAACTCTTCGCGAACTTCGCGAAATCCCACAAATTCAAAGAATTAAAGGCTTTTAGATAAATTTAATATCATTTTACACAAATTCAAAACCGTATAAGCACATTGATTACTAAATTCGTTTTGCATTTATGAGTGTATAAATCAAAAACCAATCTATTAAAACAGGTCGATATGATCATTCAAAAAAAAATATACTTTATATGGCTTTTCGTGGTATTGCATATTCCGTTTTTAAGTAATTCGCAAACCGCTGAACGCCCCAATATTCTGATCATCATGACCGATCAGCAGACTGCTGATGCAATGAGTATTGCAGGAAACAAAAACCTGCATACACCTGCAATGGATAAACTGGCACAAAACGGAGTCAGGTTTACCAAAGCGTATTGCGCACAACCCTTGTGTACTCCTTCCCGCTCCGCTATAATGAGCGGAAAAATGCCTTTCGAAAATGGTTTTATTGGAAACGCTCCGGAAAAGGACGGTCAATGGCCGGATGATCTGTTGATGATGGGGAAAATTTTCCAAAACGGAGGTTATAAAACCGGTTATGTAGGCAAATGGCACTTACCCGTTCCCACTTCCAAAAAAAGCCAGCATGGTTTTGAATATATCGAAAATACCGCCTTTCAGGATTATAATGATGCTGCGACACCGTCTTTCTGTGCTCGCTTTATCAAAGAGAATAAAAACACCCCTTTTTTATTGGTCGCCTCCTTTTTGAATCCACATGATATTTGCGAATGGGCACGCGGAGAAGATTTAAAAATGGATGTATTAGAAAATGCACCACCTGCAGATCAATGTCCGACCTTGCCTGCCAACTGGAAAATCCCGGAATACGAACCTAAAATTGTACGCGAACAGCAAAAAGTAAGTTTCAGAACCTATCCCACCGTCAACTGGACTCCGGATCAATGGCGCCAATACCGCTGGGCCTATAATCGTCTGGTAGAAAAAGTAGACGGTTATATCGAAATGGTTTTGGCTTCTTTAAAGAAATACAATATCGAAAAAAATACCATCATTATTTTTACAGCAGATCACGGTGACGGATACGCAGGTCACAGTTGGAATCAGAAACAAATATTATACGAAGAATCAGCCAAAATACCTTTTATCATATCTAAAATAGGCGAATGGAAACCACGCACAGATGATTTGTTAGTTTGTAATGGTACCGATATTATCCCTACAATCTGCGGATTTACAGCAATCCCAAAACCAAATTATTTAAAAGGAATTGACATTAGTAAAAAAATAGAAAATCCCGCCCTAAAATTACGTGATACATTGGTAATCGAAACCGATTTTGCAGATAACGAAGAGCTTCTAAACATTAGCGGACGTGCCGTAATTACTCAAGATTATAAATATATCGTATACAACAAGGGAGATTTAAAAGAACAGCTCTTCAATCTATCGACAGATCCGGGCGAGATCACGAATCTGGCCGTAAATAAAGCCTATAAAAAAGAATTAACTGCTATGCGCCGCTATCTTAAAAAGTGGTGTAAAACAAATGGAGATTCTTTTGAATCAGGATTATAATTGGGCTAACGAAATGATTTTATGAAAAAAACATATACAATAATACTATCTATTTTGGCACTTTCTGTTTTCAGTCAGCAGCAACCTGCCACAATAAAATTAACAGCAGAAAAACTGCATTCAAGAGTCCGTGAATGGCCTTATCCTGTAAACGGAATTACAGTTCCTACCAATGCTCCCGCCTTATTATGGCCTGCAACCAATGGAAAAGAAATGGTAAAACCAATGGAAAGCGGCAGTGAAGTTACCGAAGATCCAAATATTGGTAATGTGCACTACAAAGTAATGCTGGCCAGCGATAAAAACTTCGGCAATGATTTGATAACAAGTGCTGAACAGCGCTGGGCCGTTTACCCATTGCACCAATCCTTAAAAGCCGGAAAATGGTACTGGAAATACGGTTACGCCCTAAAAGACAGCAATCAATGGACATGGTCTCCGATCTACGATTTTGTAGTTGACGCCAAATATAACAATGAAAAAGTATCACCGCCAATAAGCGAGGTTTTAAAACGCAACGAAGGAGCACATCCGCTTTTATGGGATATGGACAGTATTGGCGAAGATTTTTATAAAAACAATCTGGATAATCCCGAAGCTAAAAAATTTATCGCTTACGCGGAAAAACTAATTCTGGCACCGCTCCCAACAGAAAAACCCCAAAGAGTAATTGATACTACAGGCAAAAATAAATTAGAAAAAAAGATTATTGTAGAAAGAATGTACCATGGTTTTGGTGATGCTGTTGGGACTCCTGTTCGTAATTTATGCATCGCCTATCAACTGACCAAAGACGAACGTTTTATTCAGGACGCTAAACGCAGAGCCTTAAACATTGCCGCCATGAACCCAAACGGATTGGCTACAGGCGACGATTTTACAAGCGGTGCTGTACTCGAAGCTTTGGGCTGGTTTTATGATGCAGGATATCAATTTTTAACACCACAGGAAAAAGAAACATTCAAAAATATCATTACCATCAGGGCGAAACGCGTTTACAATCATTTGCCTAACCGTTTTGAATTGCATGTAAGCGATAATCACGTTTGGCAAATTACACTACGAAATCTTGCGATAGCTACAGTAGCCGTAATTAATGATGTTCCAGAAGCCAAAGAATGGCTTACGTATATGTACGAAGTCTGGTCGGCACGTTTTCCGGTTCTGGGCACTACAGATGGCGGCTGGCATGAAGGAAACGGCTATTTTAGAGTCAACTTTAAGTCGATTGTTTATTTATCACAAATGTTTGGTGATTTTAGCGGAGTTGATTACTTCAAATTACCGTGGATGCAAAATCTTCCGTATTATATGCTGTACACACACCCAAACGGAGCTGCAAGTACTGCAATTGGCGACATGTGGGAGAACATTCCGTACATCGTAAAAGGCGAAGCCTGGTTTGCAGATGCCCTGACTTATAAAATGAATAATCCGTGCTTAAACTGGTATGTGGGCGAAATAAAAAGAGATTATCCTGCCTATTATCACGGTACAGATGATTTCTTATTCTTTAGATTATTAAACTATAAACCCAACAGAAATTTGCCTGCAAATTCTCCTACTGACTTGCCTAAAACCCGCAAATTTGGAGATGTTGGTGTAGTAGCCATGCACGAAGATTTGGCTCATGGCGATAAAACCCTGAGCAGTTATTTGTTCAGCAGTCCATTTGGTTCTTCGGGGCACGGACATGCTTCGCAGAATGCTTTTACCATCAATTACAAAGGAAAAGTAATTTTTGGAGGAACGGGTTATTATAGCAATTTTAGCGACAAGCACAATCTTTTATACTATAGAACATCAAAAGCTTACAACACCATTTTAGCCGATAGTTTAAATCAAAAATTGGGTGAAGAAGGTTACGGATGGATTCCGAGAGCTATTTCAGGAAAACACATTCAATATGCTTTGGGAGATGCCAGTAATGCTTACGGAGAAATTAAAAGCGAATTTTGGCTTGACAGATTCAAACAGATTAATGTTGTGCCGAATAAAGCCAATGGTTACGGAGATTCAGGAGTAACTTTATACCGCAGACATATGCTGCAATTAGAAGGCGGATATATTGTTTTGTATGATGAACTGGAAGCTAAAAATCCTGTAAAATGGACCACTCAGTTCCACTGCCCGTATTATACGATCGAAGGAGAAAATTCGGTGAAAGCCAAACAACAAAACTTCATTGTAAAAACAGACTTAGGAAATGTCAATGCAAGTGTATTTGCGAATAGTCCGCTAAAAATGGCAGTACATAACCAATTCTACGAAGCTGCCGTTAACTGGAATAAAGTCACCAATGATGAAGGTCAGATTAAAGAATTTAAAGACCAATGGCACGCCGGAATTACTTCTGAAGCGAAACAAAAATTCAGGTTTCTAACCATTATTCAGATTAAAGATGGAAAAACAGAAGTCATCAAAACTATCGCAAACAACAATGGTTTATCGCATTTACAAGTTGGAGATTGGGATATTCAGGTGCAGTTAGACGGAGAAAAACCTGTCGCTTTACAAGTTTCAGGAAAAGCGGTAAAATCGCTATTTAGCTATGGTAATCTGCCTGTTACATTTCAAGGAAAAGCCTATTCACCTAAAATTGAAGGAAGTTCAGTATTGTTAGAATCAGAAGGTACTAAAGTAAATAAACAAGAAGCTATAGACGAATTGCCGGATGTGGCCAAATATGACAAAAATTAAAACAAATAAGATGTTTGCTTTTTCTTTAAATTAGATGTTGTTTAAACACATAGAAACATCAATTTTAAATGCTAAAAGAATGCAAAAAAGAAATACATTTCTTTCACATAGTCAATTATGTGCATTTACAATAAGTGAAACGCTTTTTTTAGTTACCAAAAAGCTATCATTCTATTTTAAAACAGAAATAAGCATAAATAAAACCATTATAATACCACTTTCATGAAGAAAACGATTGCCATTATTGCGTTTTTCTACATTTTTCTTTTTGCAGCCAAAAGCCATGCACAAGTTCAGGATCGATATTTTCGTAATATTTCGGTAGATAAAGGCTTGTCGCAAAGTTCAGTCTTTGCCATTCAGCAGGATACTTTGGGCTTTATCTGGATTGGAACCCAGGACGGATTAAATCGTTACGACAGCAAGGGTTTCAAAGTGTATCGGCCAGTAAAAAATGTAAAAAACAGCCTGCAGTCGTATTACATCCGCAGTTTATTTACGGATCATAAAGAGCAATTATGGGTGGGCGGCAATCAGGGAATAAGCGTTTACAATTATAATACGGATAGTTTTACCAATTATCCGCTTCCGCGAAATATAGGCGAATGGTATATCTCCTCTATAACCGAAGACAAAGAGCATAGAATCTGGGCAAGTTCTATTGCGGGCGATGTTTTTATGCTGGATCCAAAAGAGGAAAAATTTACGGCCGTAAAGTTCAATGCTTCTTCACATGAAATCAAAAAAATAGCGTATATCGGACTTTGGCAGCAGCAAATTATTCTGGGAACCGATGTTGGGCTTTTCAAACTCAATCCAAAAACGCATCAGCTGGCTAAAATTAATTTAGGAGTAAAAAAAACCTATATCAATGATGTTTACATAGATCGTAAAAAATTATGGGTCGCTACCGAAGGCCAGGGCGTGATTCAGTACAATGCTGAAAACGGACAGACTACTTCCCTGCTTCATAGCACCGGAAACAATAGCATTGCCGATAATAATATTAGATGTGTTGGAAAAGATACCGAGGGAAATATCTGGCTGGGAACCTTTAAGGGATTGACTATTTTCAATCCAGACAACAATTCTTTTACCAATTATTACCATCAAATCTCTCAGCCCTATACTATTAGTCAAAACTCTGTTCGCTGCTTTTTTAAAGACAAACAAAACGGAATCTGGTTAGGAACCTATTATGGCGGTTTAAACTACTATCATAAAAACGATATCAAGTTCAATTTGCTAAGTCAAAACTCAGGAAAACCTTCTTTAAACGATGAAGTAATTGGCGTGATTAAACAAGATGTTAAAGGAAATTTCTGGATTGGAAGCAACGATAAAGGCCTAAATTACTGGAATAAAAACGCTAACACGATTACCTATTATTCGAACAGTGAAAATAATCCAAACAGTTTAAGTTCAAACAACATTAAAGCCATTGCATTCGATGATAACGGGAATGTTTTAATTGGTACGCACAACGGCGGATTGAATTTACTGAACCCTAACAGTGGTTCTCTTCAGCGTTTTCGACATGACGAAAACAATCCCAACACAATTGCCGGAGATTTGGTTTACAGCTTATTAAAAGATTCTAAAGGACGTATCTGGGTAGGTACCCGATCAGGATTAGACCAGTTTCATCCCGAAACCAAAACCTTTACGCACATTCACTTAGACAAGGCCGGAAAGCGCCTGACATCAGACGATATTACGTTTTTGTTTGAAGACAGCAAACATCGAATCTGGATTGGAACCACAAACGGCGTAACACTGTTTTATCCTGATACACAATTATTTGGAAACATCGGACACGGAAAATTGAGCGACGATATTATAAACTGTATTACCGAAGATCAAAAACACCGAATCTGGCTTGGTACCAGAGAAGGTTTACGATTATATGATGAAGCCCAGGAATCATTCATTAGCTTTAAAACCGGAAAAGATTTCGTTAAGGAAACGATTTACGGAATTGTTCCGGATGATGACGGAAACCTCTGGATATCAACCAACAGCGGACTGATCAAATTTAATCCTGATAAAGATGCTATGCAGACTTTTGACGAAAGCGACGGTTTACAGAACAAGCAATTCAACGATTATGCTTTCTATAAAGCAAAAGACGGCATGCTGCTTTTTGGAGGTATAAAAGGGATTTCATATTTCTATCCGTCGATGATTAAACAGCAGCCGCTTCCTTTAAAACTAAGTTTTACAGGTTTAGAAGTTTTAAATAAAAACGTTGCGGTGGCAGATGAAACGGACATTCTGGAGGAACATATCGACCAGACAAACGAACTGGAAATTGGACCGGAATACAAACAATTCAGTATCTTTTTTAATACCTTCAATTATATTTCATCGAACCGGACGTACTACTATTATAAGCTGGAAGGAATCGATAAAGACTGGCAGCGTACTGATGAACTAAAGGTGAGCTACAGTAATTTACCTGCAGGAAAATACTATTTCCAAATCAAGGCAATTGGTCCAAATGGCGAAACAAGTGCGGTGCGAAATTTAAAGATCAGCATACTCCCGCCCTGGTACAAAACAATTTGGTTTTCTTTGTTATTACTGGCCATTATCAGTACCGCAATATACATTGGTTTTCAAATCATAAAAGGACGAATAAAAGCCGTTGAGCAATTAAAATTAGAACGAATTGACAAAGAAAGAGTGAGCTATATCAATCAGGTAAAAATGGATTTTTTTACTAATGTATCGCATGAACTAAGAACGCCTTTAACACTGATTTTAGCTCCTTTAGAAGAGTTATTAAAAATGCCTTTTGCAGATAAAATCTCTAAAAAGAAACATGAATTAATGTTCATCAATGCAAAAAGGCTTTACAATTTGGTCGATCAGTTATTTGAGTTCAGAAAAACCGAAATGGGAACCCGTCAGCTTAAAGTGGGCAAAGGTGATATCGTGAGTTTTACAGAGGAAATCTTCGAATCGTTTAAACCTCTTTCTGAGAAAAACAGCATTCATTACACCTACCATTCCGAAGAATCACAGCTGTTATTTTATTTTGATAAAGACGCCATGGAAAAGATTTTATTCAATCTTTTATCCAATGCATTTAAATATACCAAAACCGGTCAAAGCATTCATGTCGAATTAGTAAAGAAAAACGATACTGTACAAATAAAGGTCGCCGACACGGGGGTCGGAATTAGCAAAGACGATCTCTCAAAAGTTTTTGATCGTTTTTATCAGGTAAACAACCGTGAGATGAATTTGGGTTCCGGTGTGGGATTGGCCTTTACAAAACGTTTGGTCGAATTGCATCACGGCGAAATTACAGCCGAAAGTACCATGCAGGAAGGAAGTATTTTTACTGTAACCATTCCGGTTTCAGATCATATTTATAAAAACGATCAGCATGTAGAAGAGTCTGCTTATAATTTGTCGATCATATCGGATAATGAACTGGAAACAGACGATTCTTTATTGCCTGAAGAAAATGAAATAACCGAAAGAGATCAGCCTATAAAACTTTTAATTGTAGACGATAATAAAGAAATTATAGATTATCTGCAGGATTACTTCAGCAAAGTTTATGATGTTACCGTGGCCTATGATGGTCAGATGGCTTTAGACCTTTTAGAAATTCAGCCTTTTGATCTTATTATCAGTGACGTCATGATGCCGGAGCTCGATGGTTTGCATTTTTGTAAAAAGGTAAAACAGAACATTAATACCTCGCACATTCCGCTAATGCTTTTGACAGCCAGAAACGAAACCAGCCAACAGCTAAAAGGATTGGAAATGGGTGCCGACGATTATATCACAAAACCATTTTCGACTCCGTTACTGGCCGCAAAAATTACAAATTTGCTGCGTTCCCGTAAACGCTTAAAAGAATATTATTCGGTAGGAAAAGAAATGGTTCCCGAGAATATCGCTTTTAATACGCTTGATGAAGAATTTTTAAAACAAGCCATTCAGATTGTCGAAGATCACCTGGCCGATTCTGAATTTTCAGTAGATCAATTCAGCAAAGAAATCGGAATGAGCCGCTCTAACCTTTACTTGAAGTTAAAGGCCATAACAGGCGAATCTGCAATGGATTTTATCAAAAGAATCCGATTTAAAAAAGCAGTTGAACTCATGCAGAGTAAACGCTATACCATTGCGCAAATCACATATATGTGCGGCTTTAATTCGCCATCGTATTTCTCTACCGCATTCAAGCAGCATTACGGTTGTATGCCGAGCGAATATTTAGCAAAACTGGAAAACACAGAAGAATAACTCAACTTAAACAACACAAATAAACTACTATACAATGAAAAACTACAGTCGTTCTTCTTAACGAAAATCTTTAAAAACTGAGCTTCTAAAAGGCTAAAATCAATACTGATTTATTATTCTGAAAAAGTATAATCTCGTACAAATGCAAAACTCATTTGGAATCGGGAAGCACAAGCTATGCCTTTTTTGAATGAATTTTAAAAAAAACACATTAAAAACAACAATTATTACCACTCATGAAATTAGTCAAAATTCACTTTTTACTGGCTTTTATTTTGCCTTTCACTCTTATAGCACAATCAAAAGCAATTGTAACCATTCAGAATAATTCGGCTTTAAACCGAAAAGAATCGGTCATAGCCATAAAATGGACAACCGTGCTTTCCTCCTATTCACAAATCGATACGGCCAATTTTGTGGTGATTGACAGCATTACCAAAAAGCAACTTCCTTTTCAGTTAGAACACAAAGGAAAAGCTGCAATTCAAAATCTATTGGTACAAGTTGATGTTAAAGCAAAAGCATCGCTCACACTTTCAATTCAAAAAGGAAAACCGGAAACGTTTGCAGCCAAAACCTATGCTCGCTTTGTTCCGGAACGATTGGATGATTTTGCCTGGGAAAATGACAAAATCGCCTTTCGCGCTTATGGGAAAGCATTAGAAAAAACCGAAGGAGACGCTTACGGTTATGATGTCTGGGTAAAAAGAACCAATAAATTAGTCTTAAACGACCGTTACAAACGAAACGATTATCATATCGATCATGGAGACGGATTAGATTATTATCATGTTGGTTATACATTAGGCGCCGGCAATATGGCTCCGTACGTAAAAGATACTATTCGTTATTCAGGAAATTATCATCAATGGAAAGTTCTAGACAATGGCCCGTTACGATCTACTTTTCAATTAAGTTACGATACCTGGAATGCAGGAGGAATAAAAGTGACCGCTGTAAAAACGATCTCGCTAGATGCCGGCTCGCAACTCAACCGAATTGAAAACATTTACACATTCAACGATAATAAACCCATGCCTGTTGTGGCTGGAATCATCAGACGTGAAAAGCAAGGCATAATTGGCTTAAACGAACAACAAGGAATTATGAGTTACTGGGAACCGACTTTTGACAAAGAAGGAACTACAGCTGTTGCAATAATATTAAGCACTCCGGCAGAAAAAATGTGGGTCGATAAAGAGCAGTTACTAACCCAAACTTCGGTTAGGAACAATGAACCGATCGTGTATTATTCCGGTGCTGCCTGGGACAAAGAGGGTCAGATAACCAACTCAAAACAATGGCAGGATTACTTAGACCATTTCAATCAGGAAATTCAAAATCCTTTGATTGTAATTGTAAAATAAAAGGCTAACTATAGTATTAATAAATAAAAACATAGAGTCTGTAACTTCAAATAGTTATTTAAGTTATTTAAAACATACAAAGTGAGACTAAGTGAAAGAAAATATTTCTTTTTAATATCCTTTCATAGTACCAGAACCTATGTTTCTATGTATTTCAATAATTACATCATCTAAAAAAAATCAAGATTACTAATAACCAAAAACTTAAAAAAATGTCAACTAACTTATTTGATTTAACAGGAAAAACAGCCCTTATTACAGGAGGAGTTCATGGTCTGGGAATGGCAATGGCCAAAGGACTTGGACATGCTGGTGCAAAAATTGTAGTAAACGATCACTCGTCGCAGGAAGCTGTAGACAATGCCATAGCCGAATACAAAGCTGAAGGAATCGAAGCTTACGGATATCTATTTGACGTAACCAATGAAGCTGCTGTAATTGCTACAATCAACAAAATAGAAGCTGAAGTTGGCCCAATAGATATTTTAATTAATAATGCCGGAATCATCAAAAGAACGCCTATTATAGAAATGGAGGTTGCCGATTTTGAAGCTGTAATCAAAGTAGATCTAACAGGCCCTTTTATTGTATCAAAAAATGTGGCAAAAGGAATGATCGAACGCGGTGGAGGAAAAATTATTAACATGTGCTCGATGATGAGCGAATTGGGAAGAGACTCTGTAAGCGCCTATGCATCAGCAAAAGGCGGACTAAAAATGCTAACCAAAAACATGGCTACGGAATGGGCCAAATTTAATATTCAGACGAACGGAATTGGTCCCGGTTATTTTGCTACAAGCCAGACCGCTCCTATTCGTGTAAACGGACACCCATTTAATGATTTTATTATGGGCAGAACACCCGCAGGACGTTGGGGAGACCCGGATGATCTGCAAGGTGCGGCTATCTTTTTAAGTTCTAAAGCAAGCGATTTTGTAAACGGACACATCGTGTATGTCGATGGCGGAATTTTGGCTACCATAGGAAAACCTTCTAACGAGTAACACTTTTTAAACACATAGCTCTCAATAGCTTTCAGAATAAAAAGCAGAAAAGATTAAAAAAATCTGCTAAATCTGCTAAATCTGCGTGAAAAATAAAAACACAAAGTATTAAAGATCTATTGACATATAAAAAAATGAAATTAAAATGATAAAAAGTACCCTAGATAAAGCAACAGGATTCGAGAAACGATTTGAAAACATTAATACCGTTGTTTTCGAAAATTCTTCTGAGGCTTCAAAAGCAGTTGCTCAGGAAATTGCAGCTTTAATACAATCCAAACAAAAAGAAAACAAACCTTGTATTTTAGGTCTGGCAACAGGCTCTTCTCCTAAAGGATTGTATGCAGAACTAGTTCGTTTACATAAAGAAGAAGGATTAAGTTTTAAAAATGTCATCACCTTCAACTTAGACGAATATTACCCGATGGAACCGGATTCTATCAACAGCTACGTTCGATTTATGAAAGAACTGCTCTTGGATCAGGTTGATATTTTACCGGAGAATTATCATATTCCCGACGGAACTTTATCCAAAGAAGAAATTGCCGATTATTGTCATAATTATGAAGCTAAAATTGAAGCGTTGGGCGGTATCGATTTACAAATTCTTGGAATTGGCGGTAACGGACATATTGGTTTTAATGAATCTGGTTCGCTTCAAAACTCCAAAACTCGTTTAGTCGCCTTAGATCATATTACCAGAGTCGCAGCAAGCGGTGATTTTTCGGGATTGAGCAATACACCAAGAACTGCTATTACGCTTGGAGTGAAAAAGATTATGGAAGCCAAACAGGTTATTTTAATGGCCTGGGGAGAAGGAAAATCGAATATCATCAAAAAATCGGTTGAAGGAGAAGTGACAAATCAAATTCCAGCTTCTTTTTTGCAGGAACACAACAATGCCGTTTTTGTTTTGGATAAAGAAGCATCATCTCAACTAACCAGAATCAACAGACCTTGGCTGGTAGAAAAAATTGTCTGGACGGATAAATTAATCCGAAAAGCTGTTTTAGGATTGGCATTAGAATTAAAAAAGCCCATTTTAATGCTGACCGATGCTGATTATATCGAAAACGGAATGAGCGATTTGCTGGCAGATTCCGGTCCGGCTTACGACATCAACATTAAAATATTCAATAAATTACAAAATACCATTACAGGCTGGCCGGGCGGAAAACCAAATGCTGACGATACCAATCGCCCTGAAAGAGCAGAACCGGCCAAAAAACGTGTACTAATTTTTAGTCCGCATCCTGATGATGATATTATCAGCATGGGTGGTACTTTTATGCGCCTGCAACAACAAGGTCATGAAGTGCATGTGGCGTACCAAACTTCAGGAAACATTGCCGTTGCCGATGATGAGGCTTTGCGATTTGCCAGTTTTGTGATTGATTATAATGCTAAATTTGGAATAAAAAGTCCTGAAGCCGAGGATATTTATAAAAAAGCAGTCACCTTTTTAAAGAACAAAAAAGCCAGCGAAATTGATATTCCGGAAGTGCGATACCTAAAAGGGTTGATTCGAAAAGGAGAAGCCCGTTCAACCAGTTATTTTGTGGGTCTGCCGGATGAACAGATTCATTTTATGGAATTGCCTTTTTATGAAACCGGAACTATCGAGAAAAAACCTTTAGGTAAAGAAGACATTCAGCTTACAATGGATTTGATCAAAAAAATAAAACCTCATCAAATTTATGCAGCAGGAGATCTGGCCGATCCGCACGGAACGCATAAAGTTTGTCTGGACGCTGTTTTTGAAGCCGTAAAAGCATTAAAACCAAAAGCTTTTATGAATGACTGCTGGTTATGGCTGTACCGCGGAGCCTGGCAGGAATGGGGAATTGACGAAGTCGAAATGGCAGTACCCATGAGCCCTGATCAGGTTTTGGAAAAACGCCACGGAATTTTCAAACATCAATCTCAAAAAGATGGTGTTGTTTTTCAGGGAACTGATGCGAGAGAATTTTGGCAGAGAGCCGAAGACCGAAACAGTGAAACAGCTGAATTGTATAATCAGTTAGGTTTGTCTCGTTATGCTGCCATGGAAGCTTTTGTAAGGTGGGAGTTTTAATCCTGTAGGATCACTTAGAAAAAAACGCTAATCCTTCTGAATTAGCGTTTTTTTTTATGCCTTTTTATTACAATTCAATCCTTTATTTTGCAATCAAATTATTAGTTGGAAGTGTAATATTTTTTATAAAGATTAGTCCATCGTACATTTCTGAAAACTTTTTTTCATACAAATGGTTCTTTTTGGGATCGAAACCTCCTCCACCTGCAACTATTTGTTTCGATTTCTTTTTGAAGAAATCCGAAGAACTGCCCTCTAAAGCTTTAGACATATCTATAAAGTAAATTTCGTCCTTTGCTTCAATAAGTGTTTCGGCATAAGTTTTGGCATATGGTTTATTTAACTCCACTTTTTTCCAACTGGGTTTTTCATCTTTATCGGAAAAATAACCCGCTTGGGTACCTTTGCCAAAATCAAACCCTACACTATAATAATCATTTTTATAATAATCCTTCAAATGTTTTCCCAGATTATAAATCTTTCGGGTACTGTAATTTCCAGCTTTTAAATTATTAATATGCTCGTTATGAGCCCAAATAAAAGCTTTTCCGTTTTTTGACTTATTTTTTATTATCCATTTAGCATTTTCAAACATTTTCAAATCTCTATCCTGAGAATAATGATTTTGTACGTAATACGTGTATTGTGATAAATAATTTAAAGCTCTTATTGCTGAATCGAACTCATCCCTATTCTCGTCTTTAATGCCTTTTCTAAAATCGAGTAAAATACTCTTAATTTCATTTAGCTTTGGAGTCTGAATGTCTGCCCAATTAGTTGATTCGCCGTAAGTAACTTTTTTCTCTACACAATTGTCCACTACTAAAAGAAGTTCTTCGCTTACAGGAATGGTATACTTTTTTACTAAACCACGTATTTCCAAATTGATGTTTCGCACCACTTGTATGTCCATACCATAAAATCGAATTTGTTCGTCCTTAGGCTTATTAAGATTATAATTTCTCATCCATTGCAAGAGATTCACCACTTCTTTGCAATACCAAAATCCGATGCTGAAATTTTGAGCAATAGTTTCTGCTTTACCATTTCCTCCGCTAATCCATTCGTTTATTCCAGCTTCTGAAGTGTAGGAATCCTCCATAATAAACACTTTTACATTTTGGGTTTCAACCAAATATTTGAAAAATTTTGCCTTTAAATCAAAAAATTCTTTTCCTTGGTGTGTCGTTTCTCCGAATCCGAAAATTTTTGCATCAGCAAACTTCTGCGGAATGTTATTATTGAATATCGAAAGGTTGGTATCTGGATTTGCATCTTCAATTTTGATTGCGTTTTCATTAATCCAGCTTACAGCCGTATTATTCTGGGCATATGTTTGAAATAATAGAAAAAATGAAATGGCTGAAATAAATATTCTCATCTGTATATGTTTGTTTCAAATATATTATATTTTCCCTACAAATCACTACAAGACTTTTTCCATAAACGTAATCTGACATATAATATTTGGACTTGAACCCGGATTGATCAAAAAAAGCCGCCTAAAATTAATTTAGACGGCTTAATTAAATACAATTAACTACTCAGGCAATTAAAATGATATAATTAAGATTTGAAATAATTTACTACAAGTTATTTTTTTATTATTTCAAAGGATAAGGTTTGTTTTAATCTATGCCGCCTTTACCTTTGGATACAATTTTATAATTAATCCCTTTAAGCGGTTTTTATAATCCTCTATCAGCCATTCTTTATAGTTTTTACTGGCATTATCAAGACACTTAACATACTGTTTTACGCGCCATTCTATTTCAGGCTGTAATAATTCTGCCAAAGAAATGGCCTGCGATAATGTGTGGGCATTATCCATACACATCTTTGCCTGTTGTCTAACCGATTGCTGAATAACGGTTTTTGGCTTTTTATCAGTATCAATAGCCTCCTGATAATTTCCTTCGACATCAAAAGTCATTTCCAGAGTATTGGGAAACTGAGCTCTTAATTCAGCGGGCAAAGCATGCGAATGCACAGATGTTCCGCCATTAGAATGATGATGCAGCTGTTTGGCAAAATCATCAGGATGCTCAAAAACATATTTCCAGTCCACAGGTTCTTCCCATGGTCCAAAACGCTGTATATTATTGCCCAGATCTGTAATTCCAAAAGTTTTTTTAGACGGAAGTTTTCTTGCTCCGCGCCCAATCATTTGATGGTATAGCGTTATAGAAGTCGTAGCACGATTTAGAATCACATGCTGCACAGTAGGCTCATCAAATCCTGTTGTAAGGATGGAAACCGAAGTAAGAATAGCGCCTTTTGTTTTTTTAAACCATTTCAGAATTTTTTTTCGCTCATCATCCGATGTTTTATTATCAAGATGTTTTATAGCAAATCCGGCGGCGGTAAAAGTTTCATATACTCTAAGAGACGTTTCAATTCCGTTATTAAAAATAAGCGTTTTTTGCCCTTCTGCATTTTCTTTAAAGGCTTGCAGCAATAAATCCTGCATCGCTGCAGAACTATACAATTCATTAGAGGAACTTATGGTATAATCTCCATGTAATCCCGTTTTTAAAGAATTTAATTCTACTTCATAAACATACGATTGTGGTTTTGCCAGAAATCCATCTGAAATAAGTGCTGCAATATTTACGCCTGTAATTAAGGAGTTATAATGTTTCTTCATGGGTTTAGAAGTATCACAACTAAAAGGCGTGGCTGTAACACCAATTACCACCGCTTTCTTAAAACTGCTCATTAATTTCCTGAAAGAATTGTGATGCGCTTCATCTACGATAACAAGACCAACATTATTGGTTTTTATTTTTTTAGATTTAATTCTGTTTCGAAGCGTTTCTACCATTGCCACATAACAGTCACAATCAGGTTTAAAATTACCGCTTGTGCTGCTTATTATGAGATTTTTTACTCCAATATTTTTTAATGTAGTGGATGTTTGCGTGCATAATTCTTTACGATGTGTCAGAATAACAACCGTTTTGCCAAATCGCTCTATAAATCTTCTGGCTATTTCAGAAAACACAACTGTTTTACCGCCGCCAGTTGGCAATTGATATAAGAGTTTTGGAGCAGCAGAACTTTCCATCTGATCAAAAATAGTTTCAATATCTTTTTCCTGATAATCGTAGAAAGTATTTTTGGATTTTGTATTGATTTTCATCTTTTTTGGCATACTATAATTAAAGAATCAAATATTTATTTCTTGCTTAATCATCTGCCGGCAAAAGCTGTGATTCCATAAACTTGCCGGTAACAATTGTACCTTCTTCATCTTCCCATTGGGTAATAACATTTTCTATTAAGTCCGGCTCGAAATCAATAATTTTCATGATCTGATTACCAAACTCCTGCTGTACATTTTGACCTTTCTTAAACATAATTTTGATCATTAATAGTTAGTGAATAATTCTCTTTATTTCTAAAAACTGATCATTCAGCTTTAGTATGTTAAAAATAATTAAGCCTATGCGCAAATGATTTACAACATTATGTTGCTTTATTATATTATTATTTGATTGGCAATTTAAATTCGCTTATTAAGCAAAAAGGTATATCCTTTCGAATATACCTTTTTTAGATCTTTTTATTTTTACTTAAACCCAACTGAATTTAAATCATAAACTAATTGATTTTCATATCATATACCTTTGTTATGGTCATTAATTAAATTAAGCTTCTACTTCTACCCAACCTTCTAATTTTTCGAATATTGTCATTAATTTTGATGGGATTTTTTTCTCTTGTACTGTTGCAAGTTTAAGAATTGAAGTGATCTTCTCTTCTTCCCCGTTTTGAGTTAATTCTACCCAATCAGGATTAACAATCAAAGTTCTTCCTATTGCTGCCATAGAAACACCATATTCTACAACCTGATCAGCCATTGCAGGCGTTGTAATACCTCCCGCAACAAGAACAGGAACTCTGTTGTTTACATAATTGTTTAGTACAACCGATATCGGTTCGCTAGAAAATTCTGAATCAATTGCTTTTTGATTAACGGCATCCAGCAGAGAGAAATGTAAATAATCAATCTTTTCTTCAATCAACCTATCCATTAGAATAAACGTATCCGGAAGTCCATAAGTTTGTTGCGGAAATTCTTCAGGTGAAATTCTATACCCTATCAAAAAAGGACGATCAGCATATTTTGAAATTATACTTTTTACTGCTCTTAAAATTTCCAGGCTAAGTCGTAAACGATTTTCCAGTGAACCCCCCCATTGATCATTTCTGTTATTGAAAAAAGGCGATATAAAATTTTGAAGCAAAAATCCATGTGCCCCGTGAATCTCTACGCCATCAAAACCTGCTTCAATTGCTCTTCTGGTAGTTTCGGCAAATGCTTTGATGATTTCCAAAATTTCATTTTCACTCAATTCTTTTGGAAGATTTTCTTTTTCAAAAAGTACTATAGGTCCGCTTGACACTGCACTTGCACTTACCACTTCACCATTTGGAATAAGTCCGGGAATTGCTTTATTGCCTGCGTGAAAGATCTGTAAAATTGCCGGTGCTCCACCACTTTTTGCAGCATTCGCCAATTTCTTCAAACTGGGAAGAAAAGTATCATCATATCCTGCAAATTCGTGGGTAAAACCAATGCCATTTGCCGTAACGTGGGTACATCCTGTGATTACTAATCCAACACCATTTACTCTTTTCTTGTAATATTCAACTTCTTCATCAGATATAGTGAAGTCTTCATTAGATGCCCAAGTAGTCATAGGCGACATCACAATTCTATTTTTTAAACTAATTCCGTTCGCAAATAACAAGGGAGCAAACAGCTTTTTATATTTATTCATTACTTATTTTTTTATTAAACAGGCTGCAATTGCTGCACCTTCTTTGTTGACAATTATAAATGTTGTTAATTACTTAGATCGGTAAATAATCGGTTGTTCCGCCTGCATGAGCCAATTGAATAGCAGGAACACTTCCGGTACTTTTTATAAAAGATGCAATCTTAGCAAGCATTTCGATATGTCCATAATTCTGTTCTTAAACGTAACTGATTTGACAGTCAATGGGCTGAATAATTTTGACATTTTTGTTTTTATTTTTAAACACAAAGCTCCACTGAAAGCAATACGATGCTTCCAGTAAAAACTTTAACGAAATGATTTTTAATTATTTAGCATAGAGATGAAAAAGCTTTGCAATAACTTTCCATTCACCATTAATTTTGATTAATGAATGGTAATCGGTGAAATCTTCATCTGCAGCATCGTGTTCCATTTCAATGCGAACAATTGCTGTGGTGGGTGTTTTGTGCAAAACCGTCAGATTGGTTTTGATATTTGGTGCTGCGCCAAATTTCTCCACATAGGTATACAAATTATCTATAGTACCTTCTGAGAGGTCATCACCCAAGTGACCATACATTATTGCATCCTGATGAAAGGTCTCTTTTAAGGCTGCTACATTCCCTGTTTTTAATCCCTGAACATAGCCTTCCATTGCCGCCAGGACATCTTCATAATCCTGAACGGTGTTTATATTTTTATTTGCTGCCATTTTTCTTATTTTTTAACTTGATAAATTTTACTGATGATTTTCCAGTTGCTGCCATCCTTAACCAATGTAAACATATCGGCATATTTGTCTGGTCCAAATTGAGATTCGATTCTCGCTATTGCTACATCACCTTCTACATCCAGAGTGGTCAATTTGTAATTCGCCTCCATTGGCTTCGCTGCAGAAAATCCATCAAATAGTGCCTGAATAGGAACACTTTTTAATGCTCCGTTTTCAGACCACGACATGGTTGCCGTTGACGCAAATGCTGGTTTTGCAATATTACCATCCCCTTTTCTTCCTGCTTCTACATATAAATCTATTGCTTTGAGGATACCTTCTTTTTCTTCTTGATTGTTTTGCATAACTTCTGTTTTATTGTTTTGATTATTTTTATCTTGACAGGAGACTAATACACCTCCAATTATTAGTGTTGAAATAAGGACTACCGTAGGGACTGAGGAAAATATTTTTTTCGAAATTTTTCCAATGCCTTGTCTAAAGACATTAGTATTAAAACCTGCGGAACTTGAAACTACGTTTTGTTGTTCTGGAATGTTTGTCATAAATCGTTTTGTTTTAGTTGAATATTATTAAATTTCCGAGCATAATCTACTGTACTGACTAACAGAATAGTTAAGCTCTATTTCTAAAACAAAGTTACAATGACCAAAGCGTGTAGTTTTTTCTAATTAGTTCAAAGATTTTGACTAATTAGTCCTTTTTGAGAATTAAAATATCCCGTGTGGAAGTTTCTCCAGTAATAAGATGTATTATAAAAACTCTTTTAATGATAAATTGGAAATTAAGATGGAAAAATGTGATTCAAATAATTGAATACCGGAATTTTATTGAAGGTGATTTAGTACTTGGTCAATTGGAGTATTGGCTATTAACGGGAGATACTTGGTGCCTGTCCGTGGAATTCCTTGTATATTCTTGAAAAGTGAGAGACATTTTCAAATCCCAGGGAATAACAGATATCTGAAACCGACAAAGCTGTAGTTTCCAGCATGTCTTTTGCCTTTTCCAATCTCTTTTCTCTGATCCAGGTTGCCGGTGCAACATTGTATATATTCTGAAAATCTCTTTTAAAACTCGAGAGACTTCTTCCGGAAAGATATGCTAGTTCCGAAACAGAGACTGGCGAAGCATAATGCTGTTCGACCACATTGCGGATATCAGTTTTTACAGGCTCGTGCAATTGCAGAATTTGTAAAAACATACTTCTGTTGCATTCTGCAACATCATAAAGTAATTCCATAATTTTCAGGCGAAGCTGTCCGGGATGTACCACAGAATGATCAAAAAAGTAAGGCTTCATAGAATGGGCAAATGCAACCAGACATTCATTCATTGGATAAACTCCTGTCTTAATTTCTCCCTCTGGTTTTGCTACCTTAATTTCTGAGGTTGATAAAAATGATTTTAGAAGATCATCTTTGATACTGAACATTAAACTATCGTAAATATTATCATTTTCAGCATTCCCGAATTTATGATACTTTACAGCAGTGGCTTTTTTCAACAAAATCATATCATTTTTGCAAAGCTTGTATTCCTGTTTTCCATAAGTCAACACCACAGATCCTTCCATTACAATTAGTAGTAAATGCTGTTCTAAGTACATAGTTCCTTTAACTTCGGTACTGTGTATACACTGCTCGATTACAGAACAACCATCTAACATCAGGGAGTTTTGAGGCGCATCTCCGCCAATCAAAGAAGTTGGAACCTTAATCATTTTCTTCATATTGCAACTATTAAAGCGGTTTTAACTTTGCTTTGGAATTAATCCTAAAACACTATAAAGTTCAGATACAAAGATACGAGCACTAAGAAAAACATATTTTTCTTTTTAGTCCAAATATTTTGCTTTTTTAGTTCTTAATATATTTTAACCCTTCCAAAAATCTGTTATGAATCAATTTTCGTATATGATAAGTAAAAGCAGTTGTCATGGAAACATTACCAAACTTTCTTATAAAAGTGCTGCAGATACTTGCCGACAGAAACGGCATGAGTTGTACTTTAGAAGAGCTAACAAGTCTCTTAACCCCAGTTTTTAATGCCTTCTCGTCATTTAAAGACAGTAAATCCGATGAAAAGGAAAACCAAGCAATACTAGTAGATGCTTTACTATTTTTGAATAACGAGAGATATATCTTTCTAAATTCAAGTTGCGACAAAAGTTGTATAACTATAAAGGGGCTGATTTTAGTAAATAATAAAGTTTTTTGCAATTAAGTTAAGACTCTTTTTTGCAGTTTACAAAAGCCCATTTCATAAGAAATGAGCTTTTTTCATTATTCTTTTAAGCTCACTTCTTTTTTGTCGCCATCTTTATCTATAGTTACACGCTTCTCAATATTAGCCTTGTCTATATAGGATTGTCTGGCTGTACTGTAATTTGTTGATGAACCCGTATACCCCCAATAGTTATAATAATTGGTATAGCCCGATACATAGGAATAGTTATAAGAGTTAGAAAAATCAAAGCTGGCCATAACGACATAATTACCAGGCATAAGATCTGCGAATTCAAAATGTCCTTCATCATCGTAAACTTTGGCTTTTTTGACCGAATAACCAAAATCACGGTTCAAAGGAACTTCCGGCATTTTTTTCTGTTTGCGAATCTTCTTGTTCACTTCTACCCACTCCTCATAATAATCGGAACTTGGAAAAAGCGTAATCTCTGTACCCTTTGGAGCATATTGTTTCTTAGCGGTATTCACCAAACCACCCAATTTCTTTCCAGAGTCTGATCGTGCATAGGCTGTACCAATAATGACACTATTGCCTTTGGAGATTTGCTGCACCATAAGTTCTTTGTTGAATATGTTCTTAATAGGCTGATAATCGAGCTCTTCGTTGGCTGTAATTTCCCACATACCTTTACCCATAGACATTTCGCGCTGCCATAAACGATGGTCTTTTTTGTCTACAATATAATTATAGATAGCACCGGTATTTTCTTCTAAAACTGAGACAAGCCATGTGTCGTGCTTACCAGTCTTTGGAGAATTGTAGATAAAACTTTTTACCTCTTTGACGGTATAGTATTCAACAAGAACATCAGACTCATTATTATAGTAAAACTGCGGGATGCGGGCTTTATAACCTACATCTAATGGCAATGTACAAATCAAATGATCAGTCCAGTTCCAGTCAATATAAACCTCTTTGGGATGCAGTTTCAGCTTTTTATCCTTTTTGGTTTTCTTCGAATAATAATTTCCTGTAACCGTCTCACCAAAGTCGAGATTTAGTTTTGACTCCTTTCCATCGCTCGTATAGCTTATAGGTTTCAGTGTTTGGGCATCTGCTACACTGGTGCGGGCACTAGTTCTTGAATTGTCTTTTGGAGTATAGGAATTGGTCAGACTCAACTGATTATTTGCCACAACAATATCATAGGTTAATGATCCTTGCTTTACCCAGCTTGTATCTTTAACATAATAAACGGTATAAAGGGATTTTTCGGGTTTGATGTATTTGGTATTGATATCCTTGCTGCCGGGTGCAACTGTCTTTTGACAGAATGCAGCAGATGAAAGCAGACTAACTGCTAAAACAAGTGCATAAAATTTCATATAAGTAGTACTATGGTTAATGATAAATAAATTGATTTTGTTTGCTCAATTTAGAAATCAAATGTAATAAAAAAGTTTTTATTTTTCCTGGGAGACAAATCGTATTTGAAAGTTATTTACTACGTAAGAATTTTAAATTACCTGTCAGACCATCATCATTTACTGTAGTAAAAAGAAAAAACAACCCTTTATTTGTGAGACTTATTTTTTTACCCGGTTTTACTTGAAATTATTCTATTTTTGCATTTTACTTTCCCAATAGAATGAATACTCTACAACAACCCATACCACACAACGAGCTGGAACGTCTGGCAGCATTAAAACGATACAATATTCTTGATACATTGCCCGAGGATGCTTTTGATGATGCTACAAAACTCGTTTCTTATATATGTGGCGTGCCCATCGCACATATTTCATTTATAGACCAGAACAGGCAGTGGTTTAAATCTGAAATTGGTATTGGAGTTTCAGAAGTTCCAAGAGAAATTACTTTTTGCCGTTATACTATTTTGGAATCGGAAATGGTTGAAATACCGGACACGCATGCAAATGAACGATTTAAAAATGATCCTAATGTTACAGGAGGTTTTAAAGTGAGATTTTATGCCGGGGTTCCCCTTACAACGCCTGACGGATATAACATAGGAACAATTTGCGCTATAGATCATGTGGCGAAAGAACTTAATAAAGACCAACGAAATGCACTTACTATTATTGGAAAGCACGTGATCAATCAGTTGGAATTAACAACAAAAAATATTGAATTGGCCGCCCAGAAAAAAATTGCCGATCGTGCCGTATTTGCAAAAGATAGTTTTTTAGCCAATATGAGTCATGAAATCAGAACTCCACTTAATGCAATCATTGGTTTTACCGACCTGCTGGCTCAAACAAGACTTGATGCTATTCAGCGTGATTATATCGAAAGTGTCCAAATTGCTGAAGAAAATTTACTTTTGATCGTAAATGATATTTTAGATCTTTCTAAAATAGAATCAGGCAATCTGACTATTGAAGCACAGCCTTTTAATTTAAAGAACACGCTTAAACATGTTTATGATTTACTAAAAGTAAAAGTTCAGAAAGATGTTGAATTTAATCTCTTTCTCGATGCCGATATGCCCGAAAATGTAATTGGCGATCAGGGAAGATTAAATCAGATACTAATGAACTTAGCCGGTAATGCGCTTAAGTTTACTGAAGATGGCGAAGTAACGGTTTCGGTAAAAAAAGTAGCCGAAACTGCCGATAATTATTCGCTTAGATTTTCGGTTAAAGATACCGGAATTGGAATAAAAGAGGATAAATTGAAAACTATTTTCGAACGATTTACACAAGCTGAAGAAAGTACTACGCGAAAATTTGGCGGCACCGGACTTGGCCTTAACATCGTAAAACAACTGGTAGAATTACAGAATTCGATAATTCACGTAAAAAGTAAAGAAGGACGCGGTTCAGAATTTTTCTTTGTACTGACTTATAAAAAATCAAACCAAATTGAAACTGCAGACGAAACTTTGTCCGAGTATAATTTGGGAAAACTTAAGATACTGCTTTGTGAGGATAATGTTTTAAATCAGAAACTGGTAAAGAACGTTATTTTCAATTTTGGCTTTGAATTAGACATAGCTGAAAATGGCGCAATAGGAATCGGTCTTTTATCAAAAAATAAATATGATTTGATATTAATGGATCTTCAGATGCCCGTTAAAGACGGATACCAAACCACAAAATACATCAGGAATGAAATGAACATGACTATTCCTATAATAGCCATGACAGCGCACTCTCTTGTGGGAGAACAGCAACTTTGTTTTGATGTAGGAATGGATGCGTATGTACCAAAACCTTTTAAGCAGCCCTTACTTTTAGAAGCGATAAAAACAGTTCTAAGCAAAGAGGGTAAAACGCAACCCAAAAGAAAGATTAATTTATCTTTTTTGGAAGAGATGGCTGGCGAAGATACTGCCTTTATAAAAGAGATGATTCAACTTTTTATTGAAAGAATCCCTAATGAAGCAGCACAACTGGAAAAAGCATTTCATAATAATGATAACGAGTCAGTAAAGAATATTGCGCATAATATGAAATCCAGTCTCGAAATTTTTATGCTAAAAGACCTTAGTAACTATTTAACTATTATTGAAGAAGAGGCTAAATCAGGACATTTTAGTACTGATACTGCAGATAAAATAAACTTTTTGCACCCTGAAATCATCGATGTCGTTAAAATTTTAAAAGCAGTATGATAAAAAATTTGAGAATGATTGTTTAATCTTTTTCATTTTGCATAAAATCCGGAAAGCCGCTTTTTGTCCAACTTACTTTTCGTGCGCGAGTAGCACGATTTTTATCTGATAACTCGTGCCCTTGTATTTCCTTATAATCACGAGCATGATAAATCATTATCGTTGATTTTCCGTCTTCAGAAGTCGTAAACGAATTATGGCCGGGACCGTATCTTTTTAGCTCTTCGCTGGTGTAGAAAACAGGTCCCGGAGACTTATTCCAGTTAGCAGCATTCAGCAAATCTGCGTCTTCATTCGCCCACAACAAACCCATACAATAATTATGATTTGTTGCACTGGCAGAATAGGCAACAAATATTCTTCCGTCTTTTTTAATTACGGCAGGTCCTTCATTTACATTGTATTTTACCCTTTCCCAGCTGAATTCAGGCTCGGTCAAAATCACTTCCGGTCCTGTAAGCGTCGTTGGATTTTTCATTTCAGATAAAACCAAAGCTGTTCCGCTATCTCCTCCACGTACATTTTGCGCCCATATTAAGTATCTTTTTCCCTTGTGCTCAAAAGTAGTGGCATCTAAAGAAAAGGATTCTTTTTGAGTCTTTATTTGTCCTTCTTCTTTCCATTTGCCCTGCATTGGGTCTGCTGACGAATTCGACAATACCCACATCCTGATATTCCATATATTTTCAACCTCGCCTGCTGCAAAATAAATGTACCATTTGCCATCGATCCTGTGCAATTCCGGAGCCCAGATATGGCTTCCCATTACTCCCTTTTCATGTTTATGCCAAATTTCTTTTTCCTTGGCTTCTTTTAATCCGTTGATGCTATTTGCCTTTCTTAGTACAATACGATCGTACTCAGGAACAGTTGCTATCAAAAAATAGTCTCCGGTATCTGTTTTATATACCCAGGGATCAGCGCGCTGTTCTGCAATGGGGTTATTAAATTCTGTAGATTGTGAATAACTCTGATTAGAATACATTACAGTTACCATCACCAAAGTGAAAATTCTAATTAATCTCATGCTTACTTATTTTAATTTATTTATCAGACACCTTAAAATTGGATCTTTTTTTCTGGTTCTCCTTCAATTGTAACGGAGAAAGTACCATCACCTAAATCCATAATTTTACTCACAGGCGACAATTCTTTATTGGTAAATCTTTTATTTGATTGTTTCCAAAGCATCAAAGTCGCATAAATATTTGACTTTTTGGGTGCAGAAGTACTTCTTACATCAATAACACTACTTTCATTACTTTCCGGATGTAATCCTTTGGCTTTTACAACTTCTGTCTTTTCCCATCCTAAAATTGGAATCATTGCCAATTGGTATTTTCCGTTATCAATAATTGTAACATCAAATCCGTTTACCTTTTTTGTAGAAGTCACGATCTCTTTATCTAATTCTGGCAAAGCATAATGCCCCAACCTCATCGCAATTGTTTTATCACTATTGTTTTTATCTACTCTTAAAATTCCGTTTGCCAAAGGAATATCGGCTAAATTGAACTGGATATTTTCATCGGTTTCTAAAACTACATCTCTGTAATAAATGCCGTTTTCAAATTTCTTAAAAGTGTACAATCTAAAGGCTTCCCAGGCGCCATTTTTGTTTTTAATGACATAATTCATTGCCACTTCTCCATTTTCTCCATCAGCCTGCCAAGGAAAAGCGCTATTATAAGACAGCTTGTTATAATTTTCTGTTGATCTAAACTTTTGCCAGTCGTTTTTTACTTTTTCATTGCACCACGCTCGCACTTCCGAAGCTCCAATATTGGGATAATCTGTAATTAATATATGAGAATCTCCCTGATATTTATTGTAAACTTCATCTTTTTTGAAAATGTCCCAATCGCCATTGTTTTCTTTAGCATTCCAAAAAGGATTATCATCAGGAACCAGCAATCCCAGGAATGCTTTTCCCATCCAATACACACTTCCCCTACAGCTGTAAACCTGAACGGATGGTTCGAAAGCGCCGTAAAAACCAAGTGTAGGCACATTATCTTTCATAAAATCGGGATGCGTTAAAAACTGTTTGATCACGCCAGACGAGATTCTTCGCATCCATCCATAATTGGTATTGGGATCATTTTGAAATCCCATTAAAGGAAAAGGAACTATAGCACCGGTTCTGTAGCTGATGCTTCTTCCCCACATGATCATTTCGCCATTTTTGCTAAACAAATTGGGGTAATTATCCTTTAAATCATTGAAATTACGGGTAAATTTAGCCACGATCTCCGGATAATGTGCTTTACCAAAAAACTCAGACCAGATTGTTCCGTACATCTGAAAAGCCCACATACTGTAGTAATCATACGCCGGACTATCATTGTACCAACCGTTTCCTGTGTAATTTTTTAGTGATTTTTCGAGATATTCCACCAATAATTTTTCATTTACCGTATAGCCTTGTTCTTTAAAAAAGCTCAATACAAAAATGTTGAAAAACTTCCAGTTCGAATCTACCGTTGGACCATCACCATAACTCAGCATAATTTTTGCCAGTGCATCTTTCTGATTTTTTGGTAATGGTTTCCATAAAACCTCAGGATTGGTAAGCAACGATACGGCCAAAGCGCCAAACTCTACTAGTTTTTGACTTGGCCCGCCATTTTGAGAACGAGGCGCAATATAAGATGGACTTGCCGGATCTGTTAATTTGCCTATTTGATACCGATAATAATCCCCTACTTTAATGTTATTAATCACTAATGATGGATTCTCTTTTAATAAAGGCGAAGCTATAAACAAGGTTCTGCAAAGCCCTTCCAGTTTTTCGGTTGGAACCTGGCTTTCTTCTTTGGGATAACTTTTCCCTTCCTGCTTGGGAAATTTCATAGGATCATCCAGCGTATGAATGTAACTAAATGCTCCGTCTAATAAATACAGTGCAGCATCTCTCCAATGTTGCTTTGTCATTCCGGTATAAGAACTGATAGCATAATTGGGATTTTTTATCTCAAATACACTGGCTGTATTTTCTTTTTGCTGTGAAAATAAAGACACGCTAAAAACAAAAATTAAAAGGGATATTTTTACTTTATTCATTTTAAAATAATTTTGCAATATTATCATTTTACATTTTATTTTTTTTAATAGCCTTTATAGTAAGGACTGTTTTACCCAATCCCGGAGAAGTAACTTCAAGATTAATATTCCCTGACTGTTTATTGCTTTTTATAATTACCATTGCACGTCCTTTCCAGGTTTTACGAGTATTTGCTACATATAAATCAGCATCTTTTAAATCGGCATTGTCGACTCCTGCAATTGTTCCGGCACCCGAAACTTTAAATGTAAGTTCATTAGCCACATTGGGATTTAAAATACCTTTTTCATCTAAAAGCTCAACATTTATATATACTAAATCCTGACCATCAGATTCGATAGTTTTACGATCTGCTTTTAATTTAATTGTAGCCGCCTGACCTGCTGTTTTTAAGAACACCGATTCTACTTCTTTGTTATCTTGTAATCCAACTGCTTTTAATTCGCCTTTTGTATATGGAATTACAAAAATTGCCTTAAACTCCTGCGCTTTGGTTGTTTCTTTTTCTCCTAAATTTTTACCGTTCAGGTAGAGCCTTACTTTAGAATATTTCGAATATACTTCGACCTCAATATTTTTATCTTCCTGACCAGGCCACGTCCAGCTTTCCCATGTAGGCCAAACCGACCAGCTTGTCAATTTAATTTTTCCATTTTCAGGATTTGGTTCCCGAACTGCCATATATAATTTTTCATTATCATTATACAACATACTTCTATAATGCGAAATTGGTTTTCGCCATCCCATTAAATCTACATCACCACAATACGCACCATGCCAGGGATATAAATTTGCTGTCCAGTGTTCTCCCTCTGTTTCTCCCGGATAAACAAAACGGCCAATTCCTGATTCGCCTAAATAATCCATTGCTGTCCAGACAAAATCGCCTATAATGTAATTGTGTTTTTGAACTAAGTCCCAGTTGGCAAAAGCATCTTTAGGATATGATTCAGTCTGCAAAATAATTCGGGAAGGTACCCTTTCATGATCTGATTCTGCATAATGCAATTGATAATTATATCCTGCAACATCATGAGCAGCCATCAAAGGATCAAAAATTTCCCAACCCTGATCCCAAGTGGTCATAGCCGATGTTATAGGGCGTGTAGCATCTATACCTCGAATTGCATTTGCAAACATTTTTGCTGTTTCAACTGCTTGTGGCTTGGTACGCTCAATAATTTCATTACCAATGCTCCACATAATGACTGAAGGATGATTGCGGTCTCTCAGCACCATAGATTCTACATCGTGTTTCCACCATTTATCAAAAATACTGGCATAATCAAAAGTATTTTTCTTTTCTCTCCATCCATCAAAAGCTTCATCTATGACAAGCATACCTAATTTGTCGCACGCCTCCAAAAAAGCTTCAGAAGGAGGGTTATGAGAGGTTCTAAGCGCATTAAACCCTGCTGCTTTCATCAATTCTATCTTTCTTTCTTCAGCACGATCATAAGCGGCAGCACCCAGCGCTCCATTATCATGATGCACGCAACCACCGTTTAATAGTATTTTTTTATCGTTTAATACAAATCCGTTTTCAGCGCTAAACTTAATTGTCCGAATTCCAAAATCAATTGTTACAACATCTATAATTTTTGACTCTTTTACAATTGACACTTTAACCTGATACCTGTTTGGTGCTTCCAATGACCACAATTTAGGATTTTCTACATCAATTGTCTGAATTACTTCTTTTTCTTCATTTGGCTGCAATTCGATTTTACCAGATGCATTTGCTACAGTTTTTCCTTTTCTATCCGTAATAGCAGTAGAGAGCATAACAACTTCTAATACTGGCGTTTCGTTTTTTACAATGGTTTTAACCTGAACTACAGCCTTATTATTTTTTACTTCTAATGTACTAATGGCAACGCCCCAATTTTTAACATGAACGGGATTTTTTACCATTAACCATACATTGCGGTAAATACCTGAACCACTATACCATCTGCAATTTTTTTGTTGTGAATTATCAACCCTGACTGCAATTGTATTTTGCTGACCTAATTTTAAATAAGGTGTGAGATCATATTCGAAAGAGGTATAACCGTAAGGCTGAATACCCACTGATTTTCCATTAATAAAAACCTGAGCATTCATATAAACTCCTTCAAAATAAATAGCAATTTTCTGGTTCTTCCACTCCTTTGGTGCAGAAAATGTTTTTCTGTACCAGCCCGTTCCCATCGGATAAAAACCACCATCTCCTCCACTTGGGTTATTTTTTTCTGATTTTCCTTCAATACTCCAATCGTGGGGTAAATCTAATTTTCGCCAAGTGCTGTCATCAAAATTTATTGCGCTATTTTCAGCAGCATCTCCTAAGGCAAATTTCCAATCAAAATTAAAACGTTGTTTTCGCTCTTGATTTGTATTCTGCGCTACACTTTGTGATATGCAGCTCATTATTATCAAATTAATTAAGAATAATGCCTTTACTATTTTTCTCATTTTCATTATGATGTCTGTTTATTTAAAATTCATTCGTTTTATTGAATTCTTTTGTTTTGAAGCATTACAACCTATCAAAAATGTTGTTAGAAAAATTAAAGTGATGCATCTTGGAAAAAAAATAGTCATAATAATTATTTTGTTCTGTTTCAATATTCACAAACAACAATTACAAGTGTCAAAACAACACTTTTCAAATATAAAAACTATTATGTTTAAAATTTAGCTTTTCGCTGCTTCTTTTGCCTGCGTGTTTGTTAATTCACAAATACGATTGGTATTGTTGAGAAAGCTCTACTTTATCTCTTTTCTCTAAAAGCATTTAAATCCCATTTCTCCAGCCATTTCAAAACTGGCTTCCCGTTTCTAATTGTTATAGGCAGCCAAACATAACTTCCCTCAATAGGACTCTCTGGTTTCCATCGGTCAGCCATAAAAATAAATTGATCTTTTTTTCCCTGAACTGGGAAAATATAGGTGCTTTGCGAATAAAATGTCAGTTCAGCATCTTTACCAATACACGGATTTCCCAAAGATTGCCATGGTCCCCAAATAGATTTCGATTTAAACGAACGTGCCTCATTAGGATCCCAGCCTGTACAGCCTGAAGTTATCATATAATAAACCCCATCTTGTTTAAAGACTGCCGGAGCTTCATTATGACCTGCCGGAGCCACTGTTGTCCATTTTTGGGTAAAATCTAAATAATCAGCCGTAAGCTCTGAAATATGAAGTGTCAGATTATCTTCTGATGAATGAATCAGATACGCTTTCTCATTATCATCTACATAAACAGTCATATCCCTTGACATTTGTCCTTTTTCAAAATCCCTGCGAATCAGCATTCCGTTTTTTACTGCCGTTAGCCATTCCGGAGTCCACGATTTCAACTTACTTTCGTCTATAGAAGCTGTTTTGAACTCATCTTTAAAATTAATTGGCCAAACTCCTTTATTAGGACGGTATGATTTTTTAAATTTAAAAGGCCCGTTTGGCGTATCACTTACGGCAACCGCAGCACTGGCAGCATTATAACCTTGCCCTTTCAACTCTAAGTGAAACCACATCACGTATTTAGCTGTTTTTTTATTAAAAACCACTTTAGGGCGTTCCATTATACATCCTTTGGCTATTTCAGAGGCAGGGTTTTCCTCTACCCTAAGTACAATGCCTTCGTTGTGCCAATTGTACAAATCTTTTGAGGTGTAACAGCTAATTCCTTCTAAAGCGGTATTTCCCGCACGTCCCGCAGTTTTATATTCGCCGTACCAATAGTAGGTTCCGTCAATAAAAAGCATACCGCCACCGTGGGCATTAATATGTACTCCATCGGTATCTTTCCATTGTTTTCCCGGAACAAAATCTTTGTTCTGACTGAAAACAAGCGAACATACCAAACTTATAATTATCGAATATTTTAATTTCATTTTACTTCTTTTTTTGATAAACCCTGATATAATCTATTATGTATTTTGACGGAAAACTGGCTGCTGTATAGTCTCCGCCATTGATTCCTCCTACTGCCAGATTTACCAATAAGTAATGTGGCTGCTGAAACGGAATTATGTTTTGATCTTTACTTTGTATTGTTTGCTGTACATTGATCTCGTTTAGTAATTGATTGTCTACATACAACTTAATCGACTCAGCATCCCAGTCCATTCTCCAGAGATGAAATTTATCTGCCCATGAATTGTCCTTAAAATCACTCAGCTTAAATGTGCTGCTATCCCAGGCTGTATTAGATTCTTTTGATTTCCATGCCGCATTGGCCAATATTTTCCCTGTGTAATATTCCATAATATCAATTTCGCCATTCGCAGGCCAATTTCCTTTTATACCCAAAGTCCAAAAGGCCGGCCACATTCCTTTTGCGATTGGAATCTGAGCCCGCATTTCAAACCGGCCATACTGCCAGGCATGTTTTCCTTGTGTGATTAAACACGAAGAGGTCGCTTTTATAGAATCTCTGTTTTTTGTCCAGTCCTGATGGCTTTTAGAGATAAAATTAGGATTGACTTTATTTTCTTTTCTGGCTTCAATAATTAAAAAACCGGCTTTACAATAAGCGTTTTCTTTTTGATACCACTGCTCTTCCTGATTTCTCATAAAACCAATTTCATAATTCCAATTCTTTTTATCCGGAGCGCCATCTACAGCAAATTCATCATTCCAGACCAAATCATATCCTTTGTATTTGGGAGGTTTTTCCTGATTTGGAATAAAGCTAAAAGTTAAGGCTAATACAATGGCTAAAATCAAAAACCGAAAGGTGGTAGACGTCATTTTATATCTGTTTTAAAATCAAAACCTTAAGAATAATAAGTGCTGTTGGTTTTATCTTTTAAAACATGAACAAATGCCGGTAAATATTATGAACCAACAGCCTTCTTATTTATAGTTGTAATACGTTGAGTAATTAATTTTAACACACAGGAACATAGGTTTTAGGTCTTTTAAAAAAGGTATTTCACTTATTAAATGCATATAGCTCGCCCGCTATGTGAAAGAAATGTATTTCTTTTTTGCATTTTTTTTAGCTAAAAAAAATCTATGTTTCTATGTGTTTATTTTTTTTTGAATTATACCCAAAGGGTAGTTTTATTTTTTAATAATGCGAATTGTTTTATCAGGATAAGATTCAATCTTTACCAGATATATTCCTGCTGTGGCATTGGAGATATTCAAATTGACTTTACCATTTTCAATACTATACTTTGCCTTAGAAATCAATCTTGCATCAGAAGTATAAATTCCAATGGTTACTGCCTCTTCATTGGCTGGTACATCAATCTCAAACTGGCCTGAAGTAGGATTTGGAAATGCTTTTAGCGTTATATCCGAAGAAGATCTCTGTACTGTTTTAGGAGTAAACGTACTCAATGTTGGCGATTCATTATAAACCGTACCATAAAACTCAAGCTCTGCAATGTTTCCGTAACCAGTTGGTGTGTACCAGTATATGTATCTGTATTTTTGAGTGGCCAAACCTGCATCTTCAGTAAAAACCGCATTTGGAGGTGTTTGTGTTATGGTATGTAAAACATCATAAGTCGTAAGATAATCGGCGCTGTTAGAACCTCTGATCTCACTTCCGGTCATACGGGTTCCAAAAGTAGGACGGGGAACATATTTTATAGATGTTAAACTGGCGCTGCTGTCTAATCCAAAATCATAACCTAAATAACCCGCAGCAGTTGGTCCGTCAACGTATGTATTGACATCTTCATCGAAAGCTTTCGCTATGGTCAAACCATTGTTTTGATACGATCCTTCGTGACCAATGATTGTTCCGGTAATTTTTTGTCCTCCCGCAGGTTTTGCTGTTAATACAACTGAATCTGTACCTTCGCCTAAAGAATTAAAAGCAGCAACTTTATAATAATACGTATTCCCGTTTGTAACTGCTGTATCCTGATATGAATTGCTAGTGATAGTCGCAATAGTAGTAAAAGGGCCTGCTTGTGAAGTCGCTCTTTTGACATGAAAAGAAGCATCGTACATAAAATCCCAACCCAGAATTACTTTTGCATCACCAGATCCCACAACGGCATTTGTTACTGCATTTGGAATGGCTAAAGCCAATGTTTTAACCTGCAAAGCTGCAGAATAAGCACTTTCTCCTCCTGAATTCTCAGCAGCAAGTTTATAATAGTAATTGGTATCTGCTGTTAAATCTTTATCCTCGTAAACCGTATCTTTTACATAAGTGGCAACAGTTTCATAAGTACCATTTAAACTTTCTGACCTTTTAATAGTATAAGATATTGCTCCTGCTGATGCTGACCATTTTAAATTGATTATTGAGGTAGATATTCCTGTGCCTTCAATATTTGCTGGCGTTACAGGGATTGCAGCCTGCTCAAAAACCAATATAGCCGAGTATGCTGTTTCTACATTATCCTTACCTACTACTTTAATCCTGTATTCTGCTTTTGTATGAACTATATCTGTTTTTTTAAGAACAGTATAATCTGTCGATTCCTGAAAAACTGAAAATGCGGTTTCTCCTTCTAATTTTCTTTCCAGAATATATTTATTCACTAGATCCTGATTGGTACCTGTCCATTTTACTGTAATATTTTTATAATCTGATGACAATTCATACGTTAGTGTTTCTACTTTTGTTTTCCATACCGAAATATATTCTCTGGCCGAAGTATAGGCTTTCGCCGATGCATTTTTGGCATAATATTCTCCTGCCGGAGTTAAAACGGTATAATCAGTTGCGGTGCTTGAAATTACCGGCGCTGTCTGAAGCCATACATAACTCTGCCAGTTTGGATTTCTAGTTTTAAAAGCATCGTTGATAGTAACATACATGGCTCTGGAATCCTGTACCCAATTGTAGATCGAATAACGTTCTACATAATCTGTCGTTTCTAATACATTTAGAATTGCCGCCAAATCATTTTTATGTTTGATGGCATTTGCATCTGTTAATAAGACAGGACCGTCAGGAAAATTATTCCCGGTCCAGTTGGCTCCTATATTCCATTCTGTAATCCAGATTGGTCTTTTGTATTTATCATATATGTTTTGCAAATCACTTTTCCATTGTGCGGCAGTTTTGTACCAATAACAATGAAGCGCCACATAATCAACTCGATAATTATTAGCCTCGGCCTGAGTCATAAAACTTGCCATCCATGGATTAAACGGATCTGATGTAGAAGGCGAACCTAATCGTAAACCTGATTTCAGTAATCCAGGCCATGAAGTTATGGCAGCCTCAACAGTCATATTAGACTGATCAGGGCGATCCGGTTCATTAAAACCTAAAAGATGCGTATATCCTTCTTTCGTATAAGCAGGAGTAAATGATGGCCAGGATTGTGTTTGTCTTATAGGAACATATTCTACATTGGGTGTAGAATCTAATCCTGTGTTCCAATTGTAATACCAGGTAATGTTTGTTGCATCTATAGCCTGCGCATCACCGCCTGCAAGTCCCTTTTTATTGACTTCATGCCATTTCATTGTTCTGACAAACGAAATGGTCCCTTTTAGATTAACAGGTAAATCTGCTATCTCCAAATCTTGATTTTCTGCAATATACACCCTGCTATATCCGCTTCCGTCAGCACTGGTGGCAAAGGTGGCCATATAACCTTTTTTTAATTTGAATGATTTAATACTGTTATCAAACGCTTCTAAATTATCATAAGGCGTAACGGGTGCAAACTGTCTCGATGCTCCTCCAAAATTTTCTGCAGTAAAAACCTCTAATGGTGTTTCGTTAACAGTATAAGGAGCCACAACAGTACCTGAACCATAATTGGTAACCGATACATTACTGCCATTCCCGGCCAAAACTCCGTTTACGGATACAAACTTTAGGTACGAACTAATAACGTCACTGGGTTTAATATTCTCGAAATACAAACGCGAAGCTGTCGAATTTAAATTGACTGTTGAATTAATTAAAGGGTTGTAGGCATTTTGCAAATACAAAGAAGAAGATCCGTTCAGGTTTAATTTTGATTTTGCATAGCTTTTTACATTCTGATTACTGGTAATTTCTGCTGTTTGCAATGCAGGACTAATGATTTTTTCCGGTGCATAAGCCACATTCTCATACGTTACTGAACTCACTACCATATCAACTATACCTGTTGTATAATTTTTACCAATTACAATAGCTGGACTTGTTTGGGACTGAAGCTTTAGTTCTCCTATTCCAAAAAGTGCATTGGCTCCGCTAATATTTATATAATAAGTCCCTGCGGTTTGAGATTGAAAAGATAAATCTCCTTTTCTGAGTTTATTGACAGCTCCTGAAGTAAAACTTTTAGAATTTAAAATAGTTCCTCCTCCATTGGCTACTGTAGAAACAGATACATTAATGAGAGATCCGGGAGCTAAATTTGAAATGTATTCGTAAATCCATGAAAACTGATAGTCTTTCGAAGCTTCTAATGCAATTGGAAATGAGTAAACTGAATTTTGAAGTGCAGTCGAATCCCATCTGATATGTAAGAGTCTTCCTGAATAAATACTATTGTCAGATTCAAAAGTATGTCCGGAAGTTACATCCATATATCGTGTTCCGGAAGTGCTGTTGGCTGTAGTAAAAATCGTGGGAACGCTTGCATTCGTCCATCCATAAGCAGCCGGAGTTCCGGAATTATCATTAGCAAAACCATCCCAGGTATTCATTAAATTCGAAGATTTTAGTTTTAAATCGCCAATTGCCATGAGTCCGTAATCGCCTGTAATGGTGATGTAGCGAATACCATCAGCATTTGAAATAAAAGAAAAATCACCTTTTCTTAATTTATTGGCGCTGCCGGTTGTAAATGTTTTAGAAGCTAAAACACCCGATCCGTCAGCTCCCGTTGAAATGGACACATTCAATTTTATGCCCGCCGCCGCATTCGAAATATACTCGTAGATCCATGAGAATTCATATTGCAGGTCTTTTTCCAGTTTTACGGGATAACTGTAAGTTGAGGTAGCATAACTGCTATTGTCCCAACGGATGTACATTAACCTGCCGTTATAAGCTGTATTATCTGATTCGAAAGTATGCCCGGAGGTTACATCCAGATATCGTACGCCACTTGTTGAATTGGCAGTATTCCACGGAAGTGTGGCAACGGTATTTGCCCAGCCATAATCGTTAGGTTTCCCTGAATTATTGCCTGCAATTCCTGCCCATCTACCAAGCAAGTTATCTGTACCATAAACAATTTGCTGTGCTGCTGAATTATCAATTACAAAATCAAGCGTTTTAGATGTTAGGTAATGTCCGTCCTGGTAGATATTGGCAACGCCGTCTTTTACAGCATAGCGAAAAGTTTGTTCCTGAGCATTATCAACAGAGGTGCTTAAATTTTCTATTATGGATAAAGCTGTGGTATTATTTAAAGTTGTTTTATCTAAGGAAGTTCTGAATCCAAATCCGGCTGAATTTTTAACCTGAACATCCAATCCTCTGCCCTGGGCTGTGTTTATTTTGGCTTTTACTTCTAAAGTAAATTCACTTTGGCTGGATAACGGAAAGGTTATAATATCTGAATTTGCTGCGTTGCTAAATGTTTTAGAACCGTTTAATGTTGTACCCAAATTTATCTTAACAGGCAGATTAGGAGCTTGTGAATATCCCCGGAATAAAAAGACCGATAAACAAAATAATATAAACGTGTATAATTTTTTCATAATAAATTTTGGTTTTAGAATTATTGAAAAATCATTAATAACGGGAGTGGTAAAATAATAGTCCACGGGTTTTACGGATTAAGCTGGTTTGCGCAGCATAATTTTATACTTGTGAAAAAATAGCCACGACCCGAACGATAGTGAACAGGCGGAGCAATTCACGAATGATTACGCTAAAAAATCTTTTTAATCTGTGGCGAAAAAATTCGTTTAGTTAATGCAATTAGCGGCGAAAAAAAAGTTTCTCGCAGATTTGGCAGATTGAGCCGATTTTTTTTAATCATTAAAATCTTTTATCCTGATAGCTATCGGGGGTGCCGAAAAAAATTAGTTTAGTTAATGCAATTCGTGGCTAAAAAAAATCTTTTAAATCAGGGCAATAAAAGACCACCAGCATTATCCCTTGTAATTTTATTACTCAGGATAATACTCTGGAGTCTATATTTATAATACTATTTAAGAAATTTGAAAGTTCTTATCTTGGGCTTTCAAAGTAATTGAATCATTACTCGATTTTATCTTCATCCGCGACAGCGTCTTGCCATTTATCCCAAACCTTAACATTGGGATCGTAACCGTCGTAACCAAAGTTCTGACTCAGTTTTCCTTTTATATTGGCTGTTATAGCACTATTTGGAATTGGCCAGTAATTGTTACGCTTGTCCATTGAATAAATTTTAGTTCCGTTTGGAACCACGATTCCGCTTGGGTATTTATTGTAAAGGGTGTAATGTGATATACGCTGGTACCAATAACTACCTCCTGCCGCATCAGTTCCGGATTGTTTATCCCAATCGGTTTTACTGTACGTCTGACCCCATTCATCTGGTTTTCCACTGAGGGCGAGACAGTGCGAGATACGTTTTAACTCGGCATTTCTCCATTCTTCTAAGTAAAGTTCTCTTCCTCTTTCGGCACAAATATCTCCAATGGTAACTGTTCCGTACATTTGTGAAGCTCCTGCTCTCGCTCTGATTACATTTACGTCCTGCGCAGCTCCACCAACATTACCCTGATAAAAACGGGCTTCGGCTCTTAACAAATAAGTTTCGGCCAAACGATATAAATACCAGTGTGCTTTACCTCCTGTACTTGCTCCCTGAAAATCAGTTGCATTGGGATTGGTTTCATTTACAACATCATGAAGGTAGATTTTATATAACGGAAAATCAAACCATTCACGAAGGGTATCTTTTGACAATAATGTATTACCTTCTTTCAATCTAAAATTTTGCTGGTAGTAAGAAGAAGTTTTATCACTGTATTTAAGATCTTCCATATTTACCCAGTTACCCACAGCGCTATTGTGTCTAAGGTCCTGCTTATCCTCAATACCGTTTACGACCCACATAGGGTGCTGCGAATAATAAGAAGCACTTATAGTTCCAATACCACGCCCAAGTGCTCTTGCATAATCATACTTCGCCTGGTAATTCGCATTGTTTGAGGCAAAACGATTGGCTCCTTGCTTACCATCAGGGGTTGTAAGAGTACCTGAATTCCAGTTAGGTCCAAAAATTCTCATCGAAGCAAACGGTAAAAATGACTGCACTCCACCATTTGGCATCACCATTATAGCTTCTCTGTTAGCAGCAATAACCTTATTTTCTGGTCGGTGTAAATCCCATATAACATTTCTGTTAATCGCCCATGTTGCTGGATTTCCTCCCGGATCGAAAGTACCAAAAGTACTTTGCATTAAAGAATAACCGGATTGATTAATCAGTAAATCTGCCTGTGTTTCTGCTTCTTTAAATCTTCCGGAAGCCAGATAACACTTAATCAATAACTGACGGCATGCTCCTTTGTTTACTACACCCAGATAAGGCAGTTTCGCCTGATCCGGTACCCATTCTACAGCTTTCTCCATATCTGCAGTAATCATTTCGATAATTGCTTCTTTTTTAGTCGAATAATAATTCTGTTTTGGAACCTTCAAAATTTTTGTAATCAATGGAATATCTCCAAATTGATACACCAGATTAAGATAACGATACGCTCTGTGAAAATAGGCCTGACCTATATATCTATTCTTAACTTCCTGAGTTAAACTTGTCACATTATCAATATATGTCAATATAGTATTGGCATTTTTAATACCAGTGTAAGCTTCAGTCCAGTAAAATCCCAGGTAAAAATCATCATTTGTTGCTGTTTTAAAGCTTCCTGTAGGAACGATAGTATTGGCAAAATCAGAAATAGTACTGCTATTATCCGTTTTTCCGTATTTGGCCATATCAGAGAAAACATATTCTGTACCAATAGGCACACTATTGCCGGCACTATTATAGTGAATATAATTATTACGTAATTGTTTATCGGCACTTGCTAAAACGGCCTGTAAGCCAGATTCAGTAGAAAATGTCGTTTCCGGTTCGTAAAACGAAAGCGGATCCGGCTCCAGAAAATCCTCTGAACAAGAAACCATAAGAGCAGCCACTATTACTAAAGGTGCAAGTGTTGATATCTTATTTTTAATATATCTTTTCATCGTTGTAATTGTTAAAGTGAAACGTTAAATCCTAAATTAAACATTCGAGTAGCCAGTCCACCTGTTTCCGGGTCTCCATAATATTTCCATTCGCCGGAAGCAGACCATGTTGCCGCGTTCTGAACTGAAGCATAAATTTTGAAGTTTCTGACATGCAAACGATCTAAAAGATCTTTAGGAAGTGCATAGGCCAGCGAAATATTGTCTAAACGAATAAAACTGCGATCGTATAATTTTTGTGTTCCGGCTCCTGCAGGCCCTCTTGCATCAAGACGTGCCCAATCATTGGTTGGATTATCAATGGTCCAATACGGGTTTACAAACGGGTTGTAGTTGTTGGTGTATAAACTACCGTCGTTATACGTATTCATATAACGTCCGTCAAGTGATTTGTGTCCCATGTACGAATACATATTAATGGCTAAATCCCATCTTTTATAAATTTTGAATTCATTACGCATCGACCAGTTGATTGGAGGTGCTCCCTGACCTAAAAACTGCTTGTCTTTTTCATTATAAGTTGGTTTTCCATTTACATCGTCAGCGGTATAACTGTTCTCCACTTTTGGGTCACCAGGACGTTGTCCGTATTTTGCCGCTTCTGCAAATTCATCTTTTTGCCAGATTCCAATCACTTTATAGTCCCAGATTTGAGAAATAGGTTTACCAATAAACCATCCATTCGTTTTATCATCTGCCTCTCTCTTTCCAATAACATTACCATTGGCATCCTTGATATCTTCCATGTTGCCATACAAGGCATTAATGGTGTTCTTATTGTATGAAAAAGCCACCATCGTAGTCCATTCAAAATTTGGGTTTTTGATATTGATCGTATTAAGACTTATCTCAATACCTTTATTTTCAACCTCTCCAAGATTAGTTGCAATAGATGAAAATCCTGTAAACTCAGGTAAACGCTGATTCATGATCATATCATTGGTCACAGATCTGTAAATGTCGATTGTACTTGTAATGCGGTCATTTAAGAAACCAAGATCAAGACCAATATTGGTTGCTGTTGTTTTTTCCCATTGCAAATTAGGATTTGCCAAACGGTCTATTCCCAGATATTTCATATCGACAATATTTCCTGAGGCATCGATATAACCCATTGTTGCTCCGGTTCCTGAATTTAAGTTGGCTAAAGCCAAATAAGGATCAGCCAATGATCTGTTTCCGTTTTTACCCCATGATAAACGTAATTTACCTGTACTTAAAGGCTCCCACTTGAACCAGTTTTCTTTATTAAAGTTCCATCCCAATGCTACAGAAGGAAAAGTTGCGTAAGGATATGAAGCTCCAAATGCTGAATATCCATCGCGACGCACCGTTCCTGTGATCATATAACGATTATCAAATGAATAGAAAAGTCTCGCCATTAATGCATCACCTGACTGATGTGTATCTGTAGATGAAAACGTACTATTGGCCAGTGTTGCATTAGCAATATTGTGAAAACCTAAAGCGTCTGAAGGTTGAATATTATTTGCATCAATACGATCTGACCATGTTTTAAGATCTTCTGCTTCCTGAACTAAAGTGGCTATAATATGGTGTTTCTCATTAAATGTATGATCCCATGCTAATGTATTGTTGAGATTCCATGTAAAATTTTTACCGTTTTCTCTATCTACTCCTATGTTAGCAGCATTCCAGTTTTTATTGCCTGCTGACTGAAAATAACGATTGTAAAAAAATTGATAACGAGGTGCTGCATTAAAGGAATACGTAATACCTAATGGTAAAGTTATTTTTGTATTAAAAATGGTATTCAACACCGTATACCCTTTCTCAAGCTCTATATATTGGCGGTCATAATAGTAATTATATCCTCCAATAGTTGGTCCCATTGGTTGTCTGGCATAATCGCCATTTGCTTCTGTAAAGTTAGAAAACGGGCTGTTTCTTAACATATTAGCATCCCAATAATTAGTACCTGTACCTACAGATATATCTCCATCTGAACGATCCTGAAAATTAATGTTTACTCCAAATTCAAGCCAATCTGTAATTTTAGCGTCCACTTTCATATTCGCACGAACAGCAGAATAATCATTACCCTGAATCGCTCCTTCAGATGTTAGATATCCTAAAGACATATAATAATTTACTTTATCACCTGCTCCGGAAACACTTAAATTATTGTCGTAATTTATTCCTGTTCTAAAAGTACTATTATACCAATCGTGCGTTTTTCCTTCAGTAAAATTCTTCAAAAGTGAAGCATCAGTAATTCCTAAACGAAGTCCCCAAACTTCATTCAAACTTTTTCCCTGTATTTGTCCTGCTGGCTGATAAGCTAACCATTGCGCCTGAGTAATACCGTACTGATCTAACTGATTAGGATTTGCAAAATATCCTGCCTGCCCCACACGTGCTGCAACATAAGGTTCGTATTGCCCTGATGTCGTATTTTGACCATACGTTTTTGCTACTTCCCAATCCTGACGGTATTTTACATATCCATCTGGAGAGTATACATCGCGATAAGCACTTTTGTTGGTAATGGTTGTGTTTGTAGTTAAGTTAATAACAGGTTTACCACTTTTTCCTTTTTTTGTTGAAATCACAATAACCCCTGCTGCTGCTTTAGAACCATATACCGCTGTTGCAGATGCATCTTTTAAAACATCGATCTGGCCAACATCATCAGGATTGATTTCTGAAAGTTCACCATAAAATTGCATTCCATCTAATATAATAAGAGGTGAATTATGATTAGCACCATCAGGATTGTAAACAGAAGTCTGCCCACGAATCTGCAAAGATCCTCCTCCTTTTGCATCAGCAGAATAACCCACTTTTAGCCCCGGAACACCTCGCAATAAATCCTGAACGGTCTGCGGGTTTTGATTGGCCAAAGCTTCGGCTTTAACCTGAACAATGGCTCCTGTTAAATCCTTTTTCTTCATTTTACCATATCCCACGACTACCACTTCATCTAAAGAAGCAGGATTCTGTTCTAATTTTACCACAATATTAGATTTGTCTCTTGCCAGAACTTCTTTGGTTACAAAACCCATATAAGAAATTACCAATACTGAATTTTCGTCTCCCGCTAAAGTAAATTTTCCGTCAAAATCTGTTATCGTGCTTATTTTTGTTCCTTTTATTAAAACAGTTGCCCCAGGCAAAGGCATTCCTTTTTCGTCTTTCACCTGTCCGCCAATACTATTTTGCTGCTGTACTTTTTCAAGCCCGTTTGCATTACCTGAACTCCTCGTATATGCCTGCACTTGAGATAAGGAAACCAATACACAAAACAGGGTAAGTTTCTTTTTTAAATCAAATCCAGATACGCAATCAGGAGCTTTGATTTTCCTAATAAAATTTGTCATCTTTGGTTGTAATTTTTTGGTTAATTGATTAGTTAATAAGCTTTGGAAATTATTGAACTATAAGCTGAAATGAACTTCTCTTAAAATTCCGTTTGTATTTTTTTTAAAGGACACTTCAAACCCATATTTTATATAATCTACCCTGCAAATCTAGCATAAGAGGTACAAGTGAAAGGGGGTAATTACAGCATTATAACAGGGTCAAATCAGCATTTTACCCTAATAAACAAGTTATTTTTATGTCTCCCGTAAAAAATTAGTGTTAAAAATACACTTTACGTAATTTTTCAAGAAACCTTAAAGAGTTTCAAGTTTCAGGTTTTGATGTTTCAGGTTGGTTGTTGAGTATATTTTACCATGGAGTTTCAGAAAGTTTTACCACAGAGATACACAAAGTTTTTCACAGAGTATCACAAAGAAATAGGTTGGCTTTTTTTGAAAGTCTGTGAAAAAACTCTGTGGTAAAAAAGAGGTAAAACAATACTCAACGTAATAAACACGCTACCCCAAAAAAATCTGTGAAAATCTGTGGTAAAACTAATCTAAAACAAAACTTTACTTCACAAAACGAGACATCTCTGATGCTGCCAATAAAAAAGCACCCACTCCAAAATCAGCTGTAGAATTTTTATCTACCACCTGCCCGGGAATTGCTTTTTCGCCAATAGGCTGTACATATCCTACTGTACCATCAGCTTGTAGTGCAAATTTCGTCAGGTAGTTCCATGATTTTTCTACCACCGGCAAATAGTCTTTTTTGTCTAAAATTCCATTATTAATTCCCCATAAAAAACCATAGGTAAAAAATGCCGTTCCACTGGTTTCCGGTCCCGGCGCGTGCTCCGGATCCAGAATACTTCTTGTCCAGTATCCTTCCTTTTGTTGGGCATCGGCCAGGGCTTTGGCCATATCTTTAAAACGATTCATATATTCGGTTCTATGTTTGGCTGTTTTGGGTAAATCCTGAATAATTTTGGCATAACCTGCAAAAATCCATCCGTCGCCTCTGGCCCAAAAATCTTTTTTTCCGTTGGCACTTTTATGTTTTGGATATACATATTTTGCATCGCGAAAATATAGTTTAGCCTCATCATCGTACATAATACTGTCGGCATACGCCAGATACGAATGTAATTTTTCTAAGTACAGCTTATTTCCAGTAACCTTGTACAGCTTAGTCATGACCGGCATTACCATATACAACCCGTCTACCCACCACCAATAATCATTGGCCTTCGTACTCATTTCGTACTCCATCACCTCTTGTGCGCGTGCAATTTTGCGAGGATCGTTTTTACCTCTAAAATTGTACAAATCAATATAAGTCTGAAAACAAATCTGCCAATCCCCAAACAATACATATTGATCAGTTTCGCCATAATTGTATTTCCATTCTGATTTGTTATTTGATTTGGCTCCCATCCATTGATTTTTTTCGGCCCAAGCCAAAGAATAATCCAAGTACTTTTTGTTTTGGGTAACTTTATAAGCTTCCATATTTCCTGTATGATAGGCGGAAACATGCCAAAAAGCATTGCCAAAATCCGGATGTGTAGTTTGCCAGCGATTGTTTACCTGGTCAATAATAGCAATAACTTCTGCCTTAGATTGTTTTATTTGAGTTTCTGACTTTACGGCGCCCGTTTTACAACTAACAATGGTTAAAGAAACAGAAGCCATTAGAATAAAAAATGAGTTGTTAAAATTCATAATGAGATTAAAATTAATGTTTAATTATTTTGAGGCATGATCAATTGGAATTTCCTGTCCTGACCATATTTTCTTTTGTGTCCACGGCTGGTAAGGATCACTCCAAAAAGAATCTGTTGCCGGTAAACCAAGAACTAAAAAAGCTTCTGAACATAAATACAAACTTCCGGTCGAGATATATCCTTCGCCAATATTAGGCTGATGTCCGTAAAACCCTATCTGAAGCCAGCCCTTTTTATCGAAAGTATCTTTAGCATTTAGTTGATTGTGAATCATAAAATACAAGGCCGAACGCACCTGAGCGGGAACAATCTCTTTTGGTAATTCTTTCCAAAGTGCGATTTGAGATAACAACTGAAAAGCTCCAAAACGATACGCCAACGAACGTCCAATAGGCGGATAAGTCCCCTCAGGAGAAATTAATCTTTCCTGAACAGCAGCATAACGTCGGGCTCTGTTTAACTCCGTATCATAATCGGCTTTGTAGTTGCTGTTTTTTTCATTCAATACATTTAATATATCCAATTGCATCGGGTGAATTACAAAACTATTATAGTAATCCCAATGAAAATCAGGACCATCGCCATAAGTTCCGTCTCCTAAATACCATTTTTTATGTTGCTCCAAAGCATAATTCAGTCGGTCTTTATCTTCCTCTTTATCAAATTTAATGATTGCCGCTTCTATCATTCCTGCAAAAAGCAGCCAATTGCTATGATAAGGCTCAATTTTTCTGGATGATTTTAATGCTTTTATTACATTTTGTTTGGTAATGGTATCGAGGGGTTCCCAAAGTTGTTTTGGTGCACGAAGCAAAGCCTGCGCAAAAAAAGCAGCATCGACCAGAGGCTGTTTGTCTACTACAAAATTCATAAAATCAGGCGCATTGGGATCTGTGGCATTATGAATCGATTTTTGAGCTAAATCAATGTATTTTGCTCTTAATTTTCCTTCGGGCGTTTCATCCGGGCCTAATTCTAACCAGGGTGCCATTCCTGAAAGCAGCCTTCCAAAAGCTTCTAAATAAGTCACATGTGTTCTTTGGTCCCAGGCTCCAGGCGATTTTTCTACAGGCATCAATTGTTTTAACTCATTGTTGCTTAATGCTACTAAAACGGGATCGCCAATTTTAACTAAAGAGTACACAAAAAATTCACGTACTTTTTCAGGAGATTTTTTTTGAAGTCTTTTTGATTGTGATTGTAAAGCAGTACTCGTTGTAAAATAAACAAGTCCTAATAAAATGGTCTTTTTTAAATATTGATTCATATGTTTTTTTCTTAATTTCTTCTCATCCCTGTTCATCATCAGGTTGATTTCCAGAAACTTTCATTCAATATGTATTTATTATCCTTGACGTTTTGATACTTTTTCTTAAACTCAGAAGGGTTTATGTTATAAAATTGCTGAAAGTGTTTCCTGAAGTATTTAATATCCCCAAAACCAGCCATCGAAGCGGCCTGACTTATTTGCAAATCGGTTGTAATAAGTAAGGTGGCCACTTTTCGCAATCGCACATTTCGGGTAAATTCAGAAACTGATTTTCCTGTAATTTTTTTTATTTTTTTGTAAACCAAAGAATAACTCATTCCCAGTTGAAGCGCCAGATCATTTACATTAAAATTATCTACATCGAGATTCGCATCAATGATATCAACAATTCGTTCGATCAGTATTTTATCTTCATCTGATAATTTTAGACTTCCGGCATTTTTGGTAACGGATTTAAGCAGGTAATTCTGTTCAGTATCTCGTCTTGTTAATATTCCACTAATTCGGGCTAATAAATATTCGTTATCAAAGGGTTTTGTAATGTAGTCATCTGCTCCTACTTCGGCGCCTTTCAGCTTTACTTCCTCTGAAGTTCCTCCTGTGAGTAATATTACAGGAATATGCTTTAGCTCTTCATCTGTTTTGATGTATTTGCAAAAAGCCACACCATTCATTTCTCCCATGACCACATCAGAAATAATTAAATCCGGCTGTACTTTTCTAATTATTTCTAAAGCTGCTTCAGCACTTTCGGCCGCAGTAATATGATATTTTGAGGCTAATATTCGTTTTAAATAATTTCTGATCTGAGGATTATCATCTACAATTAAAATACTTTTTGCTTCGTTGATGACATCTTTTACATTTTCGGGTTCTTCGATGGTATGCGATACTTTTTGAATCAACGTATCTTCTAAGGCTTCTTCTAAAAATAAGGTTCTGTCATTTAAATCTTCGCGTATTTCTATATCGCCAAAATGTTCTTTTCCAAGAAGCAGTTTAATCTCAAAAGTAGCTCCTCCGTTTTGATTGTTGCTGCAGCTTACTTCTCCATGATGCTTATCTACAAACTGTTTGACCAAATAAAGACCAATACCAAATCCTTTACGGTTGTTTTTGATGTTTTTATTGGATTGGTAAAACAAGTCGAATATTTTCTCTTTATCAGCCTCCAGAATTCCTTCGCCATTGTCAATAACCGATATAATGACTTTATTGTTTGAGCAACGCAGATTTACGGCAACTGCCCCGTTTTCTTTCTCTGTAAATTTTAAGGCATTCGAAATCAAATTAAACAAAGCCATTTCTATTTTTTCGCGATCTACATACAGGTATACTTTTTCTTCAGAAATACTAAAACTATAATCTATTTTATTGGTTTTAGCATGATGCACAAAACAGCTAAAAACTTCTTTAGCGAGTTCTACAATATCAATTTGCCCTATTTTAAGTTTTCCCGTTTCTGTTTCTGTTTTTCGAAAAAGAAGCAGCTGATCTACCAGACTCAATAATCTTCTGGAATTGCTATACACCATCTCTATCGCACCTGGATCTATTTGCTGATCTGTACCATAAATTATATCTTTTAAAGGGTTAATAATCATGGTCAAAGGCGATCTGAACTCATGGGAAATATTAGTGAAAAAAGTTAGTTTTTTTTCATTTAATTCCTTTTCCTGCCTGGCCAGATCCTGCGAAAGTTTTACTTCATATTTAAGTTTTTCCTGTTGTCGCTGGTATTTATCTACTACGTAAATAATAAAAGCAACAGCCAAAGCATAAAACAAATAAGCAAAAATGCTTCTATACCATGGCGGCAAAATGGTGATGGGCAGTGAAATAGATTGAGTATTCCAGACTCCCTCGGCATTGGTAGATTTTATTTTTAGCACATAATCACCTTCTGTTAATCGGGAATAATTGGCGCTTCTGATATTATCAACATAATGCCATTGCGAATCCCATCCGTCTAAAAAATAAGCATAGGATATTTTTTCAGGCAAACTGTATTCTAAAGCTGCAAAATCGATGTTCAGCATTGATTCATCATAAGGAAATTTCAGTTTATCGATGCCAAAAGTGGCCAATCCGGATTCTTCTATCGCTTTATTATTTACTTTTATGGCATTTATGATCAGTTTTGGAAAGCCATGAGCGTCACAATTTATTTTGGTGTTAATGATATTAAACCCTTTAATTCCTCCAAAAACAATTTCTCCCGTTGAGAGTTTCAGCGCAGCATTATAATTAAACTGATTGCTCTGAAGTCCGTCACTATCATGATAACTTGTTATTTTACCCGTAACATCATTGTACACAAATATTCCGTTATAGGTACTACACCAATATGCGCCCTGATTATCCTGAACAATATTAAGAACAGAATTGTTTGAAATTCCGTCTTTGTGGGTCAAAAATTTCCCTTTTAATGTTTGCGGATTAAAAATCATCAGGCCTCGTCCTTCTGTACCAATCAGCATTTTAGTAGTCGAAACAGCAACAATCGAACGTACCGGATACTTTATTAATTGAATCAACTGGCTTTTTGCTGTCTTGGGATTGTACTTAAAAATACCTGTAAAATTCCCTAGCCAAAGACATCCCTGAGCATCTTCGGTAATTGAAATTATGCCATTAATTTTCGCATCAACAAAATCAAATTTATCGGTGGCTTCATTATAGCGATACAAGCCTTCATCATCAGGAGATGCGGCCCATAAAACCTTGTCTTTGCTGCGATACATTACCCAAATATTCTTTTGGAATGAATTGTATTTAGGGTTAAAAAGGGCGTACTTTTTAAAACTTCGGGTCTTGGCATTAAATAAAGAAATTCCTCCGCCATAAGTTCCAAACCAGGTTCCTTTATCATCTTTTACAATTGCCGAAACAAAATTATTGGTTAGCGAATTGCTGCTATTGGCATTATAGGAATAATTTGTAAAGCTGTTATTCTTTCGATTCCATAAACTGGCACCACCTCCATCTGTTCCTATCCAAAGGTTCTCACTGTCTTGCTCGCATAAGGAAAGAATGAAATCGCTAGGTAATGTGTTTGTTGCTTTTTCATTTTTAGAAACGGTCAAAAAAGGGCTTTTTTTGCTCTCAACTCTATTTACTCCACCTCTTAAAGTTCCAATCCAGACGCGGTTTGCACTGTCTAAATACAAAGAAGAAATGGCATTACTGTTTAACTTTTCGTCACTAAAATTTACATTAAGAGAAGAAAAAGAATTTGACGTATAATTATACTGAACCACCCCGTTACCATTTGTCGCGATCCAAAGTTCCTTGGTATCACGCTTGTACATAAAGTCAGCAATAGGATATCGCACTTCCTGATTGCTGTACACATGGTAGGTTTTATCGATGGTATTGTATTTTAGCAAACCTTCTTCGACACCAACCCAAATGTTGGAGAATGGGTCATAAAAAATACTGGTACCATTGAGAATTTCAGAGAAAACTACTGAAAATTTGTTGGTGCTCGTGTCCATAGCGACAATGCCAACGCCCTGAACAAAACCCCACAATTTGCCTGATGCATCAAAATCTATTGCCTGAACATGATAATCCCACTGCAATTTTCCATTTACAGAAAGGGGTACAAAAGTAATTTCCTTTCCGTTTTTCGAACAAAGCAAACCTTTGCCGGCTGTAGCAATGAATAGATTTGTTTTATAATCTTTGATTTGATTAACGACAAAATTAATGGGTTCATTTTTACCCGTTTTAGGATTTACACTATAGCGTGTACTAAACCTGTTGGTCAAATAACTATAAACACTGATTCCGCCTTTTGTACCAATCCAAATTTCGTTTTGGGTACCACAAATACTTACAACCCTGTTATTTACTAAAGAATTAAGATCATTGGGTTCGTTTCTGTAATTCAGAAAATTATAGCCGTCATATCGGCTTATTCCGTCGTACGTTCCAAACCACATTAAACCCCGTTTGTCTTTGTAGACTGAAGTAACAGCATTATTAGCAAGTCCGTTTTTTATACCAATATAGCCAATATCATATTTTTCCGATTCATATTTTGAAACAGACGATATTGCAGCTGACTGCGGTTTCGCCACAATACCAACTAAGAATATTAAAAAAAACAGGACTTTATTTCTCAAAATATATTGTGCATTAGGTTATATTGAAATACTTATTTACTACCAAATTGTTCTAAAAAATTATTAAAAATCAGAAAAACCTATGACTACAAATCATAGGCTTTTCCGGACAAACTTAAAAATGACACTAAACTAATTAACCAATGAAATCGTGTAGGTATAACTGTATTTTTTATCCAGTAATCGATAAGCATCGTGAGGCAAACTTCCCCAACTATCATCACCACCAAGACCTCTTTGCTTGTAATCTACATGCAGGTAAACCGCTTCTTTAGAATTTAAATCTAAATCTGTAGGATGACGCTGTTCTTTATTTTTTCCCGGATCTAAATCTTCTGTCGAAATATTCAATGCGCTAAAACCTATTGGCTGCTGCCCTTGGATTTTTAAACCTTGTCCATTATCATTTTTTAAAGTCAGCCAACGAACATCTGTTTTGTAACCCGACTCTTGCGGACGAATAAAATTCCTCGCATATTGATTGATTACTTTATCTGAATATTCGCCAATAAATGCCGCTGAGTTTCTATCTGAATAGTTTTCCCAAGGTCCTCTTCCATAATAACTCAAATTATCAAATGCTCCGTTTAGTTTTAAACGCATTCCAAAACGAGGTATTTCCGGTAATTCTTTTCCTGCCAAATCAATCGCCGCCGTTACTTTTATCGCTCCATTATTCTGAATTAAATACTCTACCGTATAAGGAACATTTGCCTGAGCCAATTGATACGCTACTTTTATAAGAACTCCTTCTGTCGATTTTTTATCCAAATTAACGCTTACAACAGTCGGATTTTTGGATGCTTCTTTCCAGATTCCTAATTTATTTGGCATTCCATTTCCAAAATCATTATCAGTTGGAGCACGCCAGAAATAAGGGCTTGGGAAATTGCTAAAAACATTCTTTCCGTTTTTCGAAGTATATTTAAGTATTTCTCCTTTTTGTAAATCAAATTCTCCTGTGATATTGTCAGTTTCAAAGAAAAGTACATTTTTTGCCACCGTATATTTCAATTTAGATCCCAAATTTGCTGTTGCATTAGCTGCAAAATAATTGCCTTTTGCTACTTCAAATTGTTCTCTTGCAAATTCAAATCCTTTAGCAACTAAAGGCGTATCGTATTTTGAAAGGGCATAAACATTCAAAAAATATTCTGAATTTTCATCAATAGCACCTAAGTCTAAAGCTACTTTCTTGCTTTGTTCCGGATCTAAATCTAAATTAAATTCGCCTGTTTTTACTTTTGAACCATTTTTGATTACCTCCCATTTAAAAGTATAATTAGAAAGATTCGTAAAATTGAAATGATTTGTTATTGTTAAATCAGTTTTGTTATTCAGTTTAAATTCAATGTTTTGATATACTTTTTTCACTTCTTCTAAAGCTGGTTTTGGAGTTCTGTTAGAAAACACCAATCCATCGGCACAGCCATTTTCATCATTTTGCAAATTAGCTCCGCCTAAATCTCCACCGTAAGCCCAAAAAACTTCGCCTTTGTCATTTTTTGTTTTGATTCCCTGATCTACCCAATCCCAGATAAACCCGCCTTGCATGCGTTTACTGTTATTGACCATATCCCAATATTCCTGAAAATTTCCGCTGCTTTGTCCCATCGCATGCGCATATTCACACATAATGTAAGGGCGCTCTTTATCTGAATTCGCATAATTTTTCATGCTTTTAATACTCGGATACATTGGGGCTACAATGTCTGTATTTCTGTTTTCTCCTGCCTGCTCAAACTGAACCGGACGTGTATGATCTACTTTTTTCAACCAATCGTAAGCATCGTAAAAAACAGGACCATTTCCACATTCGTTTCCCAATGACCAGATAATAATCGAAGGATGGTTTTTGTCGATAGCAAACATTCTTTCAATACGATCCATGTGCGCCGGTGCCCATTCCGGCAAATAAGCAGGATGTTTTGTTTTATCAAACCAGTTTTGCCACTCTGCTCCCATCGCGTGACTTTCGATATTGGCTTCATCTACTACATAAAAACCGTATTCATCACATAAATCATAAATATGAGGATCGTGCGGATAATGGCTCATCCTGATGGCATTAACATTATGTTTTCTCATTAACTGAAGGTCTTTCAGCGTTAATTTTTCATTTGGAACATGTCCCTTTTCATCATCATGTTCATGAATATTAACTCCTTTTACCATTATGACCTTGCCGTTTACCAACAATCGGGCATTTTTAATTTCAACTTTTCTAAAACCGGTTTTTTTAGAAATAATTTCCAAAACTTTCCCTTTATTGTCCAGCAATGTAATGGTATAACGGTACAAATTAGGTGTTTCGTTACTCCATTGTTTTACATTTTCAATTGTTTTTTCAAAGCTTATTTTTGCCTCTTTATTGTTTACTTTTTTAGTTTCAGAAAAAATTACATTTTCCTTATTGTCAAACAATTCCACTTTGACAGCCGGATTTTTAATTTTACTTTTTTCAAAATGTTTTAAAGTAACATCCAGATTAAAAAGTCCGTTTTTGTATTGATTGTCTAAATCACTTTTTACAAAATAGTCCCAAACTGTTGTTTTAGGCATTGCCTGCAAATAAACGTCTCTTTCGATACCGCTTAATCTCCAAAAATCCTGATCTTCTAAATAACTTCCGTCATGCCAGCGGAATACCTGAACTGCAATTAGATTTTCTCCTTTCTTTAAAAAAGAAGTAATATTAAATTCTGCCGGCGTTTTTGCCGCTTTGGTCATCCCTACTTCTTTTCCGTTCAGGAAAACTCTTGCGTAACCTGAGATCGAAGCAAAATGAAGTATAATTTCTTTGTCATTCCAGGATTCCGAAACTGTAAAGGTGCGTCTGTAACTTCCTACCGGATTATAATCGGGTGCTATAAAAGGCGGATTTTTAGGAAACGGATATGTAATATTGGTATAAATAGGAATGTCATAACCTTGCAATTCCCAGTTAGAAGGTACCACGATATTCTTCCAGTTAGAATCGTTTAAATCTGCCGCATAAAAATCCAAAGGTCTTTGTGAAGGACTTTTAACAATATTGAATTTCCAGTTTCCATTCAGACTTTGGTACAATTCTGATTTTTGAGGATTGTTGCCTTTCAGCTCATTTTCATTACTGAACAATAAGAAGGAACTTCTGCCGGCTTCTTTTCCTCTGTCTAATATTTGAGGATTTTCCCATTCGTTATGCTGGGCAAAATTATTTTGCAGACTCAAAAACAAAGCAAGTGCTAATACAATTTTTTTCATTTAATTACTTTTACAAAATCAGTTTTTAAAATTTAATACTCCTCAATTTTATTTCAAATTCAAAAAGAAGAGTAAGCTCAATCAGAAATAAAATCGGGTTCACAAATTTAGATAACACCATATAAGACAAGAGGGACATTACAATAAAACAGAAGGGGCATATCAATATAAACCAATAAAAATGCTTAAATAAGGTTAAATTATAGCTCATATCATTATTTTTAAATTAAAAAACTGTGAAAGCAAAAAATATTACTTTAGCTAAAAATTGTATTTATTTTTCCTGAAAATGGTTATTTATTTGTCATTTAGGTAACTTTTGTACTTCTAAAACCTGTACCATTTGAGGCGCTACTTTTGCTAATCCTTCTCCGTCTGCCTGACTTACATTTTGCGAAAAAATATGCAATTGCTTTTTTTGTTCCCAAAGCTCTTTATCAAAATTAGGTTCCCATTGTCCTACCGTAAACCGGCTAAGATCTTGTAGTTTCCAATCTTTGTTTTGTAGATTGGTATATCCCAATGTTATTTTATTCTCTCTTTCTTCATCTCTAAAAAGTAAATACAACATCGATTTATCGACCAAAATTTCAGGACGTGAAATAGGGATTTTTTTAGTGCCTCCACCTCCTAAAGAAAATGGATTTAGATGAAAATTGGTATTAATGAGATTCCATTTTCCATTAGACAAATACACTACTTTATATTGCGGAATTCCATTATTATCCCAATAAGTAGCGATATACGGATTTCCCTGATCGTCAACGGTCATTGCTGTTTGATTGATCAGACTGCTGTTTTGAGGTATTTCCCAGGCATGTTCAGCAGTTTGTTTTGTAATAGGCAAAGTGTATTTTTCACCGGTAGATTTCTGCCAGGTTTTACCTCCATCGGGCGAAAAGGCATAACAAAGATCATGGTTTGTCGATACATCCCAGCTTTCCCTCCAAACCCATGAAATGTAAATTCCTTTTTTGCCTACATACATTTGCCAGTACGCACTGCGTTGATTTTCGCCATCAATTAAATTATTTTGCAATGATGTCCATTGCTGCGTTTTTACATCAAAGGATTTCATGATCATATTGCCTCTTCCGGAAGCTCCGGACCGATAACAAAACAGTAATTTTCCGTTAGGTAAATTATGGAATTCAGGATAGGTTACTTTCAATTCATCCTCTCCCGTCATGGGCTGCTCTTCTCCTAATTCTAAACTATAGGCCTTTTTACTTCTGGCATAACGCAAACGGGTGTCATGATGATCCCAGCTTACATGAAGATAACCTTCGCTGTCAATGACTATACTAATATCATTATGAGCGTCTTTGACATTGCCGGTATAAGGAGTAACTACTGTCTCCCACTTTTTTGAATTTAGGTTACGCTTTGCCAAAACCATCCTGCCCTCAGGATCATAATAGGCGGTATATTGAACACCTTTAAAAGAAGTCAGCGCATTGTTTCTAAAAATAACGGTATTAACAGAATTATTGCTCCAGCCCAAACCAACTTCAGTTTCCGTAACTTTAAGCTGTGCATTAACATTAGAAGAAAAAAATGTCATTGCCATAAAAAAGCTTATGACTACAAAATTTCTATCTAAACCGGTACTTAAGGTAGTATTCATCGTTATTTTCGAATATAAAATCATCAATTTTTAAGAGTAATAAAAAAGATCTGTTTAAAAAAATCAGAATAAAATATTGAATCTGTTTTTTTATATTCTTTTCATTGACTAATTAACAAATGTAGTTACTACATTTATAAATATAAGCCAGTACCAACCAGTTTTTAAGTTTATCTACCAGTTATAGTCGAATTATTCTGTATGTTCAGATTTTAATGGGCCCTAATTATCAGAGAAACAAATGTTTTATAGTTTTTGAGAATGCCGTTATTGTGTATCCCAATTTCTTGTAGATTTGCGCCACCACATATTTTTCTGCTAAAGCAAAGGACTCAGAGGAAAAAAAATGGCTGCTTAAAGATGAAAAAATCAAGCTACTTTCGCTTATTATCAATTTAAAGAAAATGTCAAACATTCAAAACATAAAAAATACGCTCTTATATGGATCAACTGATTAGCTACTTTGTTGCAGGAACAGCTTTATTATTGGCCTTTTTAATTTTTGCCAATATTAATCCGGTTAGTACCAGAGTTAACAAATGGTTCGGTTGCTTTATTTTATGTATCTTTCTTATTCAGTTTAATGACTTACTAGAAAAAACTGAGTTTATGAAAACAAGAATGTTCATTAATGATTTTCTGGGCATAACAGATTTTATAGTAGCTCCTGTTTTCTACTTTAGTGTAATTTATTTTATTCAGCCCGATAAAAAATGGAGACGAAAAGATAATTTTCATTTTGGTTTTGCTTTTCTAATGCTGGTATTGCTTTTACTTTCGTTATTGATTGAGGTAAAACATCCGCCAACAGCAGCCGATAAAAAAAATACCGCTATCATCCTGACTGTTTTTAATCTGTTTTTTTGTGTTCAGGTCATTCCTTATTGTATCTCGGCTTACAGAAAAATTGCAGCCTATCAAAAGAATTTGTTTTTGTACACTTCGAATACAGCCACAATTAACTTAAAATGGCTACAAAAAGTAGTGATTTGTATACTGATCATAACAGGACTTTGGTTGATTGACAATGTCTTTAAATTAGCCAAAAACAATCCGTTATTTGACCATATTGCAAGTCTAATTTATCTAATAGGCATTTTTTATATTGCTTATTATTCTTTAAAACAAAAAGAAATTTCAGAACTTAATCAGCAGGAAAAAAAGGAAATCGATGTTATTATAAAAGAGAATTCAGGTGTAGAAAGCAACCAGAAAAAACGAATTTCTGATATTGATCTACAAGAAACAAAATCGGTTTTAATGGACGTAATGATCAATAAAAGACCTTTTTTGGATCCTGAATTGAGTTTATTCAAATTAGCTTCTCAATTGGATATCTCATCACATCAGCTTTCCTATGTGATCAATAAAGGTTTTAATGAAAACTTTTATCAGTTTGTGAATCGGTACCGAATCGAAGAAGCAAAAAAAATGATTCAGGATCCCAATATGCAGCATTTAAGTATTATTGGAATTGCTTTTGAAGTTGGTTTTAATTCTAAAACGGTTTTTAATACTACTTTTAAAAAGAGCACCGGCCTGACCCCATCTGAATTTAAAAAAGTAAATCTCGTTTTAGCATAAAATTATTCAATGCTATTTTATTTTTTTTAGATAAAAATCATGTAGAGTATAGTCTATTTTAAAATAGGTTCTGATTCATAAATCAGAACTTTTAAATGGTAAATGATGCTAATATTTGCATCGAATTTATCTTAAAAACTAAAAAACATTACCATGATCTTGAAGAAAGAAATACAAAAATTAAAGCTAAACCAAATCATCACAATTCGACTACTCCTTATTTTACTTGCCTTCACATCGGCCTGCTCTTCTATCTCCTGCTCAGACGATGATAAAAATAAAAATACAGAATATCCGGGAACTACAGTAGATTTAGGAACACATAAACTAATGGCATACTCGGTATCAAAACAATCAAAATACTTGGTTGTTTTTGAATCAGGTCACGGCAATGATCATACATCCTGGTACAGCACCGGAAAATCCTCTGAAATCTTATTTATATCTGATTATTTAGATTCAGATGTTTTATTATACGATAGAGCCGGTTATGGAAAATCAGGATTGAATACTGAATCCAGAGATATTAAAAAATTAAGAAGCGAACTTGAAACAGTTGTGAATCAATTTGCAAATGGCAGAAAAGTTGTGCTTGTAGGACATTCATTAGGAGGCTTGATTATTAGAGATTTTGCTATAAAAAACCCTGAAAAAGTGGCCGGATTAGTATTTGTTGATGCTTCGCACGAAAAGTACAATCATTATTCGCAAGACCAAATAAACCTCTTTTACAATAATTATAAAACAGCCTACGGTTCAAATTCAGGAATAGCATTAGAAACCCTGCAATTAATTGAAGATTTTAAATACACGGCAACATTGCCTAATTTACCTGACGTTCCCCTTATTGCTATTACAAGTATGAAAACGGATGCTGAACACAATTTGGCTGATAGACAGCTATGGTATGACTCTAAAGAATCTCTTAAGGCCGGGGTAACTGATTTTACACATATTACTACAACAAAATCCGGACATTTTATTCAGCTTGAAGAACCTAAACTTGTCATGGATAATATCAGGAAAATACTATCAAAACTTCCAATTTAAACACACTAAATCAGCATTTTATTTTGAGTTAAAGATTTTATATTGCGTTAGGTTCATTAAATGATTATGCGAATTATATAACAACAAACCATATGCATATAAAATAATGGTATTGTTTAAGTTGCATCTTTGACCTAACAAATTAACCTCCCTATTACTTCTGTAAAGTTTATTTTGCTAAGGCAAAAAATATCTTATATAAATAGTTCTGCAGTGTTCATTCCAAGGACTACTATTCTGTGTTTATTTATTTTTTAATTCAGTCTGAAGCTGAGAAAAATTTTGAGTAGACATAAAATGGAAGATTATGTTTATTATGGACGCCCGTCTGATATGTAATGTATCTGGCGGGTTTTTCATTTAAAATTCAAAATGAAGAAAGATAACTTTACGTAATTAAAGTTAATAAAAGCATAATTAAAAATTATTTTCTAACTTTCTATTTTTTAATAGGCTACATTTGACAAAATTAAATATTTAATATGCAAGAAGGTACAGTAAAATTCTTCAATGAAGAAAAAGGTTTCGGATTTATTACACCAAATAATGGAGGAAACGAAGTTTTTGTTCATGTTTCAGGTCTATCAGAAAACATTCGTGAAAACGATTCAGTTCGATATGACGTAGAAGAAGGCCGTAGAGGTCCAAACGCAGTAAACGTAATCATAGCATAACATATACTATAGAACTAGTTTATTAAGCACCTGTCTGACAGGTGCTTTTTTTATTTTACACCATTATGAAATCTTATTCTCATTGAGGTAAATGATTTCAAATTGAATGGATGAGATCAGGATTACTCCTGCTCTGCTGATATTGTTCTCCTGATAATTGTACAACTGTTTGCCCTAAACAGCATTATCAATTTCTTTACTGCCAACAATCAAAATATTATTCGTCTTTTTTAAAGATTTAAGTTTGGCCCTGCACAAACTGCTTCCTGAATCCTTTTTTCAAAAAATCAGATATTATCTATTAAATCCTATAAGAATTAAGGTTCATTTTATTAAAGTAAATATCGGAATGTTAAAGATGCTTATTGTTTAAGTATTTTCTTTAAACTCTAAACAAAACTATATGTTTTTTACTTAACTTCGTTAGTTCGCTATAATTCTTATGTATAATGTCCTTACCATTATAATTATGAAAAAGTTATTGGAATTGTGATATACTATAATGAATTCATGTAACAGGAAACTTTTAAAAACCAATAGCTTCGCAATAAAAACTATATCAATTAACCCTAACCACTATGTATCAAAATCCAAGGCTTTTACAAAATATAATTGACTCGATTCCGCTGCCCATTGGGGTATATATAGGAAATAATCTTAAAATTGAATTAGCTAATGCATCCATGATCAAGACCTGGGGCAAAGGAAATGATGTACTTGGAAAAACCTATCTTGATGTTGTTCCGGAAATTGAAAAACAACAAATTTTAGATCAGGCATTAGGCGTACTAAAAACCGGAATTGCTTTTCATGCCAAATGCAAAAAAGTAGATCTGGTAATAGAGGGAACCATGATGGAGCATTACTTCAACTATAGTTTTATTCCTTTGTTTGATGATAAGGGACAAGTTTATGGGGTTCTCAACACTGGTACTGATATAACCGATTTACAACTGGCAAAAGAAGAAATACAAAATTCGACTGAAAGGCTTACCATGGCTATCGATACCTCAGGAATAGGAAGTTATGAAATAGACCTTGCTACAAAAAAAATTAAAACCTCAGGTAATTTCAATGCTATGTGCAATATTGAAAACGAAGTAACCAATGAAGATTTAATTGCAAAACTTCATCCGGATGATCTGCCTGCACGCGAAAAAGCGCATCAGGAAGCTGCAATAAGCGGAAAAATATGCTACGAAGCGCGCATTGTAAATGAGGACCAATCAGCGCGATGGACCAAAATTAATGGTAAGATTATAAAGGATAAAGAAGGTAATTCAAAAACTATAATTGGAATTATTCAGGATATCCATGAACAGAAAGAATTTGAAGAAGAATTAAAAAAACAGGTTACCTATCGTACAGATGAATTAACGCGATCTAATAATGATCTTATGCAGTTTGCCAGCGTAGTCAGTCATGATTTGAGAGAGCCATTACGTAAAATTAAAATTTTCAATACTCTTTTAAAAAATAATGTCGAAAGTGATGTTAATGAAAAATCCAGAAAATACATTCATAAGGTCAGTCAGTCTGCTCAAAGGATGGAAAATATCATAGAGGGAATTTTAACCTATTCTACTTTAGATAAAACGCTGCAGATTATTGACACCATAGATCTCAATGAAGTTATTGAAAATATCAAAATAGACCTTGAACTGGTAATAAAAGAAAAAGATGCTATTTTAGTAACTTGCGATCTTCCTGAAATAGAAGGAGCGCCTATTTTAATCAGCCAGCTTTTCTATAATTTGATACAAAATGCCTTGAAATTCTCAAAAGCAGATCAGCCTCCAAGAGTTATTATCACCAGCGCTCTTGTAAATAGTGATGGCGTCGATGCAGTGCAGATCACAATCAAAGATAATGGCATTGGTCTTGATGCTGAATATGCCGAAAGAATATTTACAGCTTTTGAAAGACTGCATTCTAAAGATCATTATGAAGGCAATGGTCTTGGACTTGCGCTGTGCAGAAAAATCGCAAAAAGACACAACGGAAAAATCAGCGCTACCGGAGAAAAAGACAATGGGGCTGAATTCACTGTTACTCTTCCTTTAAGACAAACAGTAGAAACTATATAAAGTTGCTGTTTTTCTGTTTTTAATTTCGAACAAGATGCCGTTGATGAATATTAGATTCTCAATTAAGCATAATTTCCAATATATTGATTAAAACAGTAAGCTGTTTAGAACAAACCATTCAATAAAATAGAGGCTGCTTCAAAATTTTTTGAAACAGCCTCCTATATTTTGTAAAGACAACTCTAAATCAACTTTCTAGTATAAATAATTCAGAGCTGTAACATCGTTAGCGTTAAAAGCTCCTGTTTCGTTTGAACCGAAACATGCTCTCATATAAGAAGTTGCGTCATACCCTGAAGGTGTTCCCGGTATTTGGATTGCTCCTACACCTGCTGTTCCCTCGTTTGAATTTTGTCCACAACTTTGACGGCTGAACCAGTCTGTATGACGTAAACCAATACAGTGGCCAATTTCGTGTGCCGCTACGTGCGCGTTTACACCTGTAGAATAAGTATCTAATCCTGAATATAATGTCACTGAATTATAAGGATTTCCTCCAGAAGGGAAACCTGCTACTCCACCGGCAGATCCGGTCTGTCTTCTTACCACAATGTTTGCTCCCGAAGTATTTGAACTAAAGGTCAATGTAAAGTTGATAGACAATCCTAAACTATTGTATCTGTTTACAGCTGCCTGCAATCCGGCACGCATATTTGTAGTAAGAGCTGTTGTACCAGTCCCTGACAATCCAACCACTTTAATAGTTTTTGGAGCTGTTACTAAATTTGTAGTACGATATTGTTCTGTGGTAATACCTCCGTGAAGATCCATATTCTTTAATTGTTCTTCAGTCACGATAATATCTCCTTCTATCAGGAATGCATCCTCTGTAGTACCATCTAATTTTGTGTTCTTAATCACCTGCACATCTGATGTATTTAGTGAAAGTGAACTCAATTTATTTAACACTTCTGGTGTTACTTTAAGTGATTCTTGATTTGATTGATCTGCAACATCTTCTTTGTTACAAGACACAATTGTTAGCGCTATAAATGACAGGGCTAAAAGTGATTTAATTTTTTTCATAATAGGTTTAAATTTGGTTGTTAAAATAAGTTGATAAATTTGGGTCTTCACAAAATATTCATAATATTCACGACCAAATTTAGATATTTTTAGTATTAAAATACTTATTATTTATAATTTTAACACTATTTACCCGATAATCGCATAAAACCATTATTGATAATTATCCTACAACTCCTCTAAGCCCAACAAAATCAGTAATTCAATACAAATCAGCCTATTATAAATTATAATGAGATTATTTTCAGTTTTGTTTATGATGTATTAAAAAATGATTTTATTATTTTTTGTACTTAAAAAGAGAACATTCGTGATCAGAATTTTGAAGATTTTAAATGAAATAAAAACTCATAATTTTATTACAAATATTTTAATAACTTTGACTTACCTACAACAGAGAAATATTTTAGATCGAAATCATTAATCGAAAGTTTCATCTTTAATTTTTCTCAATTTAAGAAGTAATAAAGCGTTGCCAAAGTCAATTTTTATAAGATTGACCGTTAATATTTACAATTGCCCCCAAATCTATAGTAAATGAAGAAACAAATTACTTTTCTCCTTTTTATGATAACGACAATCAGTCTCTCACAGAGTTCTGACAAATGGAAACAATACATAAAAAAAGAAAACGAAATAAAATTGGAGAAATACTATTTTACAACTTTAGAAAATGCGCATCGCAACCAATATAAGATTGTAAAAAAACTGGATACTACTTTTTGTATTGTCGAAAATGAAAGCTTAAGATCAAATCTTTCATCAAAAAAAACTTTCGCCGTTAATCCTTTATGGAAATTACCATCCAATTTTTCAAATCATACCGAAGACAAGCAGTATATAATCGCAACTGATGCAATCGAAGTGTTACTTACTGATTTGAAATCAATGAATATTTCTGACATCAGGATAGTAGACAACCATCTTGTATTGATAAAAAGTGATTCTAAAAAAATTCTTGATGAAATTATAGCTTTAGAAAGTGTTTCTTCTATTTCGCAGGAAGCATTACAGCCCAAGGTTGAATCGAAAATAGCAGATCAAAATTTTACGATCAATTCTATCAATAAAACCAATACTAATTTTCCTCTTTTAACTGGCGAAAATCAAATTGTAGCGATTAAAGATGATCTTTTTGATGTGAATGATATTGATCTGTTAAATAAACACATTCCCTCTACAATTGAATCCTCTATTGTCTCCAGCCACGCTACAGCCATGGCCACTATAGTTTCCGGATTAGGAAATACTTCTGCATTAGGAAAAGGAGTCGCTCAAAAGGCTAAGCTGCTCTCATCTGACTTTTTGAATATTTATCCTGATGAAGTAGCCACTTTACAAGGTGCTGCTACTCAAAATCATTCGTACGGAACAGAAATTGAAAATTTATATGGTTCGCTGGCTAATGCTTATGATTCTCAATTATTCTCAAACCCTGATTTAACTCATTGTTTTTCTTCTGGAAATACTGGACTTCAGGGTTATAAATCTATTACGGGTAACTTCAAGCAATCCAAAAATAGTATTGTAGTGGGGTGTATTGACCAAAACGAATTAATTATGCCTTTTTCATCCAAAGGTCCAGCCTATGACGGCCGTATAAAACCAGAGTTAGTAGCTTTTAGCACACAAGGAACTTCAAATTCTACCGCAATAGCTACAGGAATTATTACGCTTATGAAACAGCATTATAAAACCTTAAACAATACCTCTTTGTCTAATGCGATGACAAAAGCCATTTTAATTAATAGCGCTAAAGATTTGGGTAAAAAAGGTCCGGATTTTACCTATGGTTATGGAAATATCAATGCTGATAAAAGTTTAAAAACGATCAGCGAAAACAGATTTATAGCTGGTAATTTGACATCTGGTCAGAACAAATCACATATTATTACGCTTCCGCTAAAGGCAAAAAACTTAAAAATCACATTAGTCTGGAACGATTTGCCTGCTGCAATCAATAGTAATATAAGTTTGGTAAACGATTTGGATCTGGAAGTTATTTCGGCTGATAATACCACTTTTTTACCCTGGATTCTTAATCCTGATGCTCCTGATCAACAAGCTACAAGAGGAAAAGATAAAATTAACAATGTAGAGCAAGTAACCATCGAAAATCCCGCATCCGGATCTTATACTATAAACGTTATCGGTGCATACGTATCGAATACAGCTCAGCAATACAGTATTGCTTACGAATATGAACTGGAAAATCAATTCGAATGGAATTACCCTGTTGCTAATGATAATTTCCCTTATGATGGCAAAACGATTTCCCCTTTCAAATGGAATTCTTCCTTTTCTGGTATCACGGGCCAATTGTCTATAAGTTATAATAATGGGCAAAGTTGGGAGATTATCGCAGACGGTATCAATCTGGATAATGACCAATTTACTTATATGCCTGCAAAGCAAAAATTTTCGAAAGCAAAATTAAAGATGGCCATTGCAAATACTGATTATATCTCTGATCAATTTACAATTTCTTATGATTTAAATATCAGTACTAGTTTAGTTTGTGATGGTACTACAGAAATTAATTGGGACAGACCTGCCGATGTTGCTTCATTTAATATTTATCAACTAACAGGAGATAATTTAGAATTTAAAGAACAAACAACAAAAACAACTTATGCCTATACTGATGCGAAAATTTATACTATTTCTCCAGTATTTGATAGTAATGAAGGAATAAAAAGTGAATCAACATTGCCCTATACTCAAAACTCCAATTGCTATTTCGAGTTGGCTTTTGCAGAAGTTTTTGAGGAAAATAAAGTAAAAATTGATGCCAGTCTTTTCAGTTTGTACAATATCAAAAGAATTGAGCTCGTAAAAATAATTAATAATGTCGAAAGTGTTATTAGCACAATAAATGACATCGATTCAAAAACATTCTCTTTTTTAGATACTGCCCCCATAAAGGGCACCAATAAATATAAAATAAATATAGTTTTACAAAACAATACTATAATAAGCTCTATAATTCTTGATGCTAATTATTTAGGCAATGATTTGTTTTTTGTGCACCCTACACTATTAAGCAAAAATGAAGAATTAAATATCGAAGCCAAAAAAGAGGAAAACGCTATTTTCTATTTGTATAGTATAAACGGACAAAATACTATTACTTCTCCTTTGCTTTCTAAAACCAATGATATCAATCTAAAAAATACTGCTGCAGGAATTTATATCTACAAAATAATTACCAACTCAGGCGAAATTCAAACAGGGAAAATTGCTGTTTTTTAAGATGTTGTTATTTCTCGTAAGTTGAAGGTTCTAAAATCTAAAGGAGAAATACTAGTATGTTTTTTAAAATATTTTACAAAGTAAGAATCATCATCAAAACCAAGATGATATCCTATTTTATTGATATTGTAATTAGTATCAAGAAGCAATCTTTGAGCTTCTGCAATAATCCTTTCGTGAATCATCTCAGAAGGGCTTTTATCTAGCAACTGACTCGTTAAGTCTGATAATGTTCTGGACGATATTTGCAAAAGCCCTGCGTAATCAGATATCTTAATTCTTTTTTTATAATTTTCCTCTATAAGATTAACAAATTTTATTAATTGAAGCTGCTTTTTATCCTCAGGTAAAATCTGACGCCCATCAATTGTATTCGATTTTCTCCATCTGTACTGCACCTGAATCAAAAATACTTTGAGATAACACTTTAAAAGTTCTTCATGACTGGATTCATGTTTATCTGCTATTTCATTTTTTATCAGTTTTAAATATTCATCTAAAATAAAAGTATCATCTGAATTAAGCGTCCAGGAGGGGTGTTTCTGATTGTTAAACAAGCTCTGTTTGAAGAAAAATTCTATATCACTATTATTCTGAATCAGAAACTCTTCATTAAACTGAATTAACACTCCTTTATAATCGGTATTCCTGTCAAAATAATGAATATCATTTTTGCTCAAAAAAAATAGAGTATTTTCGTCAATATCATATGCTTTAAAATTAACAAAATACCTGCCGCTTCCTTTTTTAAACCAAATGATCTGGTAATGGTTTTCGGCATGAGCTTTCCTCCTTTTTTTATCATATTTTTTTAAATAATTATCAATTTCATGCACAGAAAATCTTGGCACGTTATGCTGATATTGATTCAGATGATATTCAGCAACATTAGTGGGAGTGTCATTATTTATTTGCATTTGCTGCTATTAATAAATTTATAATTCAAAGATGAAGAAAGTCTCAGATGGTATAATTAAAGGTTCTCACTCTTAACTTGTATTACAACTTTACCTTTTGCACGACCACTTTCTACATATTCCAGCGCCTCATTTGTTTGTTCAAAAGCAAATACTTTATCTACTACAGGTTTAATAACATCAGCTTCAATCAGATTAGTGATTTCCTGCAGCTGGCTTCCTTCTGCCCTCATAAATAAAAAACTAAACTCAACCTGCTTTTTTTGAGACTTGCTTCTTGTGCTAAAACTAATCAGTGATATAATCATTTTAATATACCAAGGCAACCCCAAATCCTTCGCAAATTCAGGTGTTGGAGGCCCTGAAATAGAAATAATTTTACCGCCTCGTTTTAAAATGTTTAATGATTTTTCAAGTGTTTTTTGGTCCTGACTGTTTACTACAACATCATACTCTTTAAGTACATGTTCAAAATCATGTGTTTTGTAATCGATCAGTACATCAGCGCCCAGGTTTTTAAGTAATTCAAAACTTTTATTGCTGGCTGTTGTGGCAACAAGCGCGCCTAAGTGTTTTGCCAACTGTATCGCTATGGTTCCCACACCGCCCGAACCTGCCTGTATAAATACTTTCTGCCCCTTTTTTAAATGCACACGCTCCACCAATGCCTGCCATGCCGTCAGTGCTACCAGCGGGATAGAGGCTGCTTCGTTCATCGAAATGTTTTTGGGTTTAAATGCCACATCTTTTTCATTTACGGCGACGTATTGCGCAAAGGTTCCTACGTGGTAATCTGCAGGACGTGAATATACTTCGTCACCAACTTTAAATTTCGTGACATTTTTACCCACTTTGGTAACGATACCGGCCACATCATGACCAAGGATCATAGGCAGTTTATAAGGAAGCATCAATTTAAATTCTCCTTTTTTAATTTTTGAATCCAGAACATTAACGCCCGCTGAATAGACCTCAATCAAAACATCATTGTTATCCACAACAGGATTTGGAACATCTGCAAGCTGAAGAACTCCTTTGGTATATTTATTTATGATAAATGCTTTCATGTTAGTTTTTTAAAAGTTGATAACTTTTCTTCGGATTAATTAATTTATAAGCCATTTTCGGGAAAAACCTGTTGATTACGTTAAATAGTTTTGCGTCGCCAACACGTATTGTATAATGTTCTTTTCGAAGCCCGGCGATAAGGCCTTTTACCATTTCTTCAACAGATATTTTTTTATCTTTTCGGTCTGCAGTCATTTCTGTAGCAACAAGCGGCGGGATCAGTTCAAATATTTTTACGTTACTGCCAATGATCTTTAAATGTTCGCGTAGCGATATCGTGTAAAAAGCTAAGGCTGATTTAGAAGAAGAATAAGTAGCCTCTAGCAGCGACGGACTCTGACTAAGTATTGATGTAGTATTTATTATCGCTGCTTCTTTTCGTGATTTCAGCATGTCCATAAAAATATTATTCAGTCTTACTACTCCCAGATAATTCACTTCCATTTCGTAGGCAGCACCATCAGTATTTGTGTCATTAGCAATACCTAAATTTGAAGGTGGTACAAGTACAGCGGCGTTGTTATACAAAATATCGATACCGCCCAATTCCTTTACTTTATTGAAAAGAAATTTCGCATCTTCTTTATTGGCTATATCACTTTGGATTGTTATAATAGCAGGATTTGCTTTTTTAGCAGCATCCAGTTTGGCCTGATTCCTTCCGGTAACGATTACTTTCGCACCAATCGCTAAAAACTGTTTGGCGGCTTCAAGCCCAATTCCGGATGCTCCGCCGGTTATCAATATTGTTTTATCTTGTACGTTCATTATTATTTATTTAAAGAGTTATTATTTTTATTTTTTTTACATTTTAGACTTTTTAGTCTATTTTAAAATATACTTTTTGGTCTATTTTTAATCAAAAAAAAATTATATGATGTATTGTTCTAATTCAGATTTTAAGCTTTTGATAAGTCCCTGCATTGGTTTTGCTGTACCCATAACTCTGCACATTACAATACCTCCTTCAACTGATGCTACTAATTTAAAAGCAAAGACAGCAGGATCAAGTTTAGCGGAAAACTCCCCAATATTAATTCCTTCCTGAAGTACCCCCGCTAACTCCTGTTGACCGCTTTTAAATACTTTGGCAACTTTCTCTTTTATAAGAGGATAATTATCATCTGCTTCTACGGCAGTATTAAGTATGGGGCAACCCCCGGAAATATAAGTTTCAATTGGGTCTTTATAAAAATCTAAAAATGCAAACACTTTACCTTTAATTGTTTTTGCCTGATAAACCGCTGTTCTAATTCGGTCTGAAACCATTTTCAACGACAAATCAATAACCTGCTCTGATAAATCTTCTTTATTTTCAAAATGACCGTAAAGGCAGCCCTTTGTAAGTTTTGTAGCTTCGAGAATATCATCAATATTCACCCCTGAAATACCTTTTTCATTATAAAGAGGTACCGCAGTTTCCAGTATAAATTGTTTTGTTCTTTCAGCCTTACTAAGCATTGTTCATTAATTAGACTACAAATATACTAAAAAGTATATTTTAAAATAAAAATTAATAATAAATTATGTTTTATTTGTTTTAAATTTTAAAAAATCCCCGGAGAAAGAATTACTGTAAAAAAAATACACGTTCTACCCTTTTCAAAATTTCTCCGCACTGTACATTTACATATAGAAAATCAGAATCTTAATTATTTAAATACTACACATTTTTTTACCTCTTTATTTAATAAAAACATTTTTTAAACACCAAAAAAATACACAAATAGCATATGTAAGATTTTTACATACCTAAAATCGTACTTTTTTACTCCCCTTTCAAGTTGTTATTATTCAACTTTGCTGTATCAATTATAACGCACTGTTTTTTAACCGCTTATACATTGATAAATTACTATCCATATTTTACTAACCATTAATTAATTATTAACCTTAAAGTTTTTACAAATGAAAAAAATCTTCAAATTAACAAGTTTGCTATTTATTATGGCATTAGTGTTTAATTCCTGCGAAAAGGAACAAGAGTTAAATGAGCCCCAAGCCGTTAGCAAAGAAGCACCACAAATTGCTAATGACGCAACGCAAAACACTAACAAAGCTGCTGCTGTTTTAGCAGGTGGCGGTGCCGGTGCCAGAACGATTACATTGCAAACAAATACACTATCGTGTCCGGGTGGTTTGTGTACATCCTACGGCGTTTGGTCGGGCGGTGTTTACACTGTTTGGTTCCAGATGAAATTTAATTCCGGATTTTATTGGAGCAGAGGCGGTAAATGCGGATATGGTATCCTAATTGGTGATCAGAACACTGGTGGCGATCCGGGATGGGATGGCAATGGCGGTAGTGCCCGATTTATGTGGTATTGTCCAAACGGATCAAACAGTGCCAAAGGAAGCGGCGCTTACCTTCAACCCTACGTTTATTATAAAGATCAGCCGGGACAATTTGGTAATGATTTTGGAAAAAAATACTTCATACAAGAAGGCGTTACATACAACTGTCAAATCTCAGTTAAGTTAAATACCGGATCAAATACTGACGGATATGTGAAATATTATGTAAATGGTACAGAGCTGTTAAACCAAACCATTCGTTGGGTAACTAACGATTCTAAGCGAAATGTAAATGCAGTAAGTCTCCATACCTTCCGTGGCGGTAGTCAGGAATACTGGAAAGCTCCGGTAACAAGTTCTATTTATTATCCTAGCGCTTCTTGGGACGCTCAATAAATAGTTTTTAAAAAGTCAAAAACTGAAAATCCCATTTCTTACTAAATGGGATTTTCTTATTGTTTTCTAAAGTTTTTTTGAGCTTCAATCGTTTACATGCTGCTCTGTATGCTATAATCGTTGCTGCTCTTCGGTCTGCCCTTCTTTCTTTTTGTTGACCAGATTCTGATTTCCAAAATTATAACGAAATCCTAGTCTAAAACTCTGGGTATCGCCATACGACTTAAAGTAATTGTACTGGTCTGCATAATTGGTAACAACTTTTTCTTGTTCTCCGCGATAAATATCCGAAAAGATGGCATATACTTCTCCATTCCCTTTCCATATTTTCTTGCGAATAGACGCAGAAAGGTTCGAGGTTTGACTGATAACAAAAGTTCCCTGTACGGATGATGAATTGTATTGAAAGTTAAGTTCTCCGGTTAAGTCTTTCTTTTTGTTGATTACAAAACGATTGCTGATGCTGGCATTATAAGTAGGTTTTCCGTTTTTATAGAAACTCCCATCCCTGCCCTGAAAACTATCTTCGACATAACTTAATCCTGCCTGAATCCCAGATTCCCAGAAATCATACAAAGTAAGGTTGGTATTAAATTCCAGTCCAAAAGCAAAATCTTCTTTGATATTTGTAAAATGATAAACCAGCATGTTGGTTTCATAATCCTGATAAGAAATTTCCATTGAAGGATTTTTCTCCAGACGGTAAAAAAGATCAAAATTGTATTTATTTTTCAGTGTATAAAGTAAATTGACATTGTGGCTAATGGTAGGTAACAACTTTGGATCTCCCACAAAATAGGAGTAAGAATTATAATAAGAGCGAAATGGATTTAACCTGCTGTATTGCGGGCGCGTAATTCGCTTGCCGTACGAAATACCAATCTCATGACCTTCTGATGGCTTGTAAAGTCCGTAAAACGTTGGAAAAAGCTTAAAATAATGCTGTTCATTAATTTCAGAAGTAGTAACCGAGTTTCCTTCCAAACTTGTATATTCTCCGCGTAAGCCTGCTTTAAGGCTCCATTTTCCGAATTCCTTGCTATAACTCGTGTAACCCGCGAATATAGACTCGTCATAAAGAAAAAGACTGGTTCTACTGGGATTGTTCACGAAATCGCCATTGATTTCGTCTTTATAATCGAGATTGCTTTGGGCTTTTACATTTCCGAATTTCAAACCTGCTTCCAGCGTACCGTTTTTTTCATTCGAATAATCGGTCTGGGCTGAAAAAAGCTCAATATCCTGTGCATTATCACTAATAAATCGCGTAGTTCGATAAGGACTTTCCTCGGGAAGCGAAAATGCTGAAACAATATCCTGACGTTCCTGACGCCAATATTGGGTATAATCTGCTGTTACCGACACTTTTTCTTTTACGTTAAACGAATGATCAAAAGAAATATTATAGGCATTATTTCGTAACGGATTTCTGCGGTTGTTTCGGGTAATATATAACGAATCCAGAGCACCATTCGAACCATAAATAAATGTTGGCACTGTAAAATCTCCCTGTTGCTTAGGTGTTACTAATCCGGTACCTCCCGCGGAGATGGTATTAAGCGAATCAATTTCATACGAAGCCTGAAGACGGTAAGAATGTTGTTCCAGCGACTTTGACTTACGTATCATAATGCTTTCCCAGCGGGAATCGATCGAACCATCTTCTTTTAAATAATGGACAACATCTGTCCCTTCATTGACATATACACCAGAACCAAGGCCATATCTTCCGGCAAGGGACAATTTTTCTCCTTTATAAAACTGATTTACAGATGCAATTCCTTTTGGGTATTTGGATTGTACATAGGCAGTATTTACAGAGCCTTTATAGCCTAATGATAAATTCTTTTTTAGTTTAATGTTTAAAACGGCACTTCCCTGCGCTTCGTATTTTGCAGGCGGATTAGTGATGACTTCTATCGATTTTACTTCCTCACCGCTTGTGCCTTCTAAAAACTGCTTTAATTCTTCGCCACTAAGATAAACCTTCTTATCGTTGATGGTTACGAGTATACTCTGACTGCCGCGAATACTTATTCCTCCTCCGGAACTGGTCATTACTCCCGGGGTTTTACTTAGAATTTCCCAGGCATTGTTTGATGAAAGCGATGAGTTTTCTACCGAAAATTCCAGCCTGTCAGTCAATCGCTTTACAATAGGTCTGGTTGAAGTAACTGTAACCCCCTCAAGATTGTTCGAAATTTCTTTTAAAGAAAGTACGCCCAGAATTGTATCTTTTTGAATAGTGATCTTTTTGTAATACTCTTCAAAACCCATTGCTTTCATTTTTAGCAGGTAATCGCCTTTTACTATACCGCCAAAACGAAATTCTCCGGACTCATTGGTTTGTTCTGTCTTATAACTAACAGAATCGTTTGCCTGCAAAAGCAAGACATCTGCGAAAGGCACGGCCTGATGAGAGCCGTCGACTACCTTTCCAGACAGGGAAACTTCTTGCGCATAACCTGCAAAAGAACCCCACAACAGTAACATGATTAATTTTTTCATTGATGATTTATTTGATGCAAATCTCTGTAAATCATTTTCCGAAAATGGTTAACACAGGGTTAAGGAAGGGTTAAACACCATAAGATAAAACCATATTGTAAATACAAAAAAGCTTTTAGCAAAGACTTTTCAGTTTTCATGGGGACTGGCTTAATTTATCAAATAGTAATTGGGTTAAAGTACGGTTAACGGTCTTGTTTTTAATCTGAAAAAGCTTAAAATATAATAGCTTTGTATCTACAAAAACAAACTGATTTCTTGTACGGATCAAAACATTCAAAAACAGATGAAAAGAAAAATAACGCTTTTAATTGGTGCCTGTATCTTTACAGTAATAGCTCTGGCCACAATTCAAGGCTATTTTATCTACAATACTTATAAATTATATGAAAGAGAAATAAATACCTCTATCAAAAAACAAATCGCCCGTTTGGAAGATACAGAAGAATGGGAAAAAATAAACGATACCTGGTCCATACATTCAAAAAAGTATGCAAAAGAATATGCAAAAGGAGATATAACCAAGCCAACTTTTACTAAATACCTTTCTATCAAAAGAGATTCGCTTTCGAAAGCCATGAAGACCTATATGAAAAAGATGGCGCAGCCTGAAGATTATGATATTGACTATTCTATTTATCTTAATTCAATAACAGTAATAAAGGGTGGAAAAAAAAATAATTTGTTTGATGGAAAAATGCTAATATTAGCCAATGACACCTTAAAAAAGAACAAAATTCTTTCTTCTATGGGGCGTTGGGAAACTAAAGATAGTAATGACGAACTTATACTGGTTGTAAAAAGTAACCGTTACTATAGTTTTGATGAATTGCAGCAAATCATTATTTCTAAAATGGCGGGGTTATTACTCTTTTCAGTACTATTAATGGCCTTTGTCGTTTTCTTATACTATATGTCGCTCAAAAATCTTATCTCCCAAAAGCGAATTGCCGATATCAAAACGGACTTTGTAAATAATATTACACATGAATTTCAAACGCCGCTTGCTACGATGGATATTGCAATAAAAACGCTGCAGCGAAAAGACAAACAAATGAGCCCGGAACATTATAATAATACGCTCGCTATGGTTGCAAGGCAAAATGAAAGACTGCAAAAATTATTTCGTCAGGTAACAGAAGCCTCTGTGGCGCCCATTGCCAATAAAGACAGTATTCAGGTGACCAGCGAAGAAATAAAGGATATGATTGACGATTTTAAGCTTTATAAACCCGATATCACGATTGAACTCACAAGCCAAAAAGAAGCTTTTATCATTTCAATGGATCGTTTTCACCTTAATACTATTCTGATCAATCTTTTGGACAATGCCGTAAAATATGGTGCCAATAAAATTGTGACAGATTTAAAAATAACAGCCGGAAACTTTATTCTTTCTGTAAAAGACAACGGAAAAGGAATCCCTGTTAAAGAGCAGGCCTCTATTTTTGATAAATTTTACAGGGTCGAAAAAGGAAATATTCACAATAGTAAAGGACTTGGTCTTGGCTTATTTTATATTAAGCAGTTGGTACAAACTTATGGCGGTACAATAAACGTTGAAAGTGAGGAAAATAAAGGTTCTCTATTCACAATAACAATTCCTGTATGAAACATCATATTTTATTAGCTGAAGACGATTTTGACTATGCTTCTATATTAAAGCAATATCTTGAATTTTCAGGCTTTAATGTAACCTGGGCAAAAGATGGCAAGGAAGCTTTGAAAATTTTTTCGGCTACCCAACCGGATATCTGCATTCTGGATGTCATGATGCCTCACATGGATGGCTTTACGCTGGCTGAAAATATTATTGACAAATATCCTGAAGCACCTTTTATCTTTTTAACAGCGAAAAGCTTTAAAGAAGATAAAATAAAAGGACTACGCCTTGGTGCCGATGATTATGTAGTAAAACCTTTTGAAGTCGAGGAATTGATTTTGCGGATTCAGAATATCCTGAAACGAAGTCAAAAACCCCTTGCAGACAATACCACAAAAACTATGGTATTTTCTATTGGCAGCTATGTTTTTGATGGCGAAAATTACACCCTTTCTCATGAAAAAATTACACACCGGATTACCGAAAAGGATGCGCACCTGATTCGGTTTTTATATGCCAATAAAAACAAACTGGTCAAACGCGAAGATATTTTAAAAGAAATCTGGGGCAATGATGACTTCTTTTCAGGACGAAGCATGGATGTTTTTATCAGCCGCCTTCGAAAATATTTTAGCGAAGACCCAGACATTTCTATTCCCAGCGTAAGAGGTTTGGGATTTAAATTTAATACTAAAAACGAATAAAAATTTAAAACTTCTCATTATGAAAATCATTTTATTTTTGACCTTGCTAATTTGGAACACTTTAGCGCAGGCACAAACAGCAGAAGCTACTTCGGGAAATACAACAGCCGTTGCAAAAGCTCCGTCCAGACAAACAAAAACCACGAAATCCTCAGTATCTGTTTCTATTTCTAATTCAGATAATTACTATTCTTTATCGGCGAATTTTGATGCTTCGAAAAGCAAAAAGCTGGAGAAATTATTGTCTGACAACTTAGACCACAATATTTTATCTACTGATTCTGGAAGCAAAATTTGGAAAAAAGACAACGAAGGTCAGACGGCGTATTCTTTTGTATTAAGGGATGGGAAATTAAAAGCAAGTATTGACAAAGAATTAGTTTCTAATGAAACCTTCGAGAAATTAAAAGCCCTGGGTGAAAAAATTTCTGATACTCTTTCAAAAGATTAAACTTTGTTTTTAGATTAATACTTGAAACATTAGTTTTATCTTAAGAAGGAACTTAACGCACAAATCCTCAATATTAAAAATCCTGTTTCTAAACGAAATGGGATTTTTTACTTTTTATAAATCCCTGATAATTAAAGAACTCTTACTTAAAATTCTATAAGAACAAATAATCCTGTTGTTCTTAATTTTGAATTAGCCATAAGATCTGATATACAGTACCTAATCTTATGGCAGCGATAAGAATCTGAATTAATACATTTTAAACACACTGATATGATAACAGACGACAACAAAAATTACCATCCGGGAGATCGTAATTTAATGCAGGATTTACAAAATCAGTTGCAACCTGAAAACTTTAATAGTGAAGATAACCATGATCTAAATCAGGACTCTCAGGAGGAAGAGGAGACCAATAATCCGGAAGAGAACTTCGATGAAAATTACAGCGAATCTGAAAATTTTGCAACCGATTAATTTTCGAAAATAAGTAAAAAACAAAACGCGTAATCTTAAGATATTTAATTATAAAAACATACAAAATGGGAACTCAATCAGCATCTGACAGCATAGCCAATGTCTCAACATTGGAGAGAATATTAATGATTACCAGCGGATCTTACCTTTTATACAAAGGACTTTCGCAGGAAAATAAAAGTATCGCTAAAATCAGTTCCGGCGGCGCAATGCTTGCCAGAGGGATTAGCGGGTACTGCCCGGTTTACAGTGCGGTAGATCATTTAAAAAACGACAAACCTTCGAATGTGAACATCAGAACAAGCGCCGTAATCAACAAACCCATCAGTGAAGTATATGCTTTTTGGCGCAATCTGGAAAATCTGCCTAAATTCATGAATCACTTAGAATCGGTTAAAACAATAAGCGAAACTAAATCTGAGTGGACTGCAAAAGGTCCGGGAGGTATTGGAAAGCTTACATGGAACGCAGAAATCATCAAAGATCAAAAAGAAAAACTTCTAAGCTGGCAATCTCTTGCAGATGCTTCGGTTAAAAACTTCGGAAAAGTAATCTTTAAAGCCAACGGAAAAAATACAGAAATAGACATAACTATTTCATATCGCGCCCCACTAGGATTGGCGGGTGAAGGTGCAGCGAAACTGCTCAACCCTTATTTTGAGAAAATCGTAAACAATGATATCAAAAACCTTAAGTTGTATCTCGAATCATAATACCAAAGTTTGGTTTCAGACTTTTATATAAAGCCTTTTAGATTAAATTCTAAAAGGCTTTTTGCTACTATAATAACACATTATATTCTAATGGATTGTAAATGTGTAATCTTCGTTCACCAATCCCCTGCTTCATTAAAAAATAAATACTACAAAACGGATTTAGAAACAATATTGGTAAAAATAATAGCAATCTGTATTTTTAATTCCAAAATACTAAAACGTTTTATTAAATTTGCCTTATCAGTTTCAAATTAATTATCCCAGAGCTAAACTACTCAGCAAACCACTTTATAAACTTTTGATATAAAAACTTCTTTTTTATATCAAGTTAAATTTGCATATTCGTAATAAATACCATTTGGAATGAACGACTACTTAATTGGGATAGGAAAAAGAATAAAGGATATTAGGAAAAAGAACAAAAAAACAATCAGCACAGTAGCGAATGCAGCTAATGTGAGTAATGGTTTGATATCCCGAATTGAAAATGGAAGAACCATACCATCGCTTCCTGTTTTATTGAATATTATCAATGCCTTAGAAATTGAGGTTTCTGATTTCTTTGAAGGAATGCCAAAACCTACCGGAGAAAACTATATTGTTTCCCGCGCTGAAGATAATTCTATTATAGAAAAGGAAGACGATGCAAAAGGATTTACCTATCAGTATATTTTTGGAAAACAGCTTTCATCCATTGGTTTTGAAGCCGTTTTACTGGAAGTAAAACCCGATTCTAAAAGGGAAAAAGTCGAAACCGATGCTTTTGAATACAAGTATATGCTCTCTGGAGAATGTGTTTATATTATTGGAGATGATGAAGTATTAATAAAAGAAGGTGACTCGATATTTTTTGACGGAAGGATTCCCCATGTTCCTATAAACCGAAGTCAAACAACCGCTAAGATGTTGGTTTTATATTTCTTTTTTAATACACAAACAGAATAAATTCTAACTTTTTTAAGTTCTTTTTTTATAGCTTGAATTATTAATAAAAAACTTTGCATATCTGCGCCTTTGCGCGCAAGTTTCTCGCTGTTAAAAAAAGTTTTATGATTTAATCTCTCAAAGACGCTAAGTCGCAAAGTTTTTGAATTAGATTCTTTTTGAGTTAGCAATTCTTTATCGAAGTCAATAAAAAATCTTCTTAAAATTTGTTGCTTTTTTATTTACTCTCTCTCCTAATTCTTTTTTAAAACAAAAAACTCCTCCTCATCAAGGGTAACAAGGAGGAGCAAAAAAACAACAACTTATTTCTACAAGAGTATCGCTCTTAATTCTGTCAAACTATTCAATATAATAGTAGGATTTGCATCCTGGATTTGTTCTCTGGTTTGTGCGCCTGTCAAAACTCCTGCCGTCATACCGCAATTGGCACTTTTTCCTTCTTCAATATCAATAGCAGAATCGCCTACTTTCAGTACTTTTTCAGGATCTTTTATTCCGGTAATTTCCATCGCTTTCAAAATCATATCTCCGTCAGGACGTCCATTTTCAACGTCATCAGATGTTACCATAGCATCAATAGTTTCGCCTACTGACCACCCTAATTTTGTAAGCAAATTATTGGCGGTAATACAATCATATCCCGTATTTAAAACAACTTTGATGTTATTATTTCTTAAATCATTAAACAGCGTTTCTGTACCTTCAAAGCTTTTTACAGCTAAATTGGCATAAGCCGTTTCCAGTGCAGGCTTAAAATTAGAAAATGCTTTTTGAGCTGTTGCTTCAACAGTATCAGAATCAGTACAATTTGTTAGAACATCAAAAATCGCCTGGTATTTTTCCTTACCGGCTCCGTAATTCAAAACTTCGTTTAATGATACGGCATAACCTTCATCATTAATTACTTTTTGAACTGTTTTATACACTACATTTCCTTCATCTACAGTTGTTCCGGCCATATCAAATACTACCAGTTGTATTTCTTGCTTCATTCTTATTTATTAAAGATTTTAATTATATTTTCTTTTGAAAAACCGGCACTTCCGGTCATTCCCTTTCCTCCTATTCCTGTTATAATATGAATGTTTTCGCCTATTGTATGTTCAAAAACATCTTTGGTCTTACACTGAGAATACATACCAAACCATCTGTTTTGAATTTCATAAGTAGGCAAATCGATAATTTTTTTGGCTTCTTCGATCATGAAATTGTCAATATCCATATCAAGATTAAAACCTAAATCATCGATATTTTCTGCCGATTCATATTGATGTGAATCTCCTAAAATAACCGATCCGTCTGCTGCTTGTTTAAAGAGAATATGTACACCCCATTTTTTTTCTAAAGAGTTGGGATCTTCTTTCGATTTAATATCTTTAAAAGAAGCACATTCATAAAAAGATTCATAACGCCTGATAGACAATCCTGTCAAAATTGATCCGTCTAGTTTATAATTCTTCTGAGGCTTGGTTTGCAGCATTTGTAATTTTGAAACCTCCAGATCACTTTTAGAAAACACTTCAGGATATAAGTTTTTAAAGTCATTGCCGTTGCAAATAATTACTTTTTTGGCAAAATAATTATCCTTTGATGCGCTTTCTAAAACAACTCCATTCGGTAAATTCTCACAATTTAAAATCGTTGTATTGGTGATTAATTTTAACCCCAAATGCTTACTCATATATTCCTGAAGCCTGTAGATCATTGTTCTGGGCTCGACCGTAACTTCTTCCGGAAAAAACAATCCTGCTTTTACATAAGCAGCATTTAATCCCGGATATTTATCCAGGCATTCTTTTTTATTGAATAAAACCGAAGCATAATTATTGGCTTTATTAATCTGAGCCAACTCTTCGATAAGCTGTACTTCCTCATCATTTGAAGCCAAATAAACCGAGCCGTTTTGTCTGACAGAAATATCAAACTGACTTTGTATTTCTTTATAAATCGCCAAACTTTCTCTACCGTAAGTTTGCCATTTCGAATCCATTCCGGAAGGTACTACCTGCCCAAAGTTTTGAATTGTAGCGCTTTTAGGCATTTTGTCTTTTTCGATAACGGCAACTTTCATTCCTGCTTTTAAGGCATGATAGGCATGAAAAGTTCCCAGAATACCGCCGCCGACAACGATTAAATCATATTGTGTTTTCATTTAAAACGAATTGATAATTTATATTTTGTTTTTTAATTTTCTTCTTTTTTCTGTTTAGGTAAATCATAGAACTTACCGTTACAAGGATTCCCATAATAGCAATTAAGTACGCGCCATCCATAAAAAAATCTAACCAGGACAAATTGGGCTGCCCAAAGTTTTTGTACAACAGTACGGCAACACTTCCTAAATATCCAAAGGCATCGGCGATGTAAATAAAAAATCCTGCGTTTCCTTTAATTTTAAAAGCTGCTATAAAGCGATCGAAAAACAAACAATTAAAAGGAACATAACAAATGTATAAACCAAAGCCCGACACCACCATCCAGCTAAACGGACTAATATTTTGCGTATGAAATAAAAATGTAGAAACACCAATAGAGGCTGAACCCACTAAAAGCAATATTTGATAAAAGAATAATGCTTTCATATTGTCTCTAAAATAGAATGCCGCTCCTAAAACCAACAATACAATAAAAGCCACTATAACTTCTGAACTGGTATAAACTCCTATATCATCTTTATAACCAATACTATCCCATAATTCGCGGGCAAAATTATCCCTGAAATCCCTGAAAGCAGTGAGATAGGTATAAAACAAAACCCAAATCGTGATAGGAAATAAATACTGCAACAAGACCTTTTTTCTATCTTTATTCGTCATTGGTATACGCTCTGAACGTAAAGCAATATCTTCTGCCGATGGTTTTGGAATTCTTTCTAACATCCAGGCAAAAAACAATAAAGGTCCCACAAATAAAAGACCTGTAATGGCCGGCATCCAAAACTCAGAAAAATGCAAAGAATCCATCACAAAAAAACCGGCTGATTTTACTACTCCGCTCGAAACAATAAAACTCGTACTTAGGGTAACGCCTAATATTTCGGTAAATTTTCTTCCTTCGAGATACGAAAAAACAATTCCCCAAATCATTCCTAACGGCACTCCGTTAAGAAACATAAATAGTATATTATACGGTTTTGGGACTAAAGCAAAAAGTAACAAAGCGATTTCCGCAATGCCTATTAAACCCAACAAATAAAATATTCTTTGGTTTGCTTTAAGTTCTGAAATTATTTTGATACCTATGAACTTAGAAATCACATAACCAATTACCTGAGCAATTATTAAAAGTATTTTGTAATCAATATGAAAGACTTCTAAACCTTCGAAAGTGGCCACTGTAAAAGGCTTTCTAAAAGCATACATACAAAAATATACCCCAAAAGAAGCCACAGACGCATTCAAAACAAAAGGTATATTTGACTTTTTACGCTCCATTTTAATTATTTTTTAAGGATTTCTAATGGCTGCCCTTTCATTTGAGTATCCTTTGCAGTATTAAAAAACTGCAATATCGTTGGCGCAATTTGATTACTGTAAAGCTGTTCTTTTGCTGTTGCTTCTCCAATTGCCTGAACACCATTCCCAAACACAACTAACCAAACCTGATCTGCTCCGTTTACTTGAGAACCATGATCCCTCCATTGTTCTAATGGTTCAGTTCCGCGGCCGTGATCTGTCGAAATAATAAAAATAGTATTGTCTTTATAAAAAGAATCCTTTTGGGTAAATTTCCATAAGTCCCCGATTAATCCGTCGGCAGCATTTGCTGATTTTAAATACGCCTGATAATTGCCATCATGTGCAAAATCATCTGTTTCTCCGTAAGAGATATAAACCAATTCCGGATGTTCTCTTTTCATGTATTCTAATGCATAATTTGATGTAAAAGCATCAAATCGAACAGAATCCCAAGGTGAAGGCACTTTTGGCTGCAGCTCATTTAAAAATACTTCCCCATCTGAAAGCTTATTTCCTTTTACCGTTTCAAAACCGGCATTTACAGGTATTCCAGAACGTTCTTCATTAATAATAAACGGAAAAACATCCCAACTCCCAAAAGCAGCAACTTTACCTTTATATTTAGAAAGCATATTGATTTTCTCTAAAACTGTAGTATTAGGATTGTTGAATTTATCATTACTATTAATTTGTTTATCATCAGCCGATCCGGTCAAAATCTCATTGTAACCCGGATAAGAAAACCACATTGTATTGGTCAGGTTTACATTACTGCCTAAGGTTCTGTTACCATGCAATTGTCCCATTTTGGTAACCTGATTCCAGAAAAAAGGCATTAAAGCAGATCTTCTTTCCTGAGGCGTGTTTCTCCAAAATTTTTCTTTTACTGCTGTGGTATCTTCTGCATACTTTTTTATAATTAACTTGCTGTCAGCTCCGCTAAATAATTCCTGCCAGCGAAAACCATCTAAAGTAATGAGTACTATTTTGGGATTCTTTACCGCTTTTTTTTGCTGTGCTTCTGCTCGTAAAACACTAAAAACACATAATGCTGTTACAATTAGTTTTTTCATTTTATTTATTTTTTAATCGTTAAATCATTTTCTTTTTAAGCTTCAAATGAAAGTTCCTTCAGACTTTCTTCGAGTATATTTAATGCCGTTTGAAGTTCTTCTCTTGTAATGGTTAGAGCAGGTGATAATTGCAAAACATTACCTGCAGATACTTTAAAACTCAATCCTCTTTTCAAACATCCGTACATTACTTTTTCTGCTTCGTCTACGGCTTTTTCTTTAGTTGTTCTGTCTTTCACCAATTCTACTGCCCACAAAAGGCCTTTTCCTCTTACATCGCCAATAACTGTATATTTCTCTTTGAGTTTTTGCAGTGATTCTTCCATAAAAAGAGCGTCTTTATTTACCTTTTGCAAAAGATCTTCGTCTTCTATAAATTGAATGGTGGTTAAAGCTGCAACAGATCCAAGCGGACTTTTTTCATGCGTATAATGTCCCAGAGAAATGTCACCAAAAACATTATAATCGTCTCTGGTCAAAATCGCTGCTTGGGGTATAATACCGCCGCCTAAACCTTTGCCAATGCATAGAATATCAGGCTCAATATTATAATGTTCAAAGGCAAACATTTTTCCTGTTCTGCCTAATGCGATCGGGATTTCGTCTAAAATCAATAAAACGCCGTATTGTGAACACAATCTTCTGGCTTCTCTCCAGAAGTTTTTCGACGGAATCTGAACATCGGTATTTCTTATGGTTTCGGCGATAAAAGCACCTATATCATTTTCTTTAGAAAAAACATATTCTAAATATTCTAAACACTTTTGTTCGTTATTTTCGAAAATACCACGATAACTTGTTGGCGGAGGAATACGTTCTACGCCCGGCATCATTGGTCCCATGTATTCTCTAAAAACAGATTCTCCTCCTACACTTACGGCATCTAAAGAAGCTCCGTGAAAAGAATTCCAAAATGAAACTACCTTAAACTTTTTAGTCACCGCCCTGGCCAGTTTAAGCGCAATGCCTATGGCAGAACTTCCGTTGGGAGTCAGCAATACGCGATTTAGATTTGACGGGCATAATGAAGCCAATTTTTCGGCAAAATCAATTGCGGGTTTATTGGTAAATCGTCTTGGAGAAAAAGGAAGTGTTTGTAACTGCTCAATCAGGTTTTCGATCAATTTGGGGTTTGCATACCCAATTTGGTGTACGTTGTTTCCGTGAAAATCCAGATAGGTTTTTCCGGCAATGTTTTTTATAGAAGCTCCTTCGCAGGATTCTAAAACGTCTAAACATGGAGTCGACATGGCCTGATGCAAAAAATAACGCGCGTCTTTTTCTAACAAATGCTTTGTTTGGTCGTCATTTTCAGAGGCATTCCAGAGCGTTCTTTGTGACGTTAGGTTTATATCACCTTCTGTTTTTTTATTGGTATTGAGATTATTCATTTAATCGAATTTGATCCTTTTTATTATTGTTTATAATTGCTCTTTGTTAGTTCTGCAAAAGGACATTTAACATATAGTCTTTTCTCGCAAATTGAGCAGATTGAGCAGATTTCCTTTTTTATAATTCTCTTTTTATAATTTGAACTATTAGCTTCGACTTGTGCCGTTAGTTGCGTACCTATGGCACGCTAAATCTATTTCTGTTCCGGTTTTCTACCAATATTTAGTACCTAAAGGCGCATTTATGGCTTAAAAATCGAGGGCGGAATAATTTGTTTGGCTATTCCTGCTGTTTCATAATAAACATCTAACCAGCCTCCGCCTCCGCCATTAAACCAAACAACTTCCAGAGGATAATTTCCTGGTTTTAGCTTCATTTCGCCTGACTTTTCGATTATGCCATGATCACCGTCATTATTGGCAACAACTTCATTGTTAAGTTTTAAAATACTGCCATCATCTGATCGGGTATAAAACTTATACGTTCCTTCTTTTTCGATAGTTATTGTGGTTTTAAACCTTACAACAGTATTATCCCTGATCTTCTGGTTGATTTCTTCGGAACCTATTTCGAAACAATTTCCTTTTTCGTTAGGACTCAAATTGTCTAAAAATGGGATACTGCTTAAATTGGATAAATAGAATATCTCATAAGAAACCGGAGCGGAAAAACCAGCCGGAATCACTCTGAAAAAAGCCTCACTTACCAAACTTACAATACTTCCGTTTTTGAAAATGGCGCTTTTTACCACTGTATTTTTAAGGGTTTTAAAAGAGATTTTGTACAAAAGAGATTTTCCTGTAGGCATTGATCCGTCTGTAGTGTATCGAATTTCTCCTTCACCGCTTGGGTTTTCGATGATCACTTCGGCCTGACCGGTAAATAAACCGCCTGCCCTTTTGCTTAAAACGGCTGTGGGTAGAATTACAGGATCTTTAAATCTTTTTATAAGCGGATAATTGTCTTTTTGATTATATCCCTCAAAAGCATTTTTAACAGGTCGCCCAATACAAGCCATTGGCATTTTTAAACCTAGAGCAAAAGCTACAGTTGCGGCATTATCATATTGGTAAACAGGAAATTCGATCGTATAATTTTTCTTCACTGATTTTCCCCAGACAATAAACGGAATCTCGACTTCCTGCAGCGATTCTCCGCCATGACCTTTACCTAAACCCCCATGATCTGCACTTACAATTACTACGGTTTCATTGGCCATTGCTGAGCTTGTTATTGCCTGCAAAACCTCGCCCAATAAAACATCTGCTTTTTCTACTGATTTGTAATATTCAGGGCTTCCATGACCATATTCGTGTCCCGCATGATCCACGTGATCAAAGTGTATGAAGGTAAAAACAGGTTGTTTCGATTTTATATAATTGCTGGCTGCAAGTGCCGTTTTTTCTTCTGTTTCCGTATTAATATCGTAGTTAACAGCGCTTTTTTCGAAAAGTCGTCCAAAACCTGACCAATGATAAATTACGCCTATTTCGGCATTTTTTTTCTGATCGTGAATCAATTTAAAAATGGTTGGAAAAAGAAAATCTTCGCCCTGCACAACTGTAGGAAGAACAAAATTATTTTTCTCCCAATCGTTAGACGTTATTCCGTGTTGTTCCGGTCCTGCGCCCATAATCATCGTAGCCCAATTGGTACTCGAGCTCGATGGCAATACCGTTCTTGCGTGCATAGTCGAAGCACCTTCTTTCATTAATTTATGAAAATTTGGGGTATTGGCATTTTCAATTCCGTTAGGGCTTAAACCGTCAAAACCAATGACTACAACATGTTTTACAGCCTGAAATTCTTTCTTATTCTGAGAAAAACAAGACCATAGCGAGAATATCGCTATGATCATGATTGTATTTTGGGTATGTTTCATTCTGCTATTATTTTACAAGCCACATTACAGCGTTAATATCATCTGTACCTCCATATTGTCGGGCTAATGCGGCTTTTACATTTTCGGAATTGTTGTCAAATTCTCCCTGAGAATATTTCCATCTCATCGGGATTTTTCCTCCGTTTTTATTCGCCGGCCCCACATTAAAAGCAGGAATTCCTGTTCTTCTGAAATTGAAGTAAGCTTCTCTTTCAGAATTTTGAAAAAAGGCTACGTACTTTTGCGTTAAGATTTGTTCTAAACCGTTTGCATTATTTCCTTTATAAACAATATTTGGGCTGGCTAAAAAAGTTGTAATATCTGCACTGCTCACGGCATAAAAATCCATAGATGCTTTTATTCCTTTGTTGTAAAAATCAGCGGCATCACCGGCGATCCATCCTCTGTTTATCGCTTCAGCAATGATAAACTGCTGCTCTGCGTAACCAATTAAAGTATAGGCTTCCCCAACATAAGAGCTGTAATATCTTTTTTCGTTAGGATAAGACAATTTTCCCTGATCTGATGCTACCTGCATTGGTCCTTGCTCATCTCCTGTATTCGCAGCTATATAAGCATTCATATTTAGAGGATCTGCACTGTTAAAATAAAAAGCAGCAGGATCGGCAACTTTGTATATTCTGGGATCATTATTCGCTTTTAGAATATTCAAATAAGTTCCGGCCATAACATTTCTGTTTCGGTTACGACCAAAGTTTCCTGGATTTAAAGGAAAATTGTTAAGGTTTTCATCCGAAAAATTTCGTTTCATATTGTCCTCAATTCCTGTCATTAAAGGATATTTTGACGGATTTTCGATCATTTGTTTCAACTCACTGGCAACATTTATATCTGCTGTTTTTTTGCTTAAGCTGATTAATACTCTTAAATGAAAAACATTGATTGCTTTTTGCCATTTGTCAAGATCTCCGTTGTATAAAAAATCACCTTCGACAATACCGGTTCCTACTTCAGCCTTTGCTGCTGTAATTTGATTATTAGCATCGTTTAGGAGTTTTAAAACTTCGATGTATACGTCTTTCTGAGTATCGTATTTTGGCTGAGTTACTGGCGTGCTGCTATTTGCTTTTAATGCGTCTGACATTGGAATGTCTCCCATTCTTTTTGACATATAGTCGAAGAAATAAGCCTTGAAAAATTTAGCTAATGCGCCATATTTATTCTTGGAATCCAATTTTGCAGCTTCTTTTTCCATTGCCATAACATTAGATAAAGTCGTATAACGCAAAGGCCCTGAACCCCAATTGTAATCTTGTTCTCCGTAGTAATCAAATGAAATTGCCCAGAACTGGTTGTCCCTTTGCGCACCTGACCAAGGCCCTTCGTCATCTACATTATTCATTACTCTTAAAACCTCTGTTAAAAGCATCGACGGAGGAACGCTTGTCGCTTTGTTTGGATCATCGGCTAAATCTTCAAAATTTGTACAAGATCCTGCAATCAAAACCATTGCAACAATCAATATAGCCTTATATAGTTGTATTGTTTTCATTTTTACTGGTATTAAAATTTTAAGTTTAAGTTGATACCATAACTTTTTACGGTTGGAGTTTGAAGCGGCGAATCACTCTCATTTAAAAACTGATCTAAATCGATGTTTTTGTGCTTAGAAAAATAAAGTAAATCTCTACCAACTAATGAGATAGAAGCATTTTCTATAAACGATTGTTTTATAAAAGAAGCTGGCAAAGTATACGTTAAGCTTATTTCTCGCAGCTTAAAAAACGTTTTATCGATAATATTGGCTGCATAATTACCATGATAGGATTTGGCATAATCCTGATAATACATTTTGGTTGTATTTTGAGCAAAAGTCCTGGTATCGCTAATCGTATTTCCCTGTCCGTCGGTAATCAATTGTCCGCCCGTTATTACCACTCCGTCTGTTACGTATGATTTTACACCAATAACATCATTGGCACGTTCGGGAGTATTACTATCTGCATGTCGGCCACTCTGCCACATTTTTTGGTTGACATAGTTTTCAATTTTTCCTCCGTATCGTCCATCAAAAGTAAAATTCAGTGCTATATTTTTATAGCTCACATTGTTGGTAATACCCATTGACCAGTCTGGAGCTTTATATCCTACTTTTGTCTGATACGGATTGACAAGTGGTTTTCCGTCATTTCCAACAATCAGTTTACCATCATTCGTTCTCATGAAATCATTAATATAAAAAGCATCTACACGCTCTCCTATTTTAATTCTTCCGTTGTTTTCTATTCCTTTATACACTTCTTTTAAGTACTCTTTGTAAGTTGACCAGTTAACAGTAAAATCCCAATTGAAAGAATTGCTTTTTATAGGTTTTACAAATAATGAAACTTCGATACCTTTTGTTTTTGTTGTAATTCCGTTTTGTTTACTTCCCTGATATCCTGAAGTTTCTGAATACTTTAAATCAAAAATCTGTGGTCCGTTTGTATTTTCATAATACGTCACATCAAAACCAAATCTGTTTTTAAGCATTCTGGTTTCCATACCAAATTCAATCGAAGAGTTAAATGCAGGCTCTAAATCTTTATTCGATAAAATTTCAGAAACATAAGCTGCATTATATGTTTTTCCTCCTACTGTAAAAGGATCTCTAAGCTTGTAAGTATCTAAGTTGCTGTAGATATCCAATGATCCTCCCACTTTTGCATACGAGGTTCTTACTTTTAAGAAATCTACTAACGGAATTTTTACTACTTCGCTCAAAACTGCACTTAAACCAACTGACGGATAGAAAAAAGTATTGTTTTGCTCGGGAAGTCTTGAATCTGTATCAAATCTTCCTGTTGCACCCAGGAATAAAAAGGATTTATAAGACAAATCCATAGATCCGTACCAGCTGTACGTTTGAAAATGGCTGTTGAAATTTGTAGGCTGAACCGGAGTTTGAGAGTTGCTTAAAGTGTATAGTCCCGGTATGATCAAATAATTTGTAGAGGCAAAAGAATTACGGGCTTTATCAATATTGATATTAGCTCCAAGAGTTGCCCTTACCTCAAAATTGCTGATTGTTTTATGGTAATTTACCATTAAATCAGAATAATTTTTGAATCCGTAGTTGTATTCTTCCTTATAATCTCCCTGTCCTTTTTCTCTGTCATAAGTAGTCATCGAATATGGGAATTTTTCATTTTTAAACAAATTCGTTACCGCCATATTTGTTCTCACCATCATATCAAAATCACTGCTGAACTTGTGATTAATACTTATTTGTCCCGAATAATCATTTTTGTAATATCCTCTTAACCATTCATAAGCCATAAAATAAGGATTGTTGTAACGAGTATATTCAAAATTCTTTTGCTGTATACCTTCTTTTCCTTTTTGCCAGTAGTCTCTTAAATCTCTAATATCATAATCAGCACCACCCCAGATTAGCATATTATAGATATAACTATTTGGTCCGTATTGCACATTTGGATTGTTTGGGGAAGTTTGAAAGCTAAAATTAGAGCTTGCATCAACCCATGTGTTATCGCTAAGATTGTATCTTCCGCTTAAATTAAAATTGTAAATATTTAATTTTGTATTCGGGTTGATTCCTTCCTGATGCGTATTCGAAAGTGAGAATCTTATATTCCCTTTTTCAAAGTTTGAAGCAAGTGCTAAGTTGTTGGTCGTAAGAAGCCCCGTTTCCATAAAATTCTTAAAATTGTCTTTTCCTCTTGCCTGCCATGGGGTTGCAATTAATTTTCCATCTGCACCCATAGGACTGTCATATTGTGTAATTAACTGTCCGTCGAATCTTGGTCCCCATTGATCGTAATCAGCATCATTGATACCGCCACCTTTACCATCAACAAAAGCATAATTTCCGTAAGAACCAGGGCCATATGCGTTTTGTGTTTTTGGCAAAGCATTGTAACCACCCTGAAACATGGTATTATGGTTAAACTCTACTACAAAATCTTTTTTATTTTGCGTACCTCTTTTTGTAGTAATCTGAATGGCTCCGTTTCCTCCCACAGATCCGTAAAGTGCTGCAGCATTGGCACCTTTCAGTACATTTATACTTTCGATATCGTCAGGGCTTATATTCCAGGTATCGGTTCCTAAAGGCACACCATCGACAACTATCAAAGGTTTTTTTCCTCTTAAATATAAGTTGGGACTGCTAAAAAATTCAGGCGACGCCGCTACAACCAATCCGGAAACTTTTCCTGATAAAGAGTTCATTACGTTTGCATCTCTTCCTTTTGTTAAGTCGCCTGGAACTTCTTGTACAGAATAACTTAACTTTTTCTTTTCTTTTTTAATACCAAGAGCCGTTACGACAACTTCATCTAAATTCTGAGAATCAGGTTTTAGAGAAATTACACCCGTTTTTTTACCTCCCGGATTAAAATTAGCTGTTACATATCCCAAGTAAGAGACAACAAGCTGCTCATTACCTTGTGGTAATTCAATTTCAAAACTTCCATTAAAATCTGTTGTAATTGCCGAAGTTGTTCCTTTAATAAGAACAGATACTCCAGGTAATGGTTCATTTAGTTCATCTACTACTTTTCCTTTAAAAGTAGCAGTCTGGGCAACAATTAATGATGACACCAACATCATTAATAGAATCATTAAAGTTTTAAAATTTTTCATTGGCTTATTAAATAGTTACTATTAGTAATTTTTTACACCACAAATGTGTAAATATATTTACTATTAGTAAACTTTTTGATTTTAAGAAATCTTTAACAGGCCTTTATTGAATCATCAAATTAATGTTACCAAAAACCACTATATTGATTTTTTTTTGATTAAAATCAACCTTTATAATTTGTCCAATATGTAAAATAGTAAGAGTTCCGCGCGATGGAGATAATAAAAGATACAGAACCTTATATTAACGAAATTGCATCTGAAGAAGGATCTTGAAATCAGCATTCAGTACTACTTTTTACCAATTGGCAAATATTTAGTAAACTAAATTAAAGCGATGTAGCTATTTCAGGAGATTTAAAAACTGAAAATTAAATAACTTTTGAGCAGAAATGATATAAATATTTCCTTGTAGTGTCTTATTAAATTTGAATTATAAAACATCAAACTTAAAGACAATCAACATGATAACAACTCACTACGATAATTACCGTCAGCAAACATCTCTATTTTCAGGATCACAAATGTTTATGGAAAAACATGAACGCAACCACCTTGATCACACTTACGAATCTGTAAATGAACCTTTATTGTGCTTTAGTAAAGACTCTAATTATCCCGATGGTGAATTTTGCAGTACGCTTGAAGAAAAAGCTCATGGAGATTTTCTATTGTAAAGACGATCAAAAGTAACTTTACAAAAATTGTAAATTATAATGTGCGCCGAAAAGATGGAGCATACACAAATAATAAATTGAAAGAATTAGCCAGGGCGACCAATTCTTTCAATTAAAAGATTACTCAGACAATTCTGTTTCGGTATGCAATACACAAATCCAGTAGTTTTTTTCTCTGATCCAGGTCGAAGTGCAGGCACATTTCATTGGAGCTTTTTGTTTATTGTCTGCTATTCCTAACTCTATTAAATAAGCTATTATTGCAGTATTTTCAGCAACCAATTGCGCTTCTATATCAGAAAAATTCAATACTTGTATTTTATCTCCATCTCCTGATTCAAACATTATTTTAAATTTGGCTTCATTTATAGTTTGTACACCATTTTTTCCGGCTATAATACAAGGAAAACCAGTTAGGTTTTTTACCGTTTCATAATCATGATTTTCCATTCCGTGCCAATATTTCTTTTCCAGTTCAATTATTTGCGTTTCCATAATCATTCTTTTTAGTTAAACAGTTCTTACAAAGTTCAAATTAATATTAAAATGACTTTACACTTTTAACAAAGATTTAATTGATGGAAAAACTACTTAAATAATTGTACCTCAATTTATTGAATCTCATTTATAAAAATTTATCCAACATGATAATTTGACAACAAATAGACGCTTAAATATAAAATAAACCATCAGTATATATCTAATTTTGAATCTCTTAAACATTCAAAAATAAGCGTCATGAAAAACTCCACCCCAAACAACAACGAGAATCTCAAAAAATGTCCTTATGAAAGCCTTATTTATGGCAATAAAACCGACATGGTTTACAGAAAACAATATAAAGGCGACTGGGGACACTGGGATGACCTTTCTGATAATGCTATCCCATGCTCAAATTCATATGAAACAAACAATATGAAAAATACTGCCTCATCACAGGCAAAGTCAAAAACAGAAAACTAGAATTCTAAATAGGATTATTTGTATCTGTTAGAAATCCAGTAAACTCTTTCGGTATTTATCCATCATTGTTTTGAATAAATCCTTATTCGAAGGAGGCGAAAGAACAATTGCTTTAGAACCTGAGGATATCGATTCTTCGATATTGCCGATACTTGTACCGCCGGTTGCCATTATTGGAAAACCCGGAAAATTTACAGCGATGTCTTTCAGAATTTTATTGGTGTATTTTCCTCCCGTAACATGAAAAATATCGACTCCGGAATCTATTTTGCTTTTTAAAAATTTATAATCTGCAGAAGCAATACTGGCAATTATTGGTATCGAAATTTTCTTTCTTATCTTTTGTAGATCATTATTCTCAAATGGTATATTGACGATGATTCCCGCAGCACCCATTTCTTCGGCATATTGTGCCATTTCAAGAGATTTCTTTCCTCGTGTTGTTCCTCCTCCTACACCGCATATTACCGGTTTATTACAAAAATCGATCAGTGATTTTATAATTCTTGACGAAGGTGCAAAAGGATAAACAGCAAGAATTGCATCAGCATCATTGTTTTCAATAATGGCCATATCTGTAGAAAAAAGAAAGGATTTTAATTTTTGTTCTCCTATTAAAATACCTTCACAGTTTTTTTCGATTATTTCAGGAGTAGTAAGCGCTTTCTTTTCTCTTTTGGTTCCCCAAAAAAGCTTCTCTAAAAATGAAATTTTTCTTTTGCTTCCCCATAATGAATCTGAATTTGAATTTGGCTGCATATTCGTATTTTTTGATTTTAGAAGCTAATATATTGTACTAAATTCTAAAAATTAAAGAATAGAAGATCCAAAATTCAATATTTGTAATGAAACAGGGAAAAATTGTAGTGAAACTATAAAGGGCGTTTTCAATCCCTAAGCGATTAAGACAACATCGCCAGAAAAAATTTATTTGGAACTGAGTTCAATTACAAAAGCTTTTAGCTCGGCCATTTTACCATCGCGAAATCGCCAGGTGTCGCTATAAGAATAATCGACCAATTTACCACTCTTGTCCTGAAGGCTGATTGTACCAATTGCGGTAACAAAATCATCTTCGGCGATGAGATGTTCAACCTTGAATTTTGGCGGTTCCAGATATTCTATTGCCATGTATTCCCTAACCGCCTGTTTTCCCTCCAGAGTTTTATCCCCTACAAAAGTCCATTTGGTATCTTCAGTGCAAAAGGATAAAAAACCTTCATTATCACCATTGCTGACAGCTGCATTTGCTTTTTCCAGTATTGCTTTATTATTCATAACCTTTTATAATTAAACTTTTTACAAACTAGTTCAAACATTATCGTCTCAGTCTCGACGCGCTTTTTATCAAAAAAAATACCTGCTTCACAGCAGGTACTTTAGATCATTTTTCATCATATATTAAACGACAGAGACATTTACAGCATTAGGCCCTTTTTTGCCTTCTGCTATTTCGTAACGCACTTCGTCGTTCTCACGAATATTTTCTGATAAACCTGAAACGTGAACAAAAATTTCACTTCCACCGTTTTTTGGAGTAATAAATCCAAATCCTTTTTCTTCATTGAAGAATTTTACTGTACCTTCTTGCATCTTATTAATTATTTATTGTTCATAAATGTACTACATTTTTCATCACGATGCTGAAAAAGAGTAAATTAGATTAAAAAAAAATGCATTTTTTTTATTTTAGTGTCAAAATCACTGACTTAAACATACTGACGAAACCTTTTGCTATGCCTTAAATTAAGTCGCGAATATTAGTTTTAAGAAATAACTTATCCTAAAATGTCCAAAAAAAAGCTGCCTTAGTATTAAGACAGCTTCTTTTTTGTTAGCGAAGTATTTTTAAATAAGCGCTATAAGCATCATCCTTAATAGAAGTTCGCAGATACACTTCGTTTTCGTCTTTTGTACTAAATTCAAATTGAATTAAAGCAGCATCTGAATAATAATACAAGAAATTATCCTCAGCAAATTCAAGATTAGAAATTGGTAAGGTTGATAGCTTTATTTCGAATGCTATTTCACCATTTGCCATATCGATTTGAAAAAGTTTTCCTTTACGGGTATATCCCCAGGCATTATCACTTTCCTCAATGATGTATTCGATGTTATCATTTTTAAAGTCCGTTTTCCAAAGTTGAGTTCCGGTTTTTGAATCTAAAGCGTATAGGGAAGAAACTTCCGGGCCTTGTCCTGCAAAATGTACCTTTTTGTCTTTACTAAATATGCGCTCTTTGATATTATTTTGACCTTCTTCTAATTTAAACTGCCATAAAATATCCAGAGTATTAGGACTTAAAGCAAAAAGCATGTCTTTTTCATTGGCTACAAATACATTTTCACCATCGGTTACAGCCTTTCCGTGTATGGGTTCCTCAAAGCTTTTTTGGGAAAGAAGTTTTCCTGTATTGGCTTCAAAACTATAAAAATTGTTGCCACTTTGGGTAAAAACTTTGTTATCAAAAAAGAGAACCGGAATGTCATTATTTGTAGCGTCCAGTTTGTAGTTCCATATTAAACTTCCGTCTTTTAAATCAAGAGCATAAATGTTGTTATTGGGATCCTGAGTAGTGATAAAAAGTTTTCCATCATTAATAACCGGAATTTGATTTTTTAGTATGATTTGATCTGTGATATTACCCAATCTTGATTTCCAGAAAATTTCACCTGTTTTACTATTAATCGCGAAAATCTCACCGTTAATAAACGGAACATATACAACACCATCTTTTAGCGTTACCTGATTGGCGCACATTTCTGTATGATTATCTGTTGCTTTAACCGTCCAGTTGAATGCTTCAGATTCTAAATTAAATGACATAAGCGAACCGTCGTAATCATAAATCAGGATCGATTGTCCGTCTAGCGCAACTTTTTTAAGCGGGTTTATCACTTTATTAGTAACCATATCATTAATGGTTAAAGCTTTATTAGAATAATTAGTTTTACCTGATACAGCTGGCGTTTGCCCAAACATATTTACAACATTCAATACAAATAAAAGAATTCCTAGGTTTTTTTTCATTTTAAAATGGGGTTTGATCATTCTGTTTCTTTTTTATTATATGAAATTACTGTTTGAAAGTAAGTGCTTTACAATAAAAAAGACGAACTACATATCGATTAAAACATTAAAATTTAGCACATTAAATTCAATATAAAAATCAATATCGATGTCAAATATAGTAAAAAATTATTATGGAGTTTTATAGGCTCGCCGCAGGCTATTAGTAGGATTTAAAAAAACCATAAGCTCTTTTCTCTGCGTATGAATACATCGAATCACGCAACGGAAAAGCACAGTGCCCTCCGTACTTTGGAGTTTCAAGATAAACATAGGCACTTTCCCGCGCTATAGCTCTGGGGTAACATCTTTCGCCTAAAAAAGGATCATCAAGCGAATTAATAATTAAGACCGGAGTAGTAATATCTTTAAGCGAAAATTCAGGAGAAACACGCTGATAATAATCGTCGCGGCTGGCAAAACCATGCAGCGGTGCCGTAAAATAATGATCGACTTCATCAAAAGAAGTAATATTATCAATTTGATCACGGTTAATAAAATCAGGAAACTGCGCTGCTTTGTATTTTAGTTTTCTTTTAATATCAATTGTAAAATTCTTTAAATAAACCCTGTTAAAACCTTGTTTGAGTACAGCTGCACTTGTTGCGATATGAGTAGGCACTGAAATACAAACTCCTGCCTTTACACGCTCATCGATTTTTGTCCAGCCAAAATAATTCAGGAGCTGCACCCCTCCCATAGAATATCCAATCAAATAAACCTCTTCGAATCCTTTTTGTAAAACAAACTGCACCACTTCATCAAGATCATCTACTGCACCATGATGATAAAGTCTGGGTAAACGATTCATTTCTCCCCCGCAAGTTCGATTGTTCCATGCAAAAACTGAAAAATCCTTTTCCTGAAAATAAACCGCACAACTGTTATTGTACGTTCTGCGGGAATCACCTTCAAGACCATGGCATAAAATAACTGCTTTTTTAGGATCATTGATAATAAAATCAATATTGATAAAATCCCCGTCATTTAACTCAATTTTCTCTCTCGTGTATCCTGGAGCATCAAACTTTTTAAACAAAGCAGCATAAATAGTAGAAACGTGCCTGTTGCGATGAATAATAGAAGGAAAATTATATTCTGATTGTTCAATTACTGGCATGATAAGATTTGTTTTTGGTGCGTTGTACAAAGCTAAGAAATCAATCGACAACTCGTTTAAAACCGTCTCTTTTATTTTATTAAAAAAAACTGATTTATAGTTCCTAATAATACAATTTAATTGATCCGGATGTTACAAAATACAGTTGCTATTATGTAACAAAACATCTCAAATAAGCATTAAATTTGAGATGTTTTACTAAAAATATTATTATGAAAAATTTTTCAATGCTTTTACTGTCAGTCTTCTTTTTTTCATGCCAACAAAAAGAAAATAAGAGTGCTCCTGTTCCCACTTCAGATCCAATTATCACAAAGAAACAAGTAAAAGAGAACAAACAAGTAGGCGATACTATTTACATGGATTTTAAAAATGAAAAAGGCCTTTTTATTGCCGAAGGTGTCATAGATTCTATTCATTCCAGAGTTTATGTTAAATTTAAAAATGAAGATTCAGGCAATTTGAAAGCCAATATTATTCCTACTACCGGCAAAGGCAATATCCGTTTCAACCAGATTATCTCTCCTGACAACGCCTCAGACGGCCCGTTTGGAATGGATTTGAATATTGCTCTCCAACAAAAAGGTAATTATATCATCGTAATCGGACATTCGCAAATGGCTGACAATCCTTATTGGGGTAAATTCAGGGTTGAAATGGAGAGTAAAAAAGAATAATTTGTGATGGTTCACAGAATGTGTTTCTTCTGATCTATTTCTTTAATTTACACTTAAATGTCGACGTTTCCGTAATTTCACCATTTGTTTTAACATAGGTACTATCTTGTTGAAGCTTTTCAATTTCGACTGGTGTATTATTGCAAAAATCAGCTTCCAGTGAAGAGGAACCTGCTATCAGTCCATTATATTTTGTTTCTATATTTTGTGTACACTTATAGCACACAATCTCATTTTTATCATTTTCCGAGTTAGAACAAGAAAAAATGACTGATGTCAGGGATATTGCTGTAATTATTAATTTTATTTTTTTCATTGATGTATTTTTTATTTAATAATTCCGATCCCTTTATTCAAAACAGATTGTAACTACTCATTTTATTACTCATCCTGATGAATGGATTGATTTTTAAAATCTGCTGCGCTAAAATGCGGCAGGACTTCCTGAGCAATCAATTTTAAAGTTTCATCAACAGGAAGCTCTGATTTTCTTAAATGGAGCGCCATATGGTTTACGCCGGCCAATTCGTAAAGTCTCATAATCGAAGTTACCCCCTTAATCCCTACAGCACCTCCAAAACGATGTGGAGTAAATGGTGCATCAGGATCTTTTAAAAGATTCAAATGAAATGCCGATATGTAAGGTTTCGAAGCCTGATTGTTGTCATAAAGTGCATTTTTCCATTCTCTCACTAAAATTTCCGTGTCTTTTACATCCCTTGGATAATTGAACCAACCCTGCATATTTTGCGCAATCCACCCCATACTTTGTTTTGCTCTTCCTGCTAAAATCCACGGAATTTCTTTTTTAGGTTTTGGATAAATTTCGATTCCGTTAGAAGCCTTTCCGAAAAAGTGATATAGAGAACTCTTCTCTTTCCAGGCTTCTTTGATTATTTCATGGTTCAATACAAACCGCTCTGCCCTGCTTTCAAAATCAAATCCAAACAGAGGAAATTCTACAGGACGATCTCCTAAACCAACGCCAAAAAGATAACGGCTGTCTGATAAATTTTCGATCGTAGCAATTGCTTTGGCCAACTGCAGCGGATCATGCAATGGCAGTACAACAGCAGCGGTACCAATAGCTACAGATTTGGTAATGGCGGCCACGTAACCCAAATACGATAAGGTATCAAAAACCTGCCCTCCATCGCCAAAGTTTGGGTCATACACAGGAACTTCCCTCATCCATAAAGCAGCAAACCCAAGTTGATCGACTAACTTGACAAGTTCTGCATGCCTGCTGATATCCGGAATACCAAAAGGACGGCCCTGTTTTTTTCTTTTTTTCTCTCCTTCAAGAGACCAGTCGTTGTCTAACGGAAATTCTATTCCGAGAGTCATACGGCCGGGTATATGAATTTTACAAATTGTTTTCATTTTTAAAATAAATTAGCGGTTAATACTACTCCTCCAGTGTTTTTAAGTGTATTCCAGGTTGGAGAAGCCATAATGGGCAGTGTATAATTACCAAATTTAAAGACTTTAGAGGCATTAAAACCTACTGAAGCAATTCCGGGTTTATCACTAAAAAAGGTGTCTTTTTCGCCATTAAGAGCAAATACTCCTCCTATAAAAAATTCAAGTTTAACATCTTTAACCTGATACGGATACGAAAGCTGAACATAGGTCGAATAACGATTCTTTCCGTTTCTGACCGGATCTTTACCTTCTTCGCGAACATCACCCGGCAATACATCACGATCACGCCCAAAAACAATGGTACTCCAGGAAATATCCAGTGGGAATTTTTCTGAAACTTTATATCCCACGGTCGCATCTAGAAAATGTCGGGTTGTAGCGGCATTATAATCAAACAAATCGGTTTTTGGTGCCAGATAGGTCGAATAGTTGTAAATATCGTAAACAACAAAACGCAGGTTTTTGTATTTGTAAGATGCAAAATAATCAAACTGTTTGTACGTTCCGTTGAAGGAATTACTGCCTCTGGCACCAAATTTAAAATTCCCGTCCTTGCTGGTAAAATTCGCACTGGCCAATACAAAAGGCACATCTGAAATGGTCATACCACGCCAGAAATAACTGCTTTTTAATTGTAAATGAATCTCAACCGGATTATACTCACTGGATTTATCCTGAGCCTGAATTTTTACATTACAACTGATTATCAGTAATAAAATAATACTGTAATAGCGTAACATAATTATTTGACTTTTTTAGGATATAGATTACTGGATATTCTGGAGCTCATTAAGGTTACTACTATGGCAAGCATGACAAACAAAGCGCCTACCCATGGTGTTGCACCAAGTCCTAAACTAGATTCTACTACTAATCCTCCTGCATAGGCACCTATCGCGATTCCGACATTGAAAGCAGCAATATTAAAAGCTGAAGCCACATCTTCTGTTCCCGGTAAATAGCGCTCTGATAACTGAACAACATACAATTGTAATCCCGGAACATTAGAAAATGATAACGCCCCCATGATAAACAAAGTAATAATTCCAAAAACAGAATCACTTGAAGTAAAACTGAAAACCAATAAAGCAATCGCCTGTAAAACAAACATCCACAATAGGGCTTTTAAAGGATTTTTATTGGCTGCTTTTCCTCCAATAAGATTTCCAAAAGCAATCGCAATTCCGTACAACACAAGCACGATATTCACCATTGATTCAGACAATCCCATGATTTTTTGAAGAATGGGAGACAAATAGGTAAACGCCACAAAAGTCCCTCCGTAACCTAAAGTAGTCATTAAAAAAGCAAGAAGTAACCGACCGTTTGTCACTACTTTAAATTGATCTTTAATGGCGATTTTCTGATCGTTTTTGATTTCATTTGGAAGCAGAATCCAGCCTGAAATCAAACCAATTAATCCTAAAACTGCAACTCCTATAAAAGTAGCACGCCATCCAAATTCCTGCCCAATAAAGGTTCCAAAAGGCACGCCTGTAACAATGGCAACGGTTAAGCCCGTAAACATGATCGAAATTGCCGATGCTCTTTTATTAGCCGGAACCAAAGATGCTGCAATAGTAGAACCTATCGAGAAGAAAACTCCGTGTGCTAATCCTGTAATAATTCTTGCCAGAACCAAAGTCGTAAAACCAGGAGCTATTGAGGCAAGGCCATTTCCTAAAATAAACACAATCATAAGCCAGATTAACAGTTTCTTACGCGGAATACTTCCTGTTAGGGCGGTCAATACAGGTGCACCAATTGCTACACCAATGGCATATAAGCTTACCAGTAATCCGGCTGAAGGAATACTAATATTTAAATCTGTGGCAACGGTTGGCAGTAAACCCACAATCACAAATTCGGTAGTACCAATTCCGAATGCGCTGATAGTTAATGCCCATAGCGCTGCAGGCAATCCTTTTCGCGTACTGGCAGTTTTACCAGTAACAGCAGTTTGGTTTGTTTTCATATTGTTTTAAAAAAAAAGTGATAAATGAATGGCAGTCTTTCATAGAATGCCTTTTTATGATGAAGAAATATTCTAAATTTTAAGATGAAGAAAATAAGAGAATGTCCCGTAGGACATCCTCCTATCCAACAACCAATTTAATCAACTTTAATACGAACCACATAATAAGGCGGTTTACTCGTGTCAATGTTATTGTTTAGCCAGGCTAAATTATGAAGCTGATTGGCAACTACATATAAATAGCCGTCTTTAGAAATTGAAACACCATCCGGCCATGATAACAAGCGGTCATCCTGTGCTAAAATTGTATATCCCTGCGGAGTAGCAACACCTACTGCATTTTGCTCTACATCGGTTACATATATTTTTCCGTTATTGCCCACTTTAAACCCATCAGACTTTGGTTTATTGGCATAAAACTCAATTTGTTTCGAAAGCTCAATATTACTCAGTTTGTCATTAGCCAATGATTCTGACTTAATACGGTAGATTTTTGTTCCTCCCATCGCCCCGAAATAAATCCATTCTCTCTGCGGATCAATAGATATTGGGTTTAATGGATAACTTGGCTGTAAAACACCTCCATTAGGGAACAAATGACTTACAGGGCGATTGTTGATGACAACCGGTTCGTTTATTGGCATAAAACTAGCATCTGACTCTAACACTCTGCGGCTATATCCTGTTTTTAAATCCACTACAATAAAAGCCGGTTTTATAGGCGGTAACAATCCTGCATAAGTCATATCAGCAATAACAGCGATTTGATTTTTTTCGTCAATAATAAAATCCTGCAGAAAAGAATTGAATTGCAAAACATCCTCCGGAAAAGCAAAAAGCTTTACCATTTTCTTTGTTTTGATATTAAATCCAACCAGTTTTGGTGCTTTTTTAGATTCCGGCTTGTCATCTCCCATATCCAATACCCATAAAGTATTGTCGTTTGAAACATGAATTCCAATCGTGGCATTAATACCTTTCATTGATTTACCCGTTGGTTTCACAATCCATTCTTCGTCCGGAAAAGGCACGGCAGATCCGTCAGGCAGAATTTCTTTTACCATAAATTTTGATTCTCCTAAAGCCGACATGGTGATAAAAACTCGTCCTTCGGGAGATACGGCAACATTTCCTGGTCTTGCATCCGGAAAAGTTGATACTACTTCTAATTTATTTTGTGCATAGTTTGCAGTGCCTAAAAAAGCGGTTACTGCCAGCATAAAATATTTGATCGTTTTCATAATTGTATTGTTTAAAATTAACAGTACAAAGTTCTAACGATACCAAGAGGTGTGCGAGGATGAACATCACACTTTTGAAGTGATGTAGATCACATCTTTTTATCCTTTAAAGCGGCTGAGGGTTTCACGGGTCACCCCCAAATACGAAGCCAGCAGCTTTTTAGGAACTCGCTGAATCAATAAAGGGAATTTTTTAATAAGATTGTTATAACGTTCTTCAGCGGTTTGAGTCAGTAAAGACATTATTCGTTGTTGCAAAGCGATATAACCATAATGCGATTTGATTCTGAAGAAATTCGTCATTTTTGGAATTTCATTGCACAAACGTTCTCTGTGTTCTAAGCGAAGACAAAAAAACTCTGAATCTTCAATACAATCAATAAACATAGTGGCGGGAACCTGATTCTGAAAAGCATGAAAATCACTTGTCCAGTATTGTTCCATTGCAAACTGCAGGATATGTTCTTTTCCTTCGCTGTCAATCGCGTACGTTTTCAGGAATCCGCTTATGATCCAGTATTCCGAAGGAACAAGCTCATCTTTTTGTACTAAAAACTGATGCTTTCTTAATTTCTTATAGGTAAAACAATCGGCGACAATATTCCATTCCTCATCAGTCAACGGACTTATTTCTTCGATATGTTTCCTTAATAATAAATAATGATTTTCCATAAAAGCAACTTCTTTTTAGCACTACGTGACTTACTTACCTGCGAATGTAACAAAAATCTTTTATTAAAAAATAGCCAAACAAAACTCACACCTCATTAGTGTGAGTTTTGAAAAATTTTTATTGTCCTCCTCCCAGTGCTCTGTAAAACTCGATGTACGCTAAAGCCTGTTGTCTTTTTAAATCAGATAATTTTAATTCATTCTCTATCAGGTTTTGCTCTACCAGAATTACTTCTAAGTAATTGGCCTGACCATTCGTAAACAAAAGATCTGCATTCGTTACAGCGGTTTGCAGCAATTCATTTTTAGATGCTTCAATGGTAATTTTCTCTTTTAGTTTTTCGGTTTTAAACATCGCATCCGAAACTTCTTTTGTGGCTTGTAAAACTGTTTTTCTAAATTCTTCCGCCTTTTGTTCGTATGTTATTTTACTCACATTAAAAGCAGTTCTTAACTTTCGCTTATTGAATATAGGTTCCGTAAGTCCGCCTGCTAAAGTGCCAAATAACGAACCCGGAATGTTTAGCCAATTTGAGGATTGAAAAGAATTAAGACCACCAACCGCCGTTATATTCAAAGCTGGGTATAAACCTGCCTGAGCGACACCTATTCGCGCCGAAGCGGCTCGCAACTCAAACTCTTTCTGACGCACATCCGGACGATTCGACATCAACGAAGCGGGAACTCCGGAAGTTAACTGCTCCGGAGTTCTAAAATTGGTTTTGCTTTCTGATAATACAATTTGATCAGGCTGGTTTCCCATTAAAACATTCAAAGCATTTTCCTGAATGAAACGTTCCTGCTCTAAATCAGGAATAATTGCTTCTGTCGATTTGTACTGAACTTCGGCTTGCTGCAAGGCCAGCGCAGTCGCTTCACCATTTTCAAACTGAATCCGGATTAGTTTAACCGTATTATCGCTTAACGCTAAATTTTTACGGGCTATTGCCAATTGTTCGTCAAGCATCAATAAAGTATAATACGACGAAGCTGCCGATGCAATCAATCTGGTCTGCAAAGCTTTTCTGGCTTCAATACTTTGCAGCCATTCGTTTAACACTGCTTTTTTCTGTTTTTTTACTTTTCCCCAGAAATCAATTTCCCAGCTTACACCAGCATTGAGCGTATAATCTTCTACTTTTTTTGTTCCAATGGTATTACTTAAATTAAAACCATTGCCACCATTAAGACTATTATCTGAAAAATAATTTCTCGAAGTTCCAATTCCTGCGGAAACCGATGGCAGCCAGGCTACTTTTGATTCTTTTAGATATTCCTCATTAATCTGAATGGATTTAAGCGCCATTGCCATATCATGATTACGCTGTAAAACATCGTCTATAATATTTTGCAAAACAGGATCTGTAAAAAAACTTTTCCAGGGTAACAATATACTATCGTTACTTTGTTGCAATAGATCATTTCCTCTATATTTTGCAGGCATTACTATTGATGGACGTACATAATCCTTCCCTAACTGACAGGCCGAAAACACAACCAAAATCAGTATATAATTTAGTATTCTTTTCATTTTAATGGTTGGATTAAATTAAATGTTGGTCTGCTACAGGTGTAATTTTTAAACCAAAAAAACGTTCGTGTAAAGATTGGAATACGATAAATAAAACCGGTATTATAAAAATTCCCAGTACCACACCAAAGAACATTCCTCCTATGGTTCCTGATGCAATAGAACGGTTTCCCTGCTCTGTGGCACCACCAGCAAACAGCAAAGGCAATAATCCCGCAATAAAGGCGAAAGAAGTCATTAAGATTGGACGTAATCGCAATGCCGAAGCCTGCAAAGCCGATTCTACCAAAGACTTGCCTTTATGACGCATTTGTACCGCAAACTCTACAATAAGGATTGCATTCTTAGCCAAAAGACCAATAAGCATAATCATACCAATCTGAACGTAAATATTGTTGGTAACGCCTATTAAATTGATGAATACAAATACTCCAAAAATTCCGGTTGGCAAAGACAAGATTACCGCCAATGGTAAAAGATAACTTTCGTATTGGGCTGATAATAAGAAATACACAAACAAAATACAGATTCCGAAGATAAATATCGTTTGGTTTCCTGCCTGTTGTTCTTCTCTCGCCATTCCGGTATATTCATGAGAATAGCCTAACGGAAGCGTTTCTGCCACTTCGTTTATCGCTTTCATGGCATCTCCGGTCGAATAGCCTTTTTTAGCCTGAACATTCAAATTAATAGAAGTCGACTGGTTTAAATGCGTAACGACTTCGGGACCAAAAACACGTTTTAGTTGCACAACAGATTTTAGCGGTACCATTTTCCCCTGATCGTTTTTAGCATATACTTCATTCAATGCGTTTTCATCCATTCTAAAAGGCGCTTCGGCCTGAACCACCACACGATAATATTTCCCAAAGCGATTAAAATCAGAAGAATAAATACTTCCAAAATAGGCCTGCATGGTTTCTAGAATTGTACTTACGTCAAGTCCCAATTGTTTGGCCTTAACTGCATCAACATCCAGCATATACTGAGGAAATTTGGCATTAAACGATGTAAAAGCCGCAGCAATTTCTTTTCTTTCCTTAAGTGATTTTATAAACTGATCGTTTACCTGAGCCAGTTTATCAATTGAACCTCCAGCATTGTCTTTTAGCACAACATCCAGGGCATCTACATTTCCAAATCCCGGAACAGTTGGCATCGAATACGTAAACGAAGATCCTTCGGGTAAACCATCAAATACGGTTTTAATCGAATCCATAATTTTATTGATGTCCTTTACTTTTCCTCGTTCTTCGGGCTGTTTTAATATGGTGTACGAAGCTGCGTACGATGGAGAAACCGAGTTGGCCAATAAATTGCTTCCGTTCACCATCGCATTAAAATATACGCCTTCGAACTTACTTAGCTTTTTACTTGCTTCGGTAGTTACCGCTTTGGTACGTTCCAACGATGTTCCCGGAGGCATACTTAAAGCCGTCATAACAAAACTCTGATCTTCTGTAGGGATAAATGCCTGAGGCGTGTTGCGTGCCAATACTACCGTTAAAATAGTAACCAAAACCAAACCACCCAAAGCCAGCCACTTTCTTTTAATTAGAAAAAGAACTGCATTCGTATATCTTTTTGTTGCTGCATGAAAACCAATATTAAAAAGTTCATAGAATCTTTGTAAACCTTTTTTATGTTTGTCCTCATACAATTCTGCATGTTTGTTTTTAAGCAAAACGGCACATAAAGCAGGACTTAAGGTTAAGGCATTTACTGCCGAAATCACAATAGCAATCGCCAGCGTAAAAGCAAACTGTCTGTAAAACACCCCAACCGGACCTTCGATAAGACCAATAGGTAAAAATACCGCCGACATTACTAAAGTAATAGATAAAATGGCTCCTGTAATTTCTCCCATCGCGCTGATTGTCGCTTTTTTAGCATCGGTCGAATGGTGTTCTAATTTATGATGAACCGCCTCGACAACGACAATGGCATCATCTACCACGACTCCAATAGCCAGAACGAGGGCAAAAAGTGTCAGTAAATTTATGGTGATGCCAAAGACACCCATAAAAAAGAACGTCCCGATAATCGCCACAGGCACTGATATGGCTGGAATAAGTGTAGAACGGAAATCTTGAAGAAAAATAAAAACGACAATAAATACCAGTATAAAAGCTTCTACCAAAGTATGTTCTACCTGACTGATAGAAGCGTCCAGAAAGCGTTTTGTACTATAAGTAGCTCTATAGCTGATTCCTTTTGGAAAACTCTTTTTAGCTTCTTCCATAAACTTCAGAATTTCGATCTGAATATCATTGGCATTAGAACCCGGCGTCTGGAAGATTGCAACTCCAATTCCAGGATGTCCATCCAGCGTTTGTGCCGATGCATAGACATGATCTAACGATCCTAATTCTATTTTGGCAACATCTCTTAATCGTAACACAGAACCGTCTGGATTTGCCCTGATCACAATATCTTCATAATCGGGTTCTTTGTTCAGTTTTCCTTTGTATTTAATGGTGTATTCAAAAGCTGTTGGGCTTCCTTCTCCAAATTTACCCGGAGCGGCTTCGATATTCTGATGATCAATGGCTTTCATGACTTCTTGTGCCGTCATTTGATAGCTGGCCAGTTTTCCCGGATTCAGCCAAATACGCATCGCATAATCCTTGCTTCCAAATACCTGCGCTTTTCCAATACCCTGAATACGTTGAATTCCGGGTATAATATTGATCAAATCGTAATTGTTCAAAAAAGCCGAATCGTAATTGGGATTGGTACTTTCAAGATCAATAATCATGATCATACTGTTATTTTGCTTAGACGTACTAATTCCCGTTTTTACCACTTCCTGAGGTAATTGATTCGTGGCCTGCGAAACCCTGTTCTGCACGTTAATCGCCGCCTGATCCGGATTGGTTCCGAGTTTAAAATACACCGTAATCGTTAATGTACCATCGTTTGAAGACGATGATGTCATGTAGATCATATTTTCTACACCATTAATTACTTGTTCTAATGGCGTAGCTACAGAACGCGCAACGGCTTCGGCACTGGCTCCGGGGTATCTCGCAGTAACTACAACAGAAGGCGGCGCAATTTCCGGAAAAGTTTCCATTGGTAATTTCTCCAGGGCTAAAAAACCGAGTATTACCAATATCAATGAGATGACAGTAGCCGTAACCGGCCTGTCGATTATTTTTTTTAACATAACTTAAAAAGGATAGATTATTTATTGGATACTTTTACCTGTATGCCTTCATGCAAGCGTTCAAGTCCTTTTGATACTAACAGGTCACCGGGTTTTAATCCTTCGGAAATGATATAATGTAATGCTGTTTTTTGTGCAACTTTTACCGATACACTTTTTAGCTTATTGTTTTTTTCGACCACATACGCCATGACTTTGTTTTGCAATTCATAAGTGGCTGATTGCGGAATTTGAATTACGTTTTTGTTGTATTGTGACATGATGATTTTTCCGGTATTTCCTGAGCGCAAAAGACCGCCGGTATTAGGAAATGAAGCCCTGAACATAATAGAAGCGGTAGACTTCTCAAACTGTCCCTGAACAAGATCAACCTTTCCTTCCTGATCATAAAAAGTATTATCAGGAAGCATTAAACGAACAGAGGGAATATTTTTTATTTTCTGCTCTATTGTCTTTCCGGCATAATGTTGTTTGAATTGTAAAAAAGCTTCTTCGCTCATCGAGAAATAAGCATACATGGTATTGATATCTGAAACCACAGATAAAGGTTCAGGTTCGTTATGTCCCACAAGACTTCCTACTCTATAAGGCAATTTGCCCACATAACCGTTTACAGGTGCTTTTATAAGCGTAAAACCTTTACTGATCGCGGCACTCTTCTTTGCAGCTTCTGCTTGTCGAACGGCTGAATTGGCGGCATTCAATTCTGCCAGGGCATTTTTGAGCTGCACATCCGAAACTACTTTTCCCTCTACTAATTTTTGAATTCTTGTGGTTTCAATTCGGGCTTTTTCTCTGTTCGCCAACGCGGTTTGTAATGATGCCGAGGATTGATTCAATCGTTCGCTGTAAGGCGTATCATTAATAAGAAACAATGGCTGTCCTTTTCGTACATAAGCGCCTTCGTCTACAAATATCTTTTCCAGATATCCTTCTGCCTGAGGTCTTATTTCGATATTGCTGATTCCTTCGAGCATACCTGAAAATTCTAATTCAGTAGTGACCGAAGTGGTGTCAACTGTAACAGTTGAGACTAAAGGAGTGACTGTTTTTTCTTTTTCTTCTTTGGAGGAACATCCCTGTAAAACCAATAAGCAATAACCGACCATGGACGTTCGGAATATAGTACTAAGCAATGCTTTTAAATGTTGCTGCATGACAATAAATAATTTTTAATGGATTAATAATGAATTGGAAAGAAATTTTCAATACTGGTATTTTGAATTGAAGTTTCTAAAACTGCATGCAAAGGTGTGTCGGAATTACTTATAAAGGAAATAGCATAATTTATAGTTATCTATAAATCAAATTATAGATAATACTATCTAAAAGGTAAAAAATAAATAACTTTGTATCATGGTAGACATGGAATGGTACAGAACGTTTAAGACTATATATCAGGTGGGTACGCTAACGGGTGCTGCACAGGAACTGCTTATTTCACAGCCCAATGTAAGTCAGCATTTATCAGCTCTTGAAGCGCATGTGGGTAAACAGTTATTCGAACGTAAACCACGCCGAATGGTGCCAACAGATTATGGCAAACTATTTTATACTCAGGTAATTGACGCTATTGAGAAATTAGAATATATCGAAGCGGAGTTTAGATATACACGTTCTTCGAATATACCTCTGACTTGTATTGGCACATCTAAAGAGTTTTTCTATACAGTATTAGCCCCGAAAATCAGTAAGGCGCCGGCAAATCTTGTTTTTGAATTTTGTCCTACCAAAGAATTAATGCAAAAATTAAATTCAGGAAAGCTCTATTTTGTCATCACTTCAAATCGCAATGACGAGAAAGACATTGTTTACGAACCTATTCTTGCTGCCAATTTGCTTCTTGTTGGCAATAAAGAATTCGATACTGCTGAATTTTACCATTTTATAATAAATAATGAATTGGATAAGGCCGAAAAATGGCTTTGCGATCAGGATTGGTATGCGTATAGTAGTGATCTGGCTATCATTAGACGATTTTGGCTGGAGAATTTTAAAAAGCGTCCTACCATAAAACCACGTTTTGTTATTCCGGATTATAATTCGATTCTAAAAGGAATTCGTTTTGGTTCGGGAATTACAATTGCTACCGATTATTTAGTTCAGGATGATATTGAGCAAAACCATATTAAAGAAATATGGAAAGGCGTTAACCCTACTCAAAATACGATCTATCTGGCTTATAATAAAAACAATGTTACTACAGACCAGATTGAAATGGTAAAAAAACTATTAAAATAAAAAGTCTGCTTTTGTAATGAAATTTGACTTTTTATATTCCCGGATATGTAAAATTTAGTGTCTATTTTTGTAGACAAACCTTCAATTACATTTTTAAAGTATCTTATCATCTTGAAAAACAAAAACCATATTATCAAACAATTTGAACTTTCGCCTCTTGCAAAGGCAGGAATTATTATTGTTAATATGGAAGATCAGGATGTTGAAGAACACGATATCTCGAAGCCACACAGGGACAATCATTGCCAATTGATGTTCGCTGTAAAAGGAACATTTCGATTGAATATTGATTTCAAAAATGTTGAATTTACTGCGCCTGCCTTAATTTGTATCTTTCCTGAACAGGTACATCATATTATAGCAGTAGAAAATCCGAAAGGATGGATGATTAGTTTTGATCCTGCGCTGGTGAGTAAAGAGGTATTACAGCTTTTAGAAAATAAAATTAGTAATCCTTTTTTGCTTCAGGCAGAATCTAAATTTGGGGAACAGCTTCATATTCTGATGGATTTAATTGAAAAAGTACAATTAGAAAACACAAATCCTTATATTCAAAAAAGTATTCATTCCTTATTACATGCACTTTTAAGTCTAATAGCGGGCGAAATAGTTGCTGCTGCAGCGATTGATAAAACAAAGGAAAACAGAAGTATTATCATTAAGGAATCTTTCATAAACTTAACAAAAGAGCATTTCAAAACCTGGAAACAGCCCGCTCAATATGCATCGGCACTTTCTATTTCGGTGGCACATTTAAATGATACTGTAAAATCATTAACCGGAAGTCCAGTGTCTGTACATATTCAGGAAGCCTCTATTATGGAAGCCAAAAGATTGCTGTATTTTACAGATAACAGCGTAAAGGAAATTGCTTATGAGGTGGGTTATGACGAAGCTGTTTACTTTGGAAAACTATTTAAAAAAGTAACCAGCCTCACTCCTCTTGAATTTCGGAAAAAATTCCGTGATTAGAACTATCCTTCCCTTCTTTCAAACTACATTAAAACCTCCTACTGCCACTAGTTTTGCATTGTAATTAATACTTTAATTGATATGCAAAACGAAATTAATATTCCCATCATACTCGATGCAGTACGAAAAGTGGGGAACGTCTTTTTAAAAGACTATAAGCAAAATACTATTCCGCAAACTATGGATGCGCTTTTGAAACAATTAGAATATATCGACACTTTGTGCCTGAGTTCTTTAAAAGAAGATCTATCTGCAGAATTCCCTAATACGCCCTGGCATATTGGCGATGAGTTTGATACCAATTCGCAAAGAAAACCGGCCGAAGATCAGGAATACTGGCTTTGCGACGCCATGGATGGCGCTATTCAGTATCTTCAGCATATTGCAGGATGGACAATCAATCTGGCGCTAATTCGGGATGGAAAACCTTTCTTTTCTGTAATTTTTGATCCTTTAGCCAATGAAATGTTTTGGGCAAAAGATAGTGAAGGCGCTTTTATGAATGGCAAATTACTGGAACTTAGCCATAAAACAGATCCGGCTATTATGCTTACTGTTTTTGAATATGGTCATCAGGATAAATCAGATAATGATTTAAACGAAAAAATTGGCGCTACCATAACAAAACTTATCCGCAATTATGGAATAGTTAGAAATTATGGACCACACGGATTGCAATTGGCTTATGTTGGCGCAGGAAGAATTGATTTATTTGTTCAGGAAGATCTTGATACTTATAATTGGATTGCCGGATTACTTATTGCGAAAGAAGCTGGTGCCGAAATCCTGACAACAGCCGGAAGTGCATGGAAATGGGGAAGCGAAAGTATATTGGTCGCACCGAAAAATACTGCTGAAAAATATCTACAAATTAAATCCAAAAACTAAAATGAACATAGCAATCATAGGAGCCGGAGCCGGAATTGGACTGCTATCTGTAGCGCAAGCGCTCAAAAAGGGACATACCGTAACAGCCTTGTCAACAAACACGAATCAGATCCCGAATCATCCCAATCTCATCAAAATAAATGGCAGCGCTACATCACCCGTAGATTTAAAAAATGCCATAAAAGGTTCTGATGCTGTACTTATTACCGTTGGAACAAAAAATAAAAAAGCAACTACTCTATTTTCTGATATCGCAAGTACTTTGATAAAGGTTACCAATGATCTAAATTTCTCTTCACCCATTTTAGTAATAACAGGTTTTGGAGCCGGGGAAAGTAAAAAATACTTAAGCTTTTTTATGAAAACGGTGATTTCTTTATTCCTGAAAGACCAATATATCAATAAAACAAAAATGGAAGAAATAATCACAAACAGTTCCCTAAAATGGGAAATCATAAGGCCCGGAATCCTTACTAATCATGATGCAGCTTTGGCTTATAAAGCCATAAGCGGAATTCAGAAAGGAATGAAAGTAGGCAAGATTTCAAGAGCCGATGTTGCTGACTACTTAATCAATGAGGCCGAAAACACCAAAAGGCTTTATCAATATGTTGCGTTGACGAATTAATAGAAAAAGTAACAGCTTATGGCTGTTACTTTTTTTTGTTTTATTATGTATCAGTTTCGCTGCTATTTAAAATCCTTACTATTTTAAATAATCTAAAGGCGTCGCCAATACAATATCCCTACTTTCTAATAAAGGCACAATCTGTCCCAAAACAATCTCCTGAAAATAGGATGAATTTCGATGTGTTGTTACAGCAGCCTCACTTGTATATCCTTCAAATAATAGTACCGTATTTAAATCTGAATTACTTTGATGAATGGTATAAAACAGATTTTCTTTTTCCTGAACGCTTTCGTCATGTACTGTTTTTAGTAAATTTAAAACGTTTTCAATCTGACCTTCTTTAACTTTCCACGTTGCAAAAACATGAACTGGACTTTGATTTTCCATTTTTATATTTTTTTAATTTAATATGTTTTTAAATTCAAGAAATAGTAGCCTTCATCTTGTCATCCCAAGGAACGAGGAAACGAGCGACAGCGAACCGGCAAAGCAATCTCCGTTAGTAACTCGACAAAGATTGGCAATATTCTGGACGGCATTTCTTGTGTGATTTCTCGTTCCTCGAAATGACAAGATTATGGTTATTAGCTTATGATTATATTACTTTTTAGATTCTAAAATAACAATCATCTTTTCTGCCACTCCTTTTGCAGAAGCCGGATTTTGTCCTGTAACCAAATTACCATCGGCAATACTGTGCGCAGACCAATTTGCGGCAGCGTGAAATTTTGCTCCCTGTTTGGTTAGTGCGGTTTCTAATAAAAAAGGCACATCTGCAATAGCGTAACCTCTTTCTTCTTCATCTGTAAAAGAGGTAATGTTTTTACCGTTTACCAGATAAGTTCCGTTACTTAGTTTTACATTCAATAATGAAACCGGACCGTGACACACAGCTCCTACAACTGCATTTCGTTCGTAGGTTTCTTTGATAACTTTTTTCAGCAATTCGTTTTCCGGCATATCGACCATCGGTGCTAGTCCGCCTGGTACAAAAACAGCATCGTATTTAGTGACATCTACAGTCGATAGTTTAACGGCTTTTTGCATTGTTTCCCAACCTTTTCCTGTTAGAAATGCCAGATTTGCAGTATCATTTGCTAAACTAAGAGCATCTAGATAAGGCGTATCTCCGGTTAAGCTCGCAAAATCGATCTGGTAATTTGCTTTTTCGAATTCTGCATAAGGATGCGCTACTTCAGGAAGAAATGTTCCTGTTCTTCTGTTGCTTGGTCCAATGGCATTGGCATTGGATACAATAATTAAAATTTTCTTGCTCATTTTTGTTTCGTTTTTAGAAGTTGTGTTTTGTTTTACTGCTTTGTTCTCTTTTTGATTTTGTGCATAAGAAGAAAATAAGGCAAGTGCTGCTGTTAGGATCATCAATTTTTTCATGGCTATAATTTTTTAGGTTGTTATGAATTATTTATAGGGCAAATTTATGCCAGCTCTACTCCTCAATACGAGGAGCAAAGTCACAAAAAAAGTGTGACGAGAATCACACTTTGAGTTAAACAGGTATATTATTTATTGCCGGAGTAAAGCCTGCTGAGGGTTTCGCGGCTTACCCCGAGATATTCTGCAATATATTTTTTGGGGATTTTTTGCATGAGATTGGGATACAGCTCTGCAAATTCTTTGTATCGCTGCTGCGGATTATTAGATAGTAATGAAATCACTCTTTGCTGAAGCGCAATAAAACCTTTGGTAAGCTTTATTCTAAAAAAGTGTTCCATTTTGTGTAGCGTAACCGAGAGTTGTTCCCTGCCCTCAAGTGTCAGGCACAAAACTTCTCCGGGTTCCATACAAACCACATACATATTGGCTTGTTTTTGATTGAAGTAGGCGATGTAATCAGACATCCACCAATTTTCTGTAGCAAATTGCACGATGTGTTCTTTGCCATCTTCATCCAGATAAAAAACCCTGAAAATTCCGCTCATAATGATGTATTCATATTTTGCATCATCGCCTTGCTGAATAAGATATTGATTTTTTAATACTCTTCTTATTGTAAAAAAGGGTTTGATAGATTCAAACTCCTCGTCAGTAACAGGTATTATTTCTTCAATATGTTTTCTCAGCTTTTCCATAGTTTGTTTTACTTTTTCAAAGATAGAAGATTAGTTTTTAATTTTAGATTGCTAATTTAATTTAACCGCGATCCCGATAGCTATCGGGAGCAAGGATTTTTTATTGGAGTGAAATAATCTCGCAAAGGCGCTAAGTTTTTTTTAGCTTTGTCTTCTTATTTAGTGCTTACTTTCCATAAGATAAAAATTATCAGGAAAGGTAAACTTTGCGTCTTTGCGAGATTAAAAAAGTCTAACTTATTCCGCTAATTGACTGACCTGAATGTTTCCGATCAGTTTAACATCTTCACCTAATCCAAGGCCTCCGGAATCTGTCATTTTGTTCCATGTCATTCTAAATTCTTTTCGATTCACTATCCCAATTACTTCAAAGCCGTGTTTTATATTGCCTTGTCCATCTTTTTCAGTTCCGCCGTATTCTACCTTTAAATCAATTGGTTTAGTTACACCTTTCAAGGTTAGATTTCCAATCATTTTATAATCATTACCTCCGGTGTTTACAAACGATGTAGACTCAAAAGTAATTTTCGGGTAAGTATCCGCATCAAAAAAGTCTCCGTTTTGTAAATGATCATCACGTTGCGGCTGATTGGTATCGATGCTTTTTACGTCGATGGTGATTGCTACTTTTGCATTGCTAAAATCTGTACCATCAGTAATTATATTTCCTTCAAATTTTCTGAATGAACCTGTTACAGTAGAAATAACTAAGTGTTTAATTTTAAAGAAAACTTCGGAGTGCAATGGGTCTATTACCCAAGTGGTTTTGTTTGTCATAATTCTTTTTTTACTATTTATTATCAGGACAAAATTATCTATATTTGCTATACAAAATATAGTAGTTACCTTTTAGTAAGTAGTTACCTTCGCGTAAGTGCATGTTTTTAAAATCTAATAATTATGAGTCAAAAAGATGATGTTTGCCAATATCGATTGCTGGTTGCAAGGGATGCTTTAGAAGTAATTCAGGGAAAATGGCGTTTGCCAATTATTATTTCATTAACTCATGGCAACAAACGCTTTGGAGAAATACAAAGAGATATTGCTGATATTTCACCCAAAATGCTGTCGCAGGAACTAAAAGCTTTAGAAACAAATAAAATTATTACACGTACGCTTTATGACAGTATGCCGGTAACGGTAGAATATTCGCTTACGCCTTTGGGTTTGACAATGAGGAAATTATTAGACGAAATCCTAAACTGGGGCGTTATTTTTAGAAAAGAAATTTTAGAAAAATAATATTGTAACTCATAGGTTATATTACTTTTAACACATAGAAACATAGATTTTAGACCTTCAAAAAAGGCGTTTCACTTATTTTAAATGCACATAACTTGCTATGTAAAAAATGTATTTCTTTTTTGTCTTTTCAGATAAAAAATCTATGTTTCTATGTGCTTTTTTTTGAATTATAGTCCTGTAACAAAACTCTTAAAAAATATTTCACATTTAAATAATTTTGTAATCACATAATTTACAGATAATTATAAAAATATAATTAAATTTGAAAGACAAAAAAATCAATCACTATTTACTTCTTTAGATGTAATTTAATTTTGAGAACGTCATTACTTAATCTAGATTAACGGATAGGTCTTTACATCCTATATAAATTTGTACAAGAAATCTAAGTCAAAATAAAAAGATCAAAAACTTAGATTGAATTAAAATATATTAATCTAAAACCAAAATAAGATGAGTACAATTACAGTTAAAGACGGAACAGAAATTTATTACAAGGATTGGGGAACAGGACAACCAATAGTTTTTCATCACGGATGGCCTTTATCTGCTGATGATTGGGATGCACAAATGATGTTTTTCCTGAAACAGGGATATCGCGTTATTGCACATGACAGACGCGGACACGGGCGTTCCGGTCAGAGTTCAGAAGGAAATAATATGGAAACTTATGCAGCAGATGTAGCTGAATTGACTGCCGCTCTGGATTTAAAAGATGCAATTCATATTGGGCACTCTACAGGTGGCGGAGAAGTAATACGCTACGCAGCAAAATACGGAAAAGCCCGTGTTGCCAAAGCAATTATCATTAGTGCCGTAACGCCAATAATGATAAAAAATGAAGCAAATCCTGATGGTGTTCCACTGTCTGTTTTTGATGAAATAAGAGAAGGTACCGGATTCAACAGAGCGCAATATTTTTATGACTTCCCTATTCCGTTTTACGGATGGAACCGCGAAGGAAAAACTGTTCAGGAAGGAATAAAACACAATTGGTGGCGTCAGGGAATGATGGGTTCTGTACTGGCTCATTATGAAGGAATAAAAGCATTTTCTGAATCGGATTTTACAGAAGATCTTAAAAGTTTAGATATTCCGGTTCTTGTTTTGCACGGGGAAGATGACCAAATTGTACCTTACAATCAAGCACCTAAAGCTGCAAAATTATTAAAAAACGGAAAACTGATTTCGTATCCGGGATTCCCTCATGGCATGCCAACAACAGAAGCAGATACTATTAATAAAGACATTTTAGAATTTTTGAAAGCGTAAGGAATTACGAACTGCTTTTATAAAAAAAACCTCCAAAGTCATTTGATTTTGGAGGTTTCTATTTTTGTAAGGATATAATAACTTATTTTTTATCAAACCATAGTTTGCTGGTAAGCAAATCTTTTCCCTGACCCGCTACTGCAGCGTTATAATTATCACCGTTTAATGATTGCTCTGTACCAGGATAGAAAAAACGCGAAGGAATTTTTCCGTCTAAAACAGTAGCCGGACCCGCTTTCAATACCGGATAATCCAGTCTTCTCCATTCTGCAAAAGCATCAAGACCCTGACCGTAGAATGCAATCCATTTTTGCGTACCTATAGATTTTGCATAGTTTGTTGCATCGTACTTTACAATTGGCTGGTTAAGGTAATTAGCAATAACCGTTGCATCTGTAATACTAAACTGATTTAAAGATGCCGTGATTGCATTTCTATACAATTGTTCTGCATCTCCTGCAATATAACCACGGGCTACTGCTTCAGAAAGGTTAAACAATGTTTCAGAATAAGAAGCGATGACAGCCGGAGATGTCGACGTCAGGAAATAAGTACCTGGTTTTGATGTTTTAGCAAACCCCTGATCATTAGCATCACTGTTTGACAAACCATTGCCACCTCCTACATATTTACCTACAGTTTGATCTGATGGCAATTGAGCAAAAACTGGTAAACGCGGATCTGCTAACTCATATAACTTGTCAACCATAGTTTTTGAAATACGGAAATCATCTCTCGTTTCAAACCAAGCCGAAGCCGGATTTTGCTGTGGTGAACTGATGTAGGTAAACTTGAAAGTATCGCTATTACTGCTAAGTACTCCAGCAACATCTGTTGTAGCATCGATAGCAGCTTGTTTTGCTAAAGCAGGTTCCTGGTCTGAAATTCTCAACGCTATACGCAAACGAAGTGAGTTTACAAACTTTTTCCATTTTGTGATGTCTCCTTTATAAACTAAATCCCCTGTTACTGCACCATTTGATGTACCTAACAAAGACTGAGCTTTTTTCAGATCTTCAAGTAATCCTGCATATACATCCCACTGAGGATCATATGATGGAGTTATTTTTTGTCCTGCTTCTTTATAAGGAATGCTTCCGTAAGCATCTGTCAGCAATAAAAATGTCCATGAACGCAATGTAAGCGCAATTCCTTTATAATTTGAATTGGCCTGATCTGCCGGGAAATTAATTATCGTGTTCAAATCTGTAATTAAGGTCGCATAACCTGTATTCCACAATGAGGTGAAAGAAGTATTAGACACATCGTATCTGTCCGGTTCAGTATATTGAATTTTAGCCCAATGCTGAACAAATAACAAAGACGAGTTAAAGTTATTATCAGCACCCCAATATAGGTCAGCGCCCTGTTTTAATGTTCCTGTTAACAGGTAAGGAGCTAATGGAGTTTCTGTTGCATTTGGATTTTTATTGACATCATCCAGAGTGTCGCTACAAGAGACCAATGTCAATGCAAATAGCGTTATATATGATAGTTTTTTTAGCATGATTTCGTTTTTTTAAAATTTAAGATTAACATTAAGGCTAAAACTTCTGGTAGTTGGCAAAGATAAACTCTCCAATCCTTGTCCGTTTCCGGTATTAAAAGCCGTTTCAGGATCGATATTTGGTGCATCTTTGTAGATAAAAAACAAGTTACGACCAGTAGCAGTGATACTTGCAGCCTGGAAACCAAGTTTCTTGATAAATTTTCTATCAAAATTGTAACTAAGTTTTACTTCTCTTAATTTTACAAAAGTCGAACTGTAGATATAAGCTTCACTAATGTTATATGATGCTTTGTAATATTCCTGCGCACTTAAAACCTGAGTATTAGGAGTTCCGTCATCGTATACTCCTTTAAAGATCATACCATCATCATATACTATTGCACCTGCAGGAGCAGTTGCACCAGCTGGCAATAAGGTTTTTACTTTTCCTGCACCTGTAGTTACTTCATAGTAATTTAATCCCCCATTTGCTGCATCACGCCCCGGAAGCGTTTGAGCTAATACACCTGTATAAGTACCTGTTCTGTTCGTTCCTGAAAAAATTTCTCCACCTACATTCGCATCAACAAGGAACGAAAATTCAAAATTCTTGTACGATAAAGTGTTTGTGATACCACCTAAATAGTCCGGAGTATAATGTCCTAATACTTTCTTTTGCGGATCAGCTTTTGGTAATCCGTTCGCACCTACAACTATATTTCCGTTTGCATCACGTAGATAAGCTGTTCCGTAAAGCGCCCCATAAGCTTGTCCTACAGAAGCCAGTACATCAACACCACCTGAACTTGCAATGGTATAGTTTTTAATCAGTCTGTCATAGTCAAGAACCTCTACTTTACTTGTATTCTTTGCATAATTCACACCTACATTCCATTTAAAATCCTCTGTTTGAACAGGCGTTCCATCCAATTGAATTTCAATACCACGGTTGTTTATTTTACCTGCATTGATTAATTGTGAATCATAACCGCTCGCTGTAGTTGTTTTTATTTCCAGAATCTGGTCGAAACTGTTCGTGTTATAGTAAGCAAAATCAAAATGCAATCTGTTTTTCCAGAAAGAAGATTCTAAACCTAATTCAGTAGAACGGGTTGTTTCCGGTTTCAGGTTCTCGTTAAGTTTCTTTTTAGAAGAAGTCTGAATTGGATTTCCGTCAAATGCAGCCTGAAAATTATAAACTGTATTCAATTGATACGGATCTGCATCGTTACCTACTTCAGACCAGCCTCCACGTAATTTTAAGAAATCAAGAGTATTGCTTTTCAAATTCAAAGCATCAGATACTACTAAACTTCCACTAACAGAAGGATAAAAATAAGAACGATTACTGCTTGGTAATGTCGATGACCAATCATTACGTCCTGTTACGTTCAAAAACGCATAATTTTTATATCCTAATTGTGCCGATGCATATACACTGTATACTTTTAATTCTGAGAATACATTCGATGACGTTAAAGGATCGCGCGAATTAGTCAATGTGTATAAATCAGGTACGGCAAGACGAGGTGCTTTTTGATAATTGTTTGCATCGCTATGATTACGTTCATTGAATCCGGCAAGAGCATCTATACTAAAATCATCGTTTATTTTTTTAACATATTGAAAAATACCTTCTGTATTTCTTTCATCTACAGTGTAAGCATCTTCAGCATACGAACCAAAAGGAGTTCCGTTTGTACCATATTTAATCTGGTATTTTCTGCGATCATTATAATAATCAACGGCAGTACGGAATCTAAAAGTAAGCCCGTCGATAATTTTTGCTTCTAAATGGATATCTCCTATAAAACGGTTACGTTGTTGGCTTGTAGTATTGTAATATGCATTCCAATAAGGATTACTATAGTAACTGTTATTCCAGTTAACATCTCTGTTATTACGCAATTCATCAGTATCTACCTGACGTCCGAACCAAAGAAACTGAAGCATTACACCCGCTGCACGGTTACCTGTTGGTCCACCCGGCAAAGTTGGCGCAGTTGTCACGATATAATTCGCCGTTACCCCTACTTTTATGTTTTTAGATAATTGGTAATTAGTGTTAACCGTAAAGTTAGTTTTGTTTATTTCACTATTAGGCACTGTTCCTAATTGTTTTTGATTATTTACTCCCAAACGAAAATCTGATTTATCATCTGATTTTGCAATAGAGATACTATTATCGTAAGTAAGTCCTGTATTAAAGAAGTTTTTCACGTTATCCGGATGCGCCACAAAAGGAACCGCTACACCTTTAGAATAAAACTGAGGAATAAGACGTCCGTCTAGTTTAGGCCCCCAACTTTCATCAACTCCATCGTTCACTCCGCCACCTTTACCATCTACATAGCTAAACTTTCCGTTTGATCCCTGTCCAAATGAGTTTTGAAAACTTGGTAAAGTAGCCACCTGAGAAATGGTTATACCAGAACTAACAGTGATACCAAGTCCTTGCTGACTTCTGCCTGATTTTGTTGTAATAAGTACCACACCATGCGCAGCACGTGATCCGTAAAGAGCTGCAGCATTTGGTCCTTTTAGTACTGTTAATGTTTCAATATCGTTAGGATTCAAATCAGAAACTGCATTTCTAAAATCACGAGAAGCCGCAGCTCCCCCAGCAGAGTTCAACTGCGAGTTATCTACCGGAATACCATCAACCACAAATAACGGTTGGTTATTTCCTGAAATTGAAGTTTCTCCACGAATAATAATACGTGACGATCCCATATCTCCCTGAGAATTCGTGATACGTACACCGGCTAATTTACCGCTAAGACTATTTAAAAAATTCGTTTCTTTTGTATCTGATAATTCCTTGCCTTTAAGTGCCTGAGTGGTATATCCTAAAGATTTCTTTTCTTTTGTAATACCTAATGCAGTTACCACTACTTCAGACAACGCATTTTGTTCCTGCTCGATACTAACAGTAACCGGATTGGCAGTAACTACTACTTCGGTTTTTTTGTATCCTAAATAACTTACGATTAGTGTGTAAGGAAGTTTTTGTCCTGTTTGGAAATAAAATTTTCCATCAAAATCTGTTACAGCTCCGTGTGTAGTACCTTTAATGTTTATCGAAGCGCCTATCACTGGTTCTTTTGTAACAGCATCAACTACGATTCCTTCAAGTTTAGATTGAATTAACGGCTTGGTCTCTTGTGCTTTAACCCCTATGGAAATCAACAAAATGCATAAATATGCATATCTATTTAATTTTTTTTTCATTACTTTGTTTTAGTTTAATAAATAAGAAAGTCAAGGACAGATTTACTCCACTCCTGCTTCCTTATAGAGATGTACAATTTCTTTAAGCTTCACCATTTCTGCTGCAACAGAAATGGTCTTTTTTTTTCAGCTATGCATTCGTCTTTTCATTTTTATTTTTTTTTGATTACTATTATTTGTGTGAGACTTATAAGATTTTAGTGCAGAAATTAAACTCTGATATTTCTAAGAAAACTACGTAAATTACTGTTAAAGCCTTATTTTACTATAAATTCTACTAAATCGATAGAACAAAGGTAAATTAAAAATATTAGTTCCAAAATTTTAACCGAATTTTTTGAAAAAAAAATGTTAATTAAATTGAGTATCATTTTTAAAGCGCTAAAAACAAAACAGTTAAACGGTTTAGTCTTTTTTATTGCGTGTAGGAATTTTTCTAAAACAGATAGCATCAAAATTGAAAAAGTAACTTTTCTAATGATTATTACCAGAGGTTCTTACTACCTGAAAAAGTGTTAAAAAAAGTTTTTATATGATGAAAAATCCAATCTAAAATGAAATAAAACTACAGACACTAAAGAACTATGCTTAAAAGAAGCATAACAATAATTTTAAGAAAGAGAAAAGCGTCTTTATCGAAAGAAGTAAAATAGAAACTAATGATCCTGAAACTTAATTAAGTATTTGTATTGCCAGGGATAATTAGTTACAAAGAAATGAACCAGCATAAATAAAGAAACTGGTTTTTAGGCAAAAAAAAAGTTTATACTTTTCAGTATAAACTTTTTTTTGCTCTAAAATTATAAATTACATTTCGTTCAATTCATTGAACTCGTGTAAAGATTTTAATGTGTTTTCGTAAAATAAGATTGCCGCAACAAGATTTCCTTTGTCTGAGTATGGCATCATTTTTCTTTGAAACTCTACTGTAGTATCCAGGAAAGTTGTAGTACCAAGTGCCTGGTTTTCTAATATTTTTTTATGAACTCCATCGTCTGGAATACCTAAATCGGCCATAGTAACACCTGGCTTAGTAACCAAAGCGATGTAAGGTAGGGTTTTTACTAAAACTTTAATACGCTCGATGTATAGTTCCAGAAGTTCTCCCTTTTGCATACCGCTTAATTCTTTCTGATCATGGTATTTACGGATTAAGGCTGTTGTGCTAATAATACTTCTTGGGGCGTTTTTTGCCTGTGCAGAAATTGCACCGGTTGTCAAGAAGAAAAGTACGCATAGTAATAAAGTAATTTTTCTCTTCATTGTATAAATGTAATTGGTTGTTGATAAAAACAAAAATATATAAATTAACTTAAAATACAACTTTATTAATTTCTTTTTTTATTTAATAGTTGTAATTTCTTACTATATCGATCTCTATTCTAACTATTTAATTATTTTTTGTGAGATGCTGAAATTTTAGCCTTATTGCTGTTAATTTTTATGACTTGATTATTCTAAAACGTCCCGGATATTTAATCCAGATACTTTTTTTGTTGCCATAATAATCCATGAATTCTTCGCACACAAAAACTGCATGCACCTTTGACCATGCCACAACACCGCAAAATTCACTGCCTGATTGTCGCTTTAGCTTTTGTATTTGTTTGCCCAGTTTAAATCCTAAATATTTATAGATGGTTGGGGTATAAACTGCACCATCTTCTAAATCTTCTAATGCCCTGTCAAAAGTAGCTTCCTTATCAATTATCTGTTTGTATTTTGCCATTACTGCATAAGTCAATACAGCGTAATCTGTTATTTTTTCGCTCTCGCAATTGTCTTTGATAAATATAAAACCCGCAGATATTTTGGCTTTATTTATTTCGTCACTATTCAGCTCAAATGAGGCATCGTTTTTTAGCGTTATCCTTTGTAAATTATCGTTTATTTTTTCGGTTACAAAAAGATTGTCTAATCCATAAACATTCAAAGAAGCCTTGATAAAAGCAATTGATGAACAGTTGGTGCGTTCTCCTTGTTTAAAGCTTTCAAATATTTGATCTGAACTCAATTGTGCATAAGAAGCAGAACAAATAAAAATGAAAAATAAAAATGTTGAAGTAACTAATTTCATTGTCTTTAGATTTTATAATTGTTTCCCCAATGTTTTTTTGGCGAATATATAGATTTACAAATCTATAAAAAATCAACTCATAGTTGTTTTTTGATTCTTAACTTTTATCAAAAATTATAATGATTGTTTTTTACGGTTAGCATTCGATACTAATTTCAATAAAAAAAATAATCAAAAATTAAAGAAAATATTTAAATCCGTATCTTACTAGTTATCAACACAATCAGGTGTAATTGAGTTTCTCTACCACATAAAGTGATAATTTGCAGCGTTTGTTTCTTGTTTCATTTTCTATATTTGTGATTATTTAAATTAAATCTAAATAAGAAATGATAAAAATATCCCCCTTACTTTTCATGCTATTTATGATAAGTTCGATTTCTGCACAGCAAGTTTCCAAAACAAATACAACTACTACAAAAGATCAAAACATCAAAAGCCAGGATACAATCTTACCGGATCATTCGGGCACTGATAATGAATTAAAAGAAATAGTAGTTTCTGCATCCAGACAGCCGGAAATTTTAAACGAAGTCCCTTCATCGGTTACTACATTATCTAAAAAACAATTACAGCAACAACTTAATATAAGTTCTAATCTTAGCGATATCTTGGGCGCATCTGTACCTGGTCTGGGTTTTTCGACTAACAGAACTCAAAATTTAGGTCAGACTTTACGAGGCCGACGCGTGTTGGTTATGATCGACGGAATTCCTCAATCGACACCGCTTAGAGATGGTGCCAAAGATATGCGATCTCTTGATCCTACTGTTTTAGACCGTGTAGAAGTAATTAAGGGAGCAACCGCAATTTATGGTAATGGCGCAGATGGCGGTTTGATAAATTATATTACCAAAAAAGCAAATGTTGACAAAGCAATAAGTGGATCTACAGAGGCGGGAACTAATTTCTCTCTTGTAAAACCTAAACGAACAGCGGGTTTCTTTGTATCTCAGTTATTTACCGGAAAAGTAAATAAGATCGATTATGTGGTAAGCGGACGTTATGAAGAAACAGGATTGTATCGCGACGCCAAAGGACGCGTACTTTCTCCGGAATACGGAATGAATGATCTTAGAAACTGGAATGCTTACGCAAAAATTGGTTACGATATCAATACAAACAATCGTATAGAGTTAATGTACAATTATTTTAATAGTACGCAGCGTACTGATTATATTGCAAAAGCGGGAGTTTATGGTAATTTTGATTCGCCAACTACGGGAATAAAAGGACAACGCCCGGGAGTTCCTGAAGGAACACCTTATAACCATAACGCCAGTTTGAGTTATACCGGCAAAAATTTAATTGGAAATACTGATGTTAATGCTACGCTTTACTTTCAGGATTACCTTACGCTAATTAACTACAGTGACTTTTTTGAAAATAACGGACAACCGGCTACACAAAGTAAGAAGCTTGGTTTTCGTTTAAATTTGAACACGCCATACGAATTTAGTTCTCTGATATCAGGTAATATAACATACGGATTGGATATTCTTTCGGATATAACAGATACACATCTTACTGATGGAAGATTAGTAATTCCTGAAATGAATATGACGAATTTAGCGCCTTATTTTCAGCTTAAAAATATGTTTGGACCAAATCTGGTCTTAAAAACGGGTTTAAGACTCGAAAATGTAAATATCGATGTTCCGGATTATACAACTATTGGTATTCGTAATTATGTAAACGGAACTTACGTAGGCGGCGGCATTGCTGTAAATGGCGGAGCTCTTGATTTTAATGCGCTAATGTTCAATGCCGGATTGCGTTATACAAAATGGTCTTTGTTTAAACCTTTTGTAAGTTTCTCCCAGAGTTTTAGCGTTGCCGATTTAGGTTTGGTACTTCGTGCTGCCAAAGAAAATACGGTAAACAATACTTCGATAAAAGCAGTTACGGCCAATAATTACGAATTTGGATTTTCAGGAGCTTTAGATAAGCTTTCTTATGAAGGTGCTGTGTATTACAGTACTTCTAAACTAGGGGCTTCTTACGTTTACATTGACGGTAATCCACAGATTTCACGTTCGCCTGAAAAAATTTATGGTTTTGAAGTATCAGCAAAATACCGTCTTCATTCTAAAATCGATATTGGAGCAAATTATTCTTTTACAGAAGGGAAACGTGAACTTACAGACAAAAAAGTATATTTAGGAGGTGACCGAATCAATCCGCCAAAACTAACCGCTTATACCGTTTTTAGACCTTTAGAAAACTGGTCGGTTTTCCTGCAAATGATCAATACATCAGGCAGGGATAAATTCGAACCTGTAAATGGTGCTTATACTTACGGAACAGGGCCTATAAAATCTTTTACGGCTTTTAATCTTTCTTCGAGTTATACTTTCAAAGAAAAAAGCACCATTCGTTTAGGAGTCGAAAACTTATTCAACAAAGACTATTATTCTGTTATTTCGCAATGGCAGTCTAATAGTATGAATTATGTAAAAGAAAACGGGACACGCCTGACCATCAGCTTTGCGCAGGCGTTCTAATTTTCACCATTATAAGGAATCAAAAAAAGTCCTCAGTAAATATAGATTTACCGAGGACTTTTTATTTCGAACTAAACAAGTTCATTTTGTACGACCAATAAAAAGTTTTTACTTTTTAGCCAACCCAATCATCATTTTTCAATACCTAAACTACTATTTATCTTTTCGTTCAATTCTGTTCTTGCCTTTAAAACAAAAGTAATTGCGATACTAATTACAACACATAAGGAGATAAACAAGATTGCTAAAGTGATAAGCAGGCCTTTTAGTATTTTATAAAAATCCATTGTACTAAAGCAAACGAAGAGACAATCCTGCCTGAATCTGATGACTGTTTGCCTTTGCGCCAAAGTCACTCACATCAGAAAATCCCCAAACATATCTTGCATAAATCGTCACCGGTCTTATATTGACCTCGGCTCCGGCAACAAAGGCAAAATCAGTTTTTTTGAATAGTTTTTTACTATTATTTAAAACTGTTTCATTACCACTGGCCAGAAAACTAAACTGCGGACCCGCTACAACAGTAATTAATCCTTCACTGTTTAAACGCAGCAATACAGGCACACTTATATAGTTTAGCGTTTTGTCTTTTTTGAAAGCATTATTAAAAATATCTTTATAATTATCTATTATTTTGGTATTCGTCTGATTGAATAATACTTCTCCCTGAAGCCCTACAAAATCCGTAAAATTGTAGTAAGCCAAACCACCCAGCTGATAACCCAGCTCAAAATCACTATCAAAGTTTTTACCATCGAGTTTATTCATATTTACACCGCCTTTCACGCCAACATGTATCTGGCTATAACCCAATATTGACATGAATAAAGCTGTGGCTATAATAAAATTTTTCATTTTTTAATATCTTTTTAATTTAAAATAATACGATCCCGTACTACTGTTTTGTGTAGAAACGGCAGATCTAAAAAAACTGCCGTTTCTTAAATTATTTCTTCGTGTAATTTGAATATTCTGTAATCGTTTTTATATTAGTGGCCTGTCCTATAAATTTAGCTTCCATATTAAGGTTTTCATTTACAGGAACATATTGTCTTGCCTCATCGTTCCACTTGTATTTCACTACAATATCAAATTTATCTGCAGTAAGAATATTCACTTTTACCGGCTTTTCGTTTAGCGTTTGTATTTGCTCCATCTTTTTGGTTTTAAGATTGATGGTCATATAAAATCTACAATCTTTTACAAAAGCATTTTCTTTGGTAAGAGAAGCCGTCTCAACCTTATAACTAATGACCAATTGATCCGGTGTTTCTTTCTCAATTTTATAACTTGTATCATCTGTAGGCGGCGTTGACGAAGCTTTACTCTGATTTTTTCTAAAAGAATTTGTTGCCGACTTAGAAGGCGATTTTCCGTCTATAGAAACCACAGTCCATTGTTCAACTCCGGCATTAGAAGGATCGAATTTTGCAATTGTTACGGCTTCGCTGGCGCTCGTGATTATCGTTTGTTTAAAATCAAAAGCAAAATTATCAGGTCGTTTTGTTTTCTCGGGATTAAGGACGCTGGAATCAATTCCGTATTTAAAAAAGGCATCTAATACCTTTGATTTTTGTGCAGAAGCCATAGAAGTAAAAAGCACCATAAAAAGAAGCATTAAGGCATTCATGCTATAATTTCGTAAACGAGAATTCGATTTTATCGTTTTGAAATCTTCTCGTGTCATTACCATTGTTTTTTTCATTTTTTTAAAGATTATTTGTTATAATTATGGTGCAAAAATATTGTCGGTTTGTCTTTTCAAGGGAATTTATTAGGTGAAGTGACGAATCTGTCCAGTGAATCGTCGATTTGGGTTATTGAACCAAAATGCAAGTACTCTTTTTATCGAAAATCCCTTATATACAGTACATTTAGATAACATAAAATAAAGCACAGGCACTCAAAAAAATTTCTTATTTGATCGAAAACTCCCTCAAAATTCTTTTATTTGCACACTCAAAAAGGAATCAGACAACTTTTGATCTCCTGTAAAAACAAATCCCTTGCATCATACCGAAGAAATAACCGATCCTGTCAAAAAGAGCTACCAAAAGAGTCTGCTCCTGATCACGTTTTTATTCTTGGGCTCTTACGCAACCCTCTTTATTTTATTTCCATTTTCGTATTGGCGGGATTATTTTAACTTACCCGCTCATTTGATGCTTCTGGATATACTAACTAATATTATTTTCTGCACTATAATATTGATTGTCAGTCTTTTTATTGACAGGGTTTTAAACAAGAAAATATCATGGATGGTAAATCCTGTAAAACGCCTAATCATTCAAATTATATTTCAAAGCTTTGGAGCATTATTAATCATTATTTCTTTAAGCACCATTTATTATAATTATGGCGATTATTTAACGGTTACTCCACCGGTCAAAGTAGGTGTGCGGGAAGCATTATATACCATTATTTCGATCATATTATGGGCTCTAATGGTAAGCGCGTTAAATACAGGCGATTTTTTGCTGAAAAACTGGAAGAATGCTACTATAAAAGCGGCAGAATATAAAGTAAAAGCAGCCGAGAGTAAACAAATAGCAGCCGAAATCGAACTGCAAGCCCTTAAATTACAGCTTGATCCGCATTTTGTTTTTAATAACCTAAGCGTACTTTCGGAATTGATACTAAAAGATCAGCAGTTAGGACATGAATACACCGAAAATTTTGCAAAAGTCTATAGGTATTTACTAATTAATTCCCGAAAGAAACTGGTTGCGTTACAGGAAGAACTGCAGTTTCTGGAAGCCTATCTTTTTCTTATTCAGAACCGTATGGGCGATGGCTGTACTTTTGATATTAACATTGATAAATCGAAATTAAGCATGCAGATCCCGCCCATTACATTGCAGCTTTTTATCGAAAATGCCCTGAAACACAATCGTACCGAAGAAGAAAATCCGTTGCAGGTTAAAATTTATTCTAATGACAATGAGGAGATCGTAGTATCGAACACTATTTTACCGCTCATAAAAAAAGCACCTTCAACAGGAATCGGATTAAAAAATATTATCAATCGTTATGCTTTATTAAGCGACCGAAAAGTTTCTATCGAAGAAAATAAGGAGACTTTTACCATAAAAGTACCACTCATTAAATGAATACAATAAAAAAAATATTAATCCTTGAGGATGAAAAACTCAACTCGGAAAGAATTAAACGTTTGATTCTTAAAATAAAACCCGATGCCGAAATTGTAGGGGTTTTAGCGAGTGTTAAAAATACCGTTTCCTGGTTATCCGAAAACCAATCTCCCGATCTCATCCTTATGGATGTGCAATTGGCAGACGGACTGAGTTTTGAAATTTTTAATCTCGCAACTGTCACCTGCCCTATTATATTTACTACAGCGTATGACGAATATGCCATTAAGGCTTTTAAATACAATAGTGTAGACTATTTACTAAAACCAATTGAAAAAACCGAACTCGAAGCGGCTATACTAAAATTAGAAAATAATTTAAAACAATCTGTCAAACCCAATTCTCAGATTGAAGAACTAATCGCGTATATGCAGCCCAAAGAATACAGGAACCGTTTTCTTATACCGTACAGAGATGGGTATCGAAAAATTGATGTAGAGGATATTGCCTGTTTTTACTCGAACCTGAATATTAATTATGCCTATTTATTTAATGGCGAAGAAGTTGTCGTACCGCATACCCTCGAAGCTCTCGAACAGGAACTAAATCCTAAAAGTTTTTTCAGGGCGAATCGTCAGTATATTATACATATAAATTCTATCGAAAAAATCGATAACTATTTTAATGGCAAATTGAAACTAAAAATCAAACATAGTAAGGACGAAGCTGTGATTGTTAGCAGGACAAAAGCGTCCTTTTTGAAATTATGGCTCGATTATTAATTTTTTTTTCTTTCAAAGTAAACCGTTGAATAAAAATCAATACATTTGTCGCTCATCAATAAGAAAAATGAAAAACTTAATTAACATCACTATTATTAGTATTATTAGTATTATTATCATTCGATAATGATCAGGGATGTTATATAAATAAGTACATAGATACATTTAAAACCTCCCTCTTTGGGAGGTTTTTTTATTTAAAATAAACATGAAAAATTCAGTACAAAATATTATTAGCACAATTATTATTATTCGTCTTTTATGACGGGACAGGATTCTATTGTGTACTAATAAAAAGCCTTTCTCAGTCAAAATGAGAAAGGCTTTTTTATTTCCGACAAAAGCAGGCATTAAAATATCAAACCAATAAACTCTAATAATAACTAGATTCAAATGAAAAAAGAATACACTTTAACCGTTTACACAGAAGACCAAATGGGATTAATACATAAAATCGCCGTGATACTTTCCCGACGAAAAATAACTCTGGAAAGCCTGAATATTTCTGCCTGTGAAATCGATAAAATGTATCGTTTTACCCTTGTTCTAAACGAAACTTTCGAAATCGTCAGGAATGTAGCGCTTCAAATCGAAAAAGTTATTGAAGTTTTTCAGTGTAACTATAGTAAAAACGAAGAAATCGTCTGGAAACAAATGGCATTATTCAAAGTCAAAACCTCTAGCGTAATCCATCCCGAAAATACAGATGCATTGTTTCGAAAATACAACGCCCGATATATAACAATCGAAAAATATTACACCATATTTGAAGTCACGGGACAAGAAGACGAAATTAATAATCTAATTGTCGCATTAAAGCAATATGAATTAATAGAATTTATAAAAAGCGCCAGAATTGCTCTTACTATGAACAGTGAATCTTTCCAATTACCTGATTAAGGATTCACAATCTCATCATACGGAAGATTAAAAGTACCCTCGGTAATACTAATCGTTTCACCTGATGACACATTTCGAACTGTTCCCTCAAATGTGCCTTTGATGCCTTTTTTACTGATCGATTCAATTTTTACCGTAAAAAGATCGTCGCCTATAGCGGTGTTATAAAGTATGGTTCCGTCTTTAGTCTGAATGGCATATCGGCCCATCATTTCAAGCTCGGCAGGTGTTGAATAAGTGCCTGCTGTAATGTTGCCACCTACTCTCCATATTTCAAAATCTAATGATGGCGGTAATTGCTCACCCACTTTAGTCGGATGCGGTCCATCAAATCCGCCAACTACAATCATTTCAAAACGATCGTCGTTGCCTCCTCCCTGAAATTTTGCAGTACGAAAATCTATTTTTCTACCCGCTACACTTGCTCTAAAATAGTAGTCTGATTTATTTTCATCTGATCCTCCATCATCACTCGAACATGCTGAAAATAATACGATAAAAGCTGATACATAAAACAGCTGCTGCACTAATCTTGAGGCTTTATTTTTGAAAAATGATGATTTTACTGCTAAAGATCGATTACTATTGTTGTTGTTTTTCATTATAATACGTTTTGATTAACAACAAATTTAGTAACGTCCGATACGTAAAACAATACCTGATTTCATGGTAATTTCTTGCTGCTTATTTTTAACCGCAAAGCGCGCTAAGATTTTATTACTTTGGTTTTACTAAACACAAAGTTCGCAAAGCTTTGGGTGTAACTTTGCGAACTTTGCGTAACCCTTAGCGTGCTTTGCGGTTAAAATCTTAAAAGCACAATATATCATTTTAAACAAGGCAATTGCAACACATTAGCATTCAAAGGCTGTTCTATTTTTCGTTCCAGCTTTTCGTTATTCACGGTAATATAAACCTCCATAGAACCCGTTCCTACTTTCAAGGCAAGGATATGTCCGCCATAAGCATCAAACTTATCATCTGTTGCAACACCGTGTATGTGTATCGATGGTTTGCCTTCGTTCCAGGCTATAGAACCCGTTAAACTTCCCATCTCTACTTTTTTAAATGTTTTGGGATTAAATTTCTTTTGATCAAAATCATAAAAACCAAACGTCACTTCCTGCGCAAAACCAATTCCGGTAAAGTTGGCCGATGGAATTTGCTGTTCTTTTGTCAGATTTTCGATTAAGGCCAAAACATTATCGCCTTCGCGCATCACCATCAAATAGCCATAAGCAGTTTTTGTATAACGGCATTTTTGGCTGTTGTCTTTTTGTTGAGCATATATCGAATGTACTCCCAAACAAAGAAGTATTATAGCCAGCATTTTCTTAGAGGGTAAAAACATAGTATTGAATTTTAAATTTAATTTATTGTATAAATGGTTTTTGCGAAGACTGCCATCATCAAGCAACTCTAAATTTACGGATATTTTTTTCGTATTTTTGTATAAATTCAATCCTATCACATGAAACGTTCCGGTACAGCAGATCTTCCCTTACATTATGGGCATGTTCCCTTATGGCTTGCCGAACGCATGTCTAAACTCGGTTTTGCCATTGTAGAAACAATTGCAATGGAATTTTCTACTGCCGAAGTAATCAGCAAACTCAGTAATCCATTCTGGTTTCAAAGCTTTGGCGCTGTAATGGGTATGGACTGGCATTCCTCCGGAATAACAACTTCTGTACTTGGAGCATTAAAAAAATCCGTAAATCCGCATTCTAAAGAACTTGGAATTTATATCTGCGGAGGTAAAGGCAAACATTCGATGCTGACGCCACAGGAACTTTTATTTGTGGGCGAAAAAACAGGTCTCGACGGCATCAATCTTGCCAACTGCAGCCGACTTACAGCCAAGGTAGACAACACAGCCATTCAGGACGGATTTCAATTGTATCAGCATAATTTTATTGTCGATAATAAAGGACAATGGGCCGTTATTCAGCAAGGAATGAATCCAAATTCTAAAACTGCCAGAAGATACCATTGGCATTCGCAGGATTTAAAATCTTTTGTGGAAGAACCTCATACCTTTATATATGGTGAAAATCAAGGTACGATTTTAAACCTTACTGCTCAAACCGCAGCAAAATCAAGAGACGGTATTTTAGAATTGGCCAAAGAATCTCCAGCTAAAATCATGAAAGAGATGCAGTATCTTTCAATGCCGGCACATCATGATGTACGTATGGAAGATGTTAATATGAAAAGACTCGGCGCCATGCTTTGGGCCACTCACGAAAACAAACCGGAAGATTTTGAAGAATTATTACTTTTAAAAGGAATGGGACCAAGAGCTTTGCAATCACTGGCATTGGTGAGTGAAGTGATTTACGGCACTCCTACCCGATTCGAAGATCCTGCACGTTTTTCATTTGCGCACGGAGGAAAAGACGGACATCCGTTTCCTGTTCCCGTAAAAATCTACGACGAAACAATCGATACTTTGCAAAGAGCCATTCATCGCGCTAAAATTGGCAATAATGATAAAATAGATGCAATTCGTAAATTATCTGAAATCTCACGAAAAGCCGAAGAAAGTTTTACGCCCAATACCAATTTTGATGCGCTCGTGCAGAGAGAACGCGATGAATCGCACAAATACGGAGGACGAACTATTTTTGGCGATGCTAAACATCCCAAAAAAAGACCGCCAAATCCCGGAAATCAACTCGAATTATTTTAAAACTCTGAATATAATCAAAAGAAAAAAGTCTCAAATTTTAAGATTTGAGACTTTTTTTTTATTTTTTTTCTTCATTATCCAACTTATCGTCGAAATCAGGTTCTTCACCTTTAAATTTGTGTGTATCAACATCGTAATTTTCATCGTTTGTTAAAACTTCATCATGATCCTTATATTGATGTTTTCTCATGTCACTTCGATTATCAGTACCACTTTGCTTAGCAGTATTCTGATTTTGATTATTTGTTTTCATGTGATGCGTTTTTAAGTTTTATTAAAATTACTTAAAAGACCTGCATCAGTGCTTATACAATCATTTCTAAAAGTTATAAAATAACACTTTAATTATAGGGCTAATATTAAAATTGAACTACAACAAATTCAAAGCATCCGCCGTTCGTACAGCTTCAATAGAATTGCTTACATTCAGTTTTTCGAGGATATTCTGTCGGTGTCGGTTTACTGTATTAATACTTATGTTGAGTTGATCGGCAATTTCTTTACTGATAACGCCTTTACCTATTAACAATAAAACTTCTCTTTCGCGCGGTGTCAGCAAATTGATACAGTTCACATACGTATCCACATAAAAGATTTCTCCTGTTTTTGTATTGATAATTTTACCGTCGATACCGGTTAGCGTTTCTTTTTTCTCAAATAAATAATTGTAGAGACAAACCGCCAGCCACAAACCGCCTTCGGAACTGTTTTTGAGATAAAAACTGCGATGCAAAATACGCTGATATTCCTTTTTACTGTTCAGGGTTCTGATTTTGCATTTAGTGGCATAATTCAGTCTTTCGTTAGGTTCTATTGTTTTTAAAAAATTAAAAAACTCCAGTTCTAAAAGATTCCTTTCAAAAAGATCTTCAGGATGAATGCGTTGGTAAATATCTTCTTCCCAAATAGAATCAATGGTTAAAAAACCGGAAGTATCCATTTCGAAAAAACTACCAAAATCACCCGTAAAAATATAGCTTTTATTATCGGCCAGATCGGACAATACTGCTACTGAATGATCGATTTTTACAAATTCTTTCATTGTATAAATGGCCTCCTGTAAAGCTTCTTTGCGCTTATCCAGGCTGTCAATAGATTCAAAGGAAAATTGATCTTCTAATTTGGAAATGGGATTCATAACACTACTTCATTTTTTCTAATAGTATGAAACTACCATAGAGAGGGCTAAAAATAGACAATTATTTCTTTAAACCTCAAAATGGTTATAAATAACTATTGCAGTAAAAATAACGAATCGCCTACTTTGTAGATTATTAATAAAATTCAAATTTAAGAAATCATGAAGAGAATGCACTTAGTTTTAATCTTTATAGGCATCATGGCAGTAAAAGGAAATGCCCAAAAATTAAATTCAATGAACTGGCTTAATGAGCCGGCTGAGTGGGAAATAAAAGACAACACACTCACTATGCAGGTTACACCTCAATCTGATTACTGGAACAAAAGTCATTACGGATTTACAGTCTACGACGGACCTTTTTTGTATACAGAAAGAAGCGGCGAATTTGAAACTGTTGTAAAAATGAGCGGCGTTTACAAAACCAGATTCGATCAGGTTTGCCTGATGCTGCGAATTGATGAAAACAATTACATCAAAACCGGTGTAGAATATGTAGACGGTGTTTATAATATTAGTACTGTACACACCATCGATAAAAGTTCGTGGAGTGTAATGGGATTAAAAGAAAAACCTAAAAATGTCTGGATGAAGGCCGTACGCCGACTGGACGCAGTAGAAATTTTTTATTCGATAGACGCAGTGAATTATACCATGACCAATACGGTTTATTTTCCGGAACATAAAACGGTACAAGTGGGTATGATGGCGGCAAGTCCTGACGGAAAAGGCTTTACTGCTACATTCGAAGATTTTAAAATTACACATCTTCCGGATCAAAGACGTTTAGAATGGCTAAAAAACAATCAATAAAATAATGTAACATTTCTCAAAAAATGTCGTCTCTTCTATTGTACTCTTATCCTAGACCTAACCAAGCAGTAAATAAACTCCAATCATGAATTTAAAATTTTTGTTATACATCATACTAACCATTCTTGCGTTTTGTCAAAAGGCTTTTTGCCAGCAAACACAAACAGGGGGAATTCATGAATCGATAAAAACCGAAACAGATCATATTTTTAATAAGCTTGTTGACATTAGAAGAGACTTACATGAAAATCCGGAATTGGCCGGAAATGAAATACGCACACAACAAAAAATCAAACAACATTTACTTGATCTTGGACTCAATGTCGAAACCAATGTTTATGGTCACGGCGTTATTGGGATTTTAAAAGGTACCAAAAAAGGAAAAAATATTGCCTGGCGCGCCGACATGGATGCACTACCCAATGACTTCGATGATAACGTTGCTTTTAAATCTAAAACAAAAGGGATTCAGCATGGCTGTGGGCATGACGTACATATTGCAATCGCATTAGGAATAGCCGAAATACTTTCGAAACATAAAAAAGACCTTAAAGGAACTGTTTATTTTATTTTTCAACCGGAAGAAGAAACATTTGTGGGTGCAAAAAACATACTCAACAGCACTTCATTTTCTACAATACACCTGGATGAAATTTACGGATTGCACGTTACTGCATTACCATCTGATCAAATAATGGTCAAGCCAAATGAAATGTTTGCGTACCAAAAAAGAATACAAATTAAATTTAAAGAAGATCTGACGAAAGAGCAGACAACAGAACTAACCAAAAAGATTCAAGATGCATTATCCCACTATGCAGAAGGAACCAAGCCATGGGAAATACAAAATATGACCGATCCAAAAATAGGGCTTGCAAACGCAAATACCATTTTTAAAGATTACTTAATTATGGACGAGAAATTCTCTATTCATTCTAAAAATAATGAATTGATTCTGGATAATTATTTGTATGAAACGAATGCTTCAAACCTAAAAAACATTATTCCGAAAGTGAAACAAGTAATAGAAGCTGAAAATCTTAAAAATCAGCTGCTTTCGATTTCATTTACACAGGAAAATCCAACCGTTATTAATCACAAAAAATTGACCAGCGGCGCAGTAAAAACACTTGATACGATTTACGGTAAAGGATTCGTAGTGACAGATTATGGTCAGGTTCCTTATTTTAATGATGACTTTGCTTATTTCCAGCAAAAAATTCCGGGTGTTTACTTTTTTCTTGGAGGTTCTAATTTCAAAAAAGGAATTATTGCCATGAATCACGCTCCTAATTTTACTGTAGATGAGGAATGCATAAAAACCGGAGTCAGAAGTTTTTCTTCTTTAATTTTCGAAAAAGCTAATGGAAATTAAAACGCATAAAACTATTCACATGAAAAGCAAACAGCTTCTATATAGTGTAGTAAAAATGACCGCTGCATTTCAAAAAAAGATAAAAATAATGAGAGATAAAGATCGATTCCTGCACGCTTTAATAAAAAGTAACGGACACCATAATGTTATAGATCTTGGTGCACAAATTGGTCTTGACGAAAATGCTACTATGGAAATAGTGACGCAGCTTTTGGCTGAGCACAAAATCGAATATGCCTTAAACGGAGTCTGTGATTACAGTTTAATGAGAAGTCAAAACCGGCCTAAAAAAGCCAATAAGTAATCACTTTTTTATCCTGACCAAACTAACATCATCAATATAACAAAATGCTTTTGCTTTTCCTTCGGCAATAAAACCAACTTCGGCCTTTCCTCCTTTTATCGGAATATTGGTAATCATGATTATTTTCCAGGATTCATTTTTTTCTTTGATATTGTATTGCAGTTTTTCCCCGTTACTTAAAACATACATTTCCAGATTGTTGAAATCATCACTGTTTTTTATTTTGGCGGTTAGCGTGTACAAGCCATTTTCGAGTTTTACGTAGGGCGAAGAGCTAATGGTTTGGAATATTTTTCGTTTAAAATTAATTTTATCACTGATATTCAGGCTCTTTTCGCCAATAACTACTTTTCTTTCGCTTTGGGTATTAAAATGATTTAAAACCGGCGAAGTAATGCTGTCTAATCCTATTGGGTTGCCTTCAATGACTTCACTTGCCCAACCCGTTAGTTGTATTTGCACCGGTTTTACAGGACTCGGAATATGCCTGCGGTCTGCTTCGAAACTTCCGTTTTTGATGTAATTGTTATCATGGGCTACTTTCCAAATTCCGGTTTTTTCTTCAAGATTCCAGGAACTTAATGAATTAAAATAAGGCCTTGTACCATCAAATGAAAGCGGACACCATTGGTTATATCCTAATCCATTTCCGGCAAAATTGGCCCACCTGTCACCACAGAAAACTATGGTTTCCTGCTTATTTCCTTTTACAGAAAAGAAAAATCCTGTTTGCGATATATGCGCAAAATCCTCCGAAGCCCCATTCATTACCAACATTTCATTTGTTGGAAGATAAGGCCCTCTAATATCATCAGCTGTTAAGTAATAAGCAAATGATCCGTCCCAGCCATAAATATTCGATGCAAACATATAATACTTATTGTTGTACTTGAACAGGCAGTTTCCTTCACGGCTTTCGCCTTTAAAAACTTCGGTACAATCCAGTAAATTGATTTTTCCTTCTTTAATGCCAATTTCCGAAACGTATATTTTATTTCTGCCTCTTCCGTACGAATAAATAAGATAGGATTTTCCGGTATCTTCGTCTGTAAAAACCGTTTGATCGCCCGTATTACTCGTCCCGATCATTTTCTCCATATTTATTTTCTGATGCCATTCAAACTGACTCGTTGGAGAATCTGCAACAGTAATTAATACCTCTTTATCATGCTGAACAAACATGGCATATTTTTTCCATTCTTTTATATACGCCACTCCCAAACGGCCCACCCAGGTTTTCCCATTTTGATTGACTTTTTCTTTTGATAAAACATCTGCTTCAAAAACCCAATTCACTAAATCATTAGAACTATAACAGGTAACCGACTGAAAAGTAGCATTAGGCAAGGTCACAGATGGATCATTACGATACATATCAGCCTCTACATAATGAACGCCGTACCAATAATATTTTTGTTTTCCCGTAACCGGATCAGCAAATTTAAATATGCCTCCGCCCTGACTATTAATAGGCTGTCCGTCTTTGGTATACCTAAAAACATCATTTTTAATATTCAATAATTGCGCTGAAACCTTATAAATGCAGCATAAATTGATAATACAAAGAAAAATCAATGTTGTTTTTAGGCAATACTTTCTTTTGATTTTCATTTTTTTTTAAGCATTTTATTAAAATAGAAACTTTAACCCAATCAATTTTTATTGACAAAATTCACTACATTTTCATGAATGGATTTTTCGCCAGAAACCTTATCAGCAGTAACATTGGTAAGGAAAATATTCTCTACAGGAAGCTCTTTCTGCCCTAAAATCCTGGAAATAAACTTTACATTCGTTGCTTTTATATTTTCGAGATACACATTTTTTATGGGTGTAAGCCTGCGCTCAATTGTTGGAACCAGGTTTCTCCATTGGTATAAAACATCCGTTTCGATTCCAAGAATTCCTTCGTCGATTTTGCCCGATGTTATGTTACTCATATAGATATTATTCACGTAGCCGCCTCTTCTTTCGTTGGTTTTGATGAATAAAAGATGATTGAGTTTTGCGCCATCCACGACCGTGCAATTGTCTATAAATACATTTTCTATTCCGCCTGAAAGTTCACTTCCTATTGCTACCAATTGATGTCCGTTTTTAACGATACAATTGCGCATTACAATATTTTTTGAAGGCGTATTTAATCGCCACGCATCCTGATTACTTCCTGATTTTATGGCAATAGCATCATCTCCCTGATCAAAAACGCAGTTTTCTATCAGTACATTCTGGCTCATTTCAGGGTCTACTCCGTCGTTGTTATGTCCGTGCGCATAGACTTTTAGATTTCTAAGTACCACATCTTTCGACAAAAAAGGATGAATAGTCCAAAACGGACTGTTGGTAATTGTAACACCATCCATTAAAATATTTTCGCAACGATTGAACTGAATAAACTGAGGACGAAAATGTGCCGAATCATTAACCATTTGCCTCTCTTTCATGGATTTGTTGTACGAAGCCAGATAATACAGTCGTTTCAGGCTTTCCATATGCGCTTTCGGGCGGGCAAACCATTCTTTCCAAATGTCCATTTTTGCTTTTAATTCACCTTCTCCCGTAATGGCAATATTCTTGCATTGGTACGCATAAATCAAAGGCGAATAATTGTAACATTCGTATCCTTCCCAGGTCGAACGAACGGCTGGTAGATAATCATTTGGATCTTCTGAAAACAGTAACACGGCACCTTTTTTCAAATGAAGATTGACATTATTTTTAAAATGAATTTTCTTTGTAAGCCATTCCCCTTCCGGAATCACAACAATTCCTCCGCCTGCTTTATTAGCTTTCGCAATCGCTTTATTAATCGCTTCTGACGTTTTTTCTTTATTGCCTTTAATGGCTCCAAAATCTGTAATCGAAAATTGTTTGCATTTGCTGAAATCAGGAATTTTGATCGCCGGCATTTCAAACGGCGCTTTTACTACGACTTCTGTTTGCGTTACAGAAGTTGAATCTTTTTTGAAGGATAAAAAAATAAGCGAGACTAAAAGGCAATAGCAAAACGTTATTTTTTTCATTACGGAGTTTTATTTTTTTTAATTAATTATTAAAATTTGTTTAAACACATAAAATATATGTTCCTATGTGTTAAATCAAAACTATAATTGATAACCAATAAAGGATTAAAATTTAAAATCTGCTCAATCTGCAAAATCTGCGAGAGAAACATTTAACATGTTGATTTAATTTTAAAATCAACATAAATAATTAAACACCACACTTGCTAAAAAATATAACGCCCGAAGGATATCGGGCGTTAGACCACAAAAAACCACTTTTGCTTTAAACAAACTTAAAAACTTAAACAATCTATCTTTAATTGCCTTATTAAACTTCAGGCAATATCATTTTCAACAACATACATTTATACATCAGCAATTATCCTTTGTAATTTGCTTTTGTAAAATAATACAATCAAAAAAAGAAAACTGTCCTGTACTATCCTTTCTTATTGATCAATTTTATATTAAAGATTTCATTAAATAAACAATCAAATTACAAAAGGATATTTCAAGAACAGTCATTATAATAATCGATTTCATAATTTCTTTTTAACATCATAGTACAGGATACTTTATCGAAACAGAAATTTTAGATTTGAAAATCAAATAAATTAAAATCCTGAAAAATTGATAAAAATCAGAACACTCCTATTTTGTTTTTGCATACCGGCTTTTTTATTTGCCCTGCAGCCAAAAGTAAATTCGACAGCTTATGATAAGGATGCAAAATCTTTATTGTTTTATTTTGGTACTGCTGCAAAAACTTTAAAAGGAACCGTAATTAAGAATGCCATATCTTATAATTCAAGTTTAGGTTATGGATTTGATTCTAATTCAGCTTCGAATGTCAACATCAACTCCAATTCTTTTTCCACCACCAAACCCACTTACTTTTTGGTAAAAGTTCCTGAAGGCAATTATCAGATTGAAATAGTTTTAGGAAGTTCTAATAGTCCATCAAATGTTACCATAAAAGCAGAATCACGAAGATTAATGTTGAGGGAATTCACCATACAAAAAGGACAAAAAGTAACCAAAACTTTTAATGTGAATGTAAGAAGCATTAAAATCGATGACAAAACAAATATCAGCCTGAAAGACAGAGAAAAAGAAATTTTTAATTGGGATGATAAACTGACCCTTGAATTTTTGGGAGAAGTTACGATTCAGAGTATAAAAATCACTCCAAAAGATCATCTAACTGTGGTGTATCTTGCAGGAGATTCGACGGTTACAGATCAGGATGTAGAGCCCTGGGCATCGTGGGGACAATTTATTACCAATTACTTTGATGATACTGTTGTGGTGGCCAATTATGCATATTCAGGATCTTCGCTGAGTTCTTTTAAAGGAGCAAATCGTTTAAAAAAGATACTTTCGCAAATTAAGAAAGGAGATTATTTGTTTGTGGAATTTGGACATAATGACGAAAAAATCAAAGGCGAAGGAAATGGAGCCTGGGGATCCTACTCGGATTTATTGACAGAATTTGTTCAATCGGCCAAAGATAAAGGAGCGATTCCGGTTTTGGTAACGCCAACTCAACGCCGATTTTTTAATGAAAATGGCACTTTAAAAGAAACCCATGGCGAATTTCCTGCTGCGATGCGCGCTGTGGCTCAAAGAAATAACATTGCTATTATCGATATTACCAAAATGACCACTACATTGTACGAAGCCTGGGGCGACGAAGTTTCACGAAAAGCTTTTGTACAATATCCTGCCAATACTTTTCCGGGACAGGAAAAAGCACTGGACGACAATACTCATTTTAATAGTTTTGGAGCCAACGAAATTGCACTTTGCGTTCTTAAGGGAATTCGCGAACTTGACATTCCGTTACAAAAACAAATAAAAAAAGAAACTCTGGACTACAATCCTAATAAACCCAATTTTATTTCCAGCTGGACACTTCCTATGAGTGCTCGTTTCGAAATTATGAAACCAGATGGCAACTAACCAACCCAAGAATTCAAACCAATTATGATGCTCAAAAACACCATTCAAAAGTTTAGTATTATTGCTTTTACGCTTTTTATAGCCCAAAATAGTACGGCGCAGCAAACAGATAAAGTCTATCTCTCCGGAAAAGATTTTGAAAATCCTGTACAATGGGATTTTTATTGTACCGGCGGAAATAACAGTAAAGTCTGGTCTAAAATAAATGTTCCGTCGCAATGGGAATTAGAAGGTTTTGGCGAATATACCTACGGAAGATGGTACAAAGAACTGAACCAAAAAGAACCAAGCAAAGAAGAAGGTTTATATAAATATGAATTTGAAGTTCCTGCGAATTATAAAGAAAAAGACGTTGTAATTGCTTTTGGCGGCGCCATGACCGATACCGAAGTAAAAGTAAACGGAAAACTGGCCGGAGCAATTCATCAGGGAGGTTTTTATGAATTTAAATATGATATTTCATCGCTACTAAAATTTGGTGCTAAGAATATTCTGGAAGTACATGTCTGGAAACATTCTGCCAATAAATCTGTTAATGCTGCTGAAAGAAGAGCCGACTGGTGGTTGTTTGGAGGTATTTACCGTCCGGTTTGGCTGGAAGTTTCGCCAAAATCCCATATCGAAAATATTGCCGTAAACCCAAAAATGGACGGTTCTATAACGGTGGATCTAAATTTGAAAAACATTCCTAAAAACACTATTCTGGAAGCTTCGCTAAAAGGTTTGAATGGAGAGAGTTTTCAAACTTTTACTTTTCCGGTAAAAGCAAAAAGCACTAAAGAAACCATTGCTGCAAGATGGAACAACATTAAACCGTGGGATCCTGAAAATCCTAATTTATATAATCTGGAATTGGTTTTAAAACAAAACGGAACTGTTCTTCATCAATACAATAAACGAATTGGTTTTAGAACTTTGGAGTTTAAAAAACAGGACGGAATTTATGTAAACGGGACTAAAATTATCATGAAAGGAATCAATCGTCATTCTTTCTGGCCGGAAGGAGGACGAAGCACGAGCAAACGTATCAGCGAATTGGACGGTAAATTATTGAAAGACATGAATATGAATGCGGTTCGCGGTCATTATCCGCCGGACGATCACTTTCTGGCAGTTTGCGATTCGTTAGGCCTTTTTGTTTTGAATGAATTGGCGGGATGGCAAAACTCATACGATACAGAGACCGGTACAAAACTGGTCAAAGAAATGGTGACGCGTGATGTTAATCATCCGTCGGTAATTATTTGGGACAATGGTAACGAAGGCGGCTGGAACTATGATGTAGATAAAGTTTTTGCTGATAATGATCCGCAGAAAAGAATTGTGATTCATCCTTGGGCCGATTTTAATGGTTGGGATACACACCATTACCCTACTTATTTAACGGGAATGCACCGTTTTAATTCCGGAGAAAATGTCTTTTTCCCTACGGAATTTATGCACGGAACTTACGATAACGGACACGGAGCTGCTCTTGAAGACTTCTGGAACCGTTATAAAGAAAGTCCGTTGTTTGCCGGTGGATTTATGTGGGCAATGCTCGATGAGGCCGTAAAACGCTCTGACTGGACGGGCGATGTAAAATTTGATTCGAAAGGTTCGCTTGCTGCTGATGGAATTCTGGGACCACATCGTGAAAGAGAAGGAAGTTATTATACCGTAAAAGAAGTTTGGGCGCCTATTCAGTTTCATCCTAAACAAGTTACAGAGGCTTTTGACGGATCTTTTTTGATTACCAACGATTATCTTTTCAGTAATTTGAATTCCTGCAAAATGGAATTTAAAGTTTTAAAATCAGATAACGACGTGCTTTATACTAATGGTATTGCCAAAGAAATTAGTGGCGGTAAAATTGAAATTCCAAGTATTGATCCGGGAGAAACACGTAAGATTCAATTCGCCGTTCCTAGCAATTTTGCCGAAGGAGATATTTTATCGATAACTGCTTACGATCAGTTCAATAAAGAAATTTATACCTGGACTTGGCCTATTCACAAAGCGAAATTTTATGCTGATAAATTTTTAGCCGTTAAGGACATAAAAGCCAAAGCATCAGGAACTAAAACAGGCAACGAAATTACTTTAAAAGGAAATGATGTAAGGGTTACTATAGATGCTGCAAGCGGAGAGATTGTAACGATTAAAAACAAAACAGCAACTATTCCGCTTACCAATGGTCCTCGCCCAATTGGCATGAAAGCCAAATTAAAAGACATTCAGATCTCTCAGGAAGGTGATAAAGCCGTTTGTAAAGTCAATTATTCAGGCGGATTATCCTCTATAAAATGGATCATGGAACCGGACGGAAGATTTAAAATGGAATTAGTGGCTTTAAAAAATGCTTCAGGCGGCGATGGTTTCGACGGTGCTTTTTTTGAAGATAAAATCAACTCTTTCGGAATCACTTTTAGTTTTCCTGAAAAAGAAGTTACAGGCATTAAATGGTTTGGAAGAGGTCCGTATCATGTTTGGAAAAATAGAATTAAAGGAACAACTTACGGTATTTGGGAGAAAGAGTACAACAATACCATTACGGGCGAAAGTTTTGAGAATCTTATTTATCCGGAATTCAAAGGATATCACGCCAATTTATTAGGTGCGAACCTCAAAGCCGGAGCTTCATCCTTTAAAGTTTTTAGTGAGTCAGATAATTTATTCCTAAGATTATTTACACCGGATTTACCTAAAAATGCTTTCCCGGGAAGTTATCCTCAACCTGCATTTCCAGAAGGTGATATTTCGTTTATGTATGAAATTCCGGCCATGAGAGATTTTAAACCTTTAGAACAACAAGGGCCTCAAAGTCAGCCAACCAACATTCGTATCAAAAGCGGAGATGATGGTATTAAAATGAATCTATGGTTTGATTTTAGAAACTAGCTAGAAGGTTTTTTACTTTTAGGATTTTATACAAACGCAAAGTCCGCAAAGCTGTATGAACATACAGCTTTGCGGACTTTTTTCTAAACAAAAAACAAGTAAAAAATCTTAGCGTACTTTGCGTAAACCTTTGCGAATCTTTGCGTTTAAATCTTGATACTATTTCAAATCACGTAACTCATAACTCATTTAAAAGGTATCTCATAACTACTCCCTTCAGCTGTTTTATACACCGCCAATTGATCCAGCACAATTCCCGTTTGATTCACTTCTATTGTAACGGTATGTTTTCCTTTCGAAAGATTCGAAACGGGAAGCTTTACAATGACGCTGTTTCGCAACACATTTTCTTTCCAGGCATTTTCCCTGTCTTTTGTATTGATCTTAAAAAACTGAAATGCATTTTTATCCATTTGTATTCCTATTTGATGATCGAAATTATTGGCGTGCGTGGGCAATAAACGGACTTCGATGGTATAATTATCTGGTTCATCAATGTCAAATTCGTACGAAACAAACGGTTTTTTATTTATAAAAACATGCTGATCAAACGGAAATAAAGTGATCGCATTATTGCTGTATCCTAAACCGTTAATGGTTTTCCATTGGTATTCTTTTGTATCTTCTTTAGCACTAAACTGATTGGCGTGAATATAAATTCTGTCTGTTTTAATCGAAGTTTTTTTCGAAAAAAGATTCTTTTTAACCGAATCAAAAACCGGCAGATTTCGGGGATGCATCGACATCATATGATTCCACTTGCCATCACTCAATTTGGTATTATAAAAATCCGTTAGTTCCTGGATTTTCTGATAGGCCTCTGAAGCTAACACTTCATATTTATGCTTTTGATTTTCATCTGAAGTTGTGGCCTCCAAGTTCCAATATAAAAATTTATGGTTCATGTAAGCCGCCCCTTTTACCGGATATACCACCAACTGAAACCATGCGTCTTTTCTTTGTGCCGGAACAAAAGCTGCTAAACTATCTACTTTTCGAATCAAATTATCATAAACTTTTATTCTGTTCAGGGATTCTTCTGCCGAAAAATCAGAAAGTTTTACAGGCGTTGTCGGCTCAGTTTGGCTCCATCCCATATATTCCGGTTTTCTGAGTAATGCCAGGCGGTAATATTCCTCGAAAACAACACTCAAATCACTTGCAATTTCAGAAGTAAATTCCCTTGAAATCCAATCTTTCAAATACTGGTTAAGTCCGTCTGATTTGATGCTATTAATATTCCATGCCAAATCCAGAAAAAGTTCGGTAACATATTCTGCCGGTTTAATATCCCCCACATTTACAATCCACATTTTTTTGGCACCATTCTCAAAAGCTTTCGTCATTTCGTACCAGATCAAACCGGGCTGTGTTGTACTCAACCAAAGATAATCGTGAGGTCTGCCCCAATAACTAATATGATAATACACACCGCTTCCACCCGATCTTTTTTGCTCTTCAGTATTGCTCAAACGCCGAATATAGCCGTAATTATCATCAGGCCAGACCAAAGTTATGTCATCAGGAATTTTAAGTCCGTTATCGTATAATTCCAAAACTTCCTTGTACGGAACAAATGCCTGCGGAATGTCTGCCAAAGGCTTTTTGAAAGTAGTCGAAAGCATTTCACGCTGATTGACAATGATTTTTTCAACCATGGCAATAGATTCTGCCAAATCTTTAGCGCCTTCCATTTTACTGTCATGAACGCCTCGCATGCCCAATGTCATAATGGTTTCGTTCTGAGCCAGTTTTAATTCGTCTAAACGATCCTGCCAGTATTTATCGACCTGTGTTTTATTGGTGAAATAATTATAATCACCATGAATTTTTGGTTTCCATTCGTCTACATTATTGCGAAGCATAGGTTCTGCATGAGAGGATCCTATAACGATATGGTATTTTTGGGCTGTCTCCTTATTTCCCGGAATAGTAAAAAAACCTTTTGTAGAAGGATGCATCGCAGGCCAAATTGTATTGGCTTTTAAGCGCAATAACAGTTGAAATATCTTTTCGTAGGTTTTAGGACCAATGTCTCCTGTTTCTTTTTCGAAAGTTTTGGCTGCCCAGGGCTGTAATCCCCAGTCTTCATCGTTTAAAAAAATACCGCGATATTGTACAGAGGGCGATGCAATGATTCCCTTTCGGGGAAGTTGAAATGTTAGAGTTTCTTTTTTGATCGAATGAACATCTGCCCACCATTTCCAGGGAGAAACGCCCATTCGTTCTGTTATTTCAAAAATAGCATACACGGTTCCTCTCACATCTGATCCCGCCACTAAAAGATTGTCTTTCTCTTTTTTGATGGAAAATTTTTCCCATTGATTTAAAAGTTCTTTCTGAGTTGTTTTCGATTTAAAAAGAGAGGAAGAAACCTGCCCGATATAAATACCTTTTTTAGAAATTGTGCTTGCTGTGCTAATTTCCGGTCGTTTTCCGGTTAGTTCTTTGACATCATCCGCCAGTTCATTTACGGCCCAAATAATCAGGGGATCGGTATTTTTATCGATATAAATGGTTGTTGTTGCATTGGAATCTACAATAGAGAATTCATCTAAGTCTTTTTTCTGGCTATAAGAACTTAAAGTCGCGATCGTGAAAATTAATGCTGCTATTTTCTTCATTTTGAATTATTTTAAAATGGCCCCCGGATGGAACGGATTTGGCGGATTTACGTTGTTTTTTTTGTCGCAAAGGTGCTAAGGCACTAAGTTTTTTTCTTTACTGGGTTAATTAATCGCGCAAAGGCGCAGAGTCGCAAAGTTTTTTACTTAAAATTCTATTTGGCTAAAGCCAATCACTTTTAGCTTATTTTACCTCCAGCTAAAGCTGGAGGCTATCAAAACTTTGCGCCTTTGCGAGATTATTATGGTTCACGAGAAGACGCACTGCAGTGCGCCTCTACGATTCCCTTTTTTCCTTTGTTCCTTTGTTCCTTTGTTCCTCTGAACCTTTGAACCTTTGAACCTTTGAACCTTTCTAAAACCTTTTTAACCAATCTTTAGGCACATTTACAATACAAATATTCATGGTACGATTATCTTTAGAAAGCATCGCCGACTGAATCTGAATTTTTGTTCCGTCTCTGTTGAAAGTTGGGTGAATGTGGTCTGCTGCGGTTTCTTTGTGGCCTGTGGTAAGCATCATCATTTCGTTTGTTTTTCGATCAATTAAATACAAACTTCTTGAGAAATCATCGCCTACCGCCCATCTTCCGTCTGATGAACCGTGTACGTGCCATAAACCGCTGCCGCTTTTGGTTTGTCCGGCAATAATCATTTCTCTTGTTCTGAGATTTACAATGGCCAGACCAGTTGGTTTTTCTCGCGTTCCTGAATTTCCCCAATTGCTTTCCTGTCCGGGATTTTCAGGATTACGTACTTCATTGCTGTCTGTAACTTCTACCGGTTTTTCTTTATGGATATCAATTTTCCGATGTCCCATGATCGCCATTGCCACCTCATCTTTAGAAATTACAGCTTCATGCGTTACCCATTCATAATCGGATTCTGGATATAAAGGTCTTAACCCCGATGCGTCGGCCATGACCGTCCACGTTCTTTGAGGTGATTTTCCGCCCGTTTCCCAGCAAAAAACCAGTTCGCCGGGACTCCATACGTTCGACTGGATATGTCCTACCTGAAAAGGCACGGAAATCACATGTTTAAATTCGCCTGTTTTTAAATTCATACTGCTAATTCCGCCTGGTCCTGCACCCATATTTCTGGGACCAAAACTCTTTTCGATTTTAATATTGGGGTCCAGATATTTTGCGGCTTCTTCTTTTCCTATTCTAAAATAAACCTTTTCTTCATCTGCATCCAAAGCCATATCTCCCGAAGCACCCATTTCTGGACTTGCTGTACCGCAGACTCGTTCATAGGCTGCAACGGATTTCATTTTTCCGGTCTGACTATCTTTAAAAACATCGGCCAGATTGACTACCATAATCTGCATTTTATCTTGCAGTGCTTTACGCATAAAATACAATTTCATCGACTTTTGCGCCATGCACAACGTTCCGGTATAACCGCCTTCTGTAACCTGAACCATTACACCTGATTTTTCATTTACTGCCACGGCTTCTCCATTAGCTCTTTTGGTTCTGAAAATAAGCCATTCCCCATCAGATGTCCATTGCGGATGTGTTGGGTAAGTTTTAGAATCGCCCGCTGATGTTGTGGTTAAGAAAATTAATTCCTGACCTGTTACGGGATCTTTTATGATCTTTTTTTCAGAGGGGAATCGTTTTCCAATCTGGCTGAAGGCTGTTATTGTGCATAACAGGAAAAGTGTGTTTATTATTGGTTTTAATTTCATATACTGTTGATTTATTTGCCGCTAAGGCACTAAGTCGCTAAGTTTTTTTTTATTTATTACTTTGTCTATTAATCTCGCAAAGGCGCGGAAGCGCAAAGTTTTTTGAATTACTTTATCTATTTTATTTGATTAAGTTGCTAAGTTTTTTTGATATACTTTGACGATTAATCGTCAAAGTATATCAAAAATTCATAATTCATAACTTATAATTCATAACTCATAATTCACAACTCCTAACTCCTAACCTTCAATTGTATCGAGCTGTCATTGATTTCGAACTGATTGTTTTTTAGTAATAAAATCATTTCCGCTCCAGCCAATAAAACAGGGCCGTAACCGTGAGCGGCATATAAATTTATGGGACGGTAATAATAGAAAGAGGGGTCAAAACCCATTCCGGTTCCTACACAGGTTCCTTCGACCTGGCCTTTTGCATTTACTTTTGAAGCTACTGCATTCCACGCTAGTAGAACTGCAGGCGTATAAGCCAGTTTGTCAACGTAACCGCGATTGATTGCTCTGGCAATTGAATAGGCATAAATGGCTGTCGCCGAAGTTTCTAAATACGTATCATTTCGATCGATTAACTGATGCCAAAAACCAGTACCATCCTGATATTGCAATAATCCGGCAATGTGCTTTTGCAGTTGGGATAAAACCTGAGGATATCCCGGATGATCTTTAGGCAATACTTCAAGTAATTCGACCATTGTCATTATTGCCCAGCCATTTGCTCTTGCCCAATGAAACTGTGGATGCACCTGCATCGCTTCCACCCAGCCGTGCATATAAAGTCCGTTTTGAGAGTTGAACATTCGCTGAGAAAACTGATTGACTTGCTTCACAGCATCATCAAAATATTTGACATCGCCGGTATAATTTCCCATTTGAGCCAAAGCGGGAACGCTCATAAACATATCGTCTAACCAAAGCGAATTGTCCTGCGGGCGGTTTCTTGCCAGGGTTCCGTCTTTTAAGCGATGTTCTTTTTCACTGATGTATTGAATGAAATTATTGATAACAGGATCATAAGCGGCATTTGGATCTTTCTTTTTTGCTTTTATAAAAGCTGCACATAAAGCACCCGCATCGTCTAAAGCTTTTGGCTGTAAAACGCTGTGAACCGGGGAATCTTTGATATTTTCTGTTTTATAATTGGCAGCAATGTCTACGATTAATTTTAAGCGTTTATTGGCGTATTCTGCATATTTTTTTTTTTCTGTAGCATCGGCTGCCAAAAGCATTCCGGCATAGGTAACGCCCCATTCGTAACTAGTCAATCTAAAAGCACCGGGAGAAAATGCAATTTTTCCTTTCGCTTTTTTAAAATCTTTTACTTCTGAATTATCGCTTACATAAATCGCTTTTGAAGCTGTATTTTCTTCGAGAAAAGTATAAACCCTGCTCAATACGCTTTCGATATTGTTTTTCTCCGGAATAACATATGGTGTTATGTAATCGGGTTTCATTAAATGCAATGGTGCCGTTACATCGTTTGTCTGGGCAATTATATTGGTACAGATTCCGATTGCGAAAACGGTTATAATTTTGGTTAGGTTATAGTTCATATTTGTTTTTTTATTTAAGGTGAAAATTCAATTTTAAAACTTTTTTTTTTAATGATTTACTTCAATAGATAATTTCTATCATAAATATATAATTAATTAAAAATAAGACATTTAAATAATTTTAATTAATGTTTAAGATTAATATAAACTGACCGATCTCTATTACAGACGATTTCTCCATTTATGTATTCTAACTCCGCCACTTGTATAGAACTTCTCTTGGTTTCATAACTATCAATACCTTTATTTTCCGGTGTTCTTCCGGGGTGCGCAAAATAAAAAATATAGGCTCTGTCGTTATTCACAATAACATCGGGATGCCCACCAATTACTTTATCATCTTCTCCTGTTCCGGGAATTTGAAGGATGTTTTTTTCCTGACGCTTCCAATTCAGGAAATCATCTGAAGAATATACATTGAGCCCTCGCCATGAATCCGAAATCATCCAGTTTTTTCCCTTCCACTGAAATACTTTTGGACCTTCGCCCCTGTCTTTTACAATTTTCTTTCCCCTATCCACCCAATTATAGAGGTCTTTACTATCTGCACAATAAATTGATTTCCCGTCGTTTTCGTTGTTATAAAACATTCTCCACGAACCGTTTGGCAATTTAAAAACAGAAGCATCAATACATCTGTCCGAAGCCAGTTTCAATTGAGATTCGAATTTCCAGTCGATTAAATTTTTACTGGTCAGATGAATTATGGTTCGCGGATGGTACCAATCGTTAAAAATCCCCGGCACTATCGTTAAATACATATGACACAGGTTTTTGTACTGAATTACATCTGGTGCCCAATGTGTTACATCTTTAATTTTATAATTGATGTTGCAGGTATCTCTGTATTTCCAATTTGCACCATCTGTAGATTCAGCAACACCAATTCGGGTTCCGTGTACCCAGGTTATTCCTTTGGCTGTGGTATCTTTTGCTCTTCGATTGGTGTAGAACATGAACCATTTCTTTTCTTTATTGTTCCAAATAATGGTGGGATCGGCGGCTCCGTCAAAAACAGGATCCCGGTATAAAGGTTTGGCTGCAATATGAGATTTCTCTTTTTCTGCATCCTTTTGAGAGAAAACAGAAAGAGAAAAAAGCAGTATTACAAGGTTTAACAAGAGACATTTGAGGTTGATTCCTGACATTTTTTCTATTTAATTTTATACTTAAACGAGACTAATTGTATCTTTTTGACCCACTATTAATAATTAAATTATTAATTGAAGTGTTTTCTACTATATCTACTACAATTCAATTAATTACAATAAAAAAAATATTGAATGATAGACTTTAAAATTAAAACATTCAGACGGTATTGGTATCCTGCGCTTTCCTGCTTAAAAGATTACAAAAAGATACATCCTAAAAAAACCGTCTCTTTTTTGAGACGGTTTCAAAAACAAAAATTTAAAAGATATTAGTATCCAGGATTCTGCCATTCTTTCTTTTGGGCATCTGATAAATTAGAACCATCATCATTCAGCAATCCATCAATAAATGATTGCGGAATAGGGCGAAGTTCGTGTTTATTGGCAGTAATATTAGGTGCTGCTTCTGCATTGAATGCTTTTGCACGTTTGATTAACATTCCTGTACGGGAAAGCGTTTCCCAACGCTGCCATTCTCCTAGTAATTCACGTGTATATTCGTTAAGGATAAAGTTTAATGCACGTTCGTAGTCACTTGCAGCTCCTACTTTAGCAATAATCGCCTCATCTTCTGCTGGCAGGTTAGCAGGAAATGATGTTAATCTTAAATCTGATGCCGCAGTGGTAACCGGTATTGTTGGATTAGATAAATAATACGTGTTCATATCTAAATTTGAAGCCGCAAAGTTTGTCGCTGCAGTTCCTGTATTCAAAGCATTTGCTTTAAATGCCTGAGAACCGTCGTTATAGTAAGATCTGTTTTCACCGCTTTTCCATTGTGCTCTTGCTCTAATCACGTTGATATCCTGCATTGCATTACCATATTGCTGCAAACGGGCATAACATTCTGCGCGTACAAGATACGTTTCTGCAAGACGTGCCATAATTACATCACGGTGTGCATCTCCTCTCTCGGCAGTTCTTGAACCATCTTCTGTTTTATTGATTCCGGCAAAGAAATTACAAATTGGCTGATTTTTGAATGTAGGTGCTACGTAATTTCCGTTTTGGTACAATACCGAAGAGTTAGGAACATATTGTCCTGCAACCGCTGCCAAAGTTCCTGCTGTAGCAGTTTGTCTTTTTCCTGTTGTCCATTCCGGTAAACGGCCGTTTGCATCTGTCCATGTCGGAGCCTGAACACTTGCCCCAAATTTAGCACCGTTATATGTATTGTCATCTTTAGTATTTAATATCATTACAATACCAGGATCTCCAATTTTTACTCCTGCATTTGCAGTTACTACTGTATTGGCTCCATAAACAGTCCTAAACGTTTTCCACATACGCGCATCATTTACGTGATCGTAAACTGCATAAGCATATTCAGTTGGACGGCAACGTTGAAAGTCCATACTTCCAATCCAGACACCACGTTTTACCCATCCGCCTGAGAAACTTGAAAATTGCGGGGCAAAATAGCTATAAGTACGGTTTCCGAAACGACCAACTGTTGCAGCATCTCCGTTGTGTCCCGCCGCCATTAAAATTTCGCTTAATTGCTCATTCGGGCAGTCAATTCCTGTCCAGTTGGCATAAAGATCACTGTAATTATTCGTTAATGGTCCACGGGCAGAAATAGCATAACTACAAGCCTGAATTGCTTCATCAAGATCTTTTGCTTTGTAAGCTGAATTCCATTTGTCATTGCGTTCTGAGGCGCGGAATAATAATGCTTTTGCAAGGAAATGCGCAGCCGTGGCTTTTGTCCATGTAATTCCTTTTCCATAAGTAAAAACTTCACCTGCAAAAAGATTATAAGAATTACGTAAATCTGATATTACCTGCTCCCAACATTGTTCTTCGGTAGAACGTGTAAAATTACGAACAACACCAGTTGCCGGTACAGTTTGCAGTACAACGCCACCATATTGAGCGGTAAGACGATAATAGTTATAGCCACGTAAAAAATAAGCATGTGCCAGACAGCGATTACGAATAGCGATGTCATCAATTTTTTCTGCATTGGCAATAATGGTATTACAAGAAGCAATTCCGTAATACATTTCATCCCAAAGTGCTGCAGGATTTGTTGCGTTTCCGTTTGCTGCACCTGTAGATGCTGTAGCGCCAATTGGTCCAAAACGGTTGTCGTAAGTGTTCCACATTTCGTTGGTCAGATCGTTTGCATTGGTAAACTCATCCGTTCCGTACAATGTATTAGCATAAGACCATTCAAACCCAAAATGCCATCTTATATTTCCATAAAGTGATACTGTCAGGGCTTGAAGACCTTCTGATGTTTCGAAATAATCAGTCGAATACTGGCTATTCTGCTCTTCGTCAAGAAAGTCTTTCGAACAAGAGGAAATTGATAATCCTACCATTATCAAAAGTCCTATTCCTATATTTTTTATATTATTCATTTTTTTACTTTTTTTGTTATACTTAGTTCCGTTACAACACATTATTTTTAAAATCCAACTTCAAGACCCATAACGAAACTTCGATTAGAATAGGTTGAGTTTGTATCTAAGTCATAAAAGTCTAATGATTGGTAAATATTACCCGGATTTACTGCCTGCACATAAAGTTTAAAGTTTGATAAACCAATATTTTTTGTAAAATCTCTGGAGAAATTATATCCTAATGAAATATTACGAATTTTTACAAAAGATGCTTTTGGAAAACCAAGAAGTCCGGAAAATTTATCTGCTGATCCTGATGATGCCTGACCCAAAATAGGTTTTTGATATTGAGCATCTGTGTTGTCCGGTCTCCAATAATCAATTTCTCTTTGATTACTATGTGCTGTTAGAGCTTCTTCGACTTTCTCGGTTAAATAACCCGCACGTCCGTAAATATTGATTCCCAACTCAATTCCTTTGTAGGTAAAGTTATTGTTCCATCCCATTGTCCAGGTTGGATTACTGTTACCCAGTACTACACGGTCTGCAGCATCCATTTTGTAGTCACCATTTTGATCTTTCGGACGTACATTTCCAGGAGTAAAGTTGTAACTCGTACCCCATTTAGCCATTTCAGCAAGATCTTCCGGCGTATTTTGCCATAAACCTAAATTATCATAACCATAACGAACAGCAATTTGCTCGCCTATAAACCATGTATTATCCGGCATATCATTTTTACCATAGGCTAATTCCTCAATTTCATCTTTCTGCCAAGCCGCATTTAAATTTGTTTCCCAGGTAAATCCGCCACTTGTCTGAATCGGAATTAAATTAAGCGTTACCTCTACACCACGATTACTTGTTTTACCCACATTTGCAAAAGTCGAAGGAAAACCTGTGAGCGTAGGGATTTTTACCGCCATTAATAAATCATTTGTATAGGATTGATAAACATCGATAGCCCCACTTACTCTATTTTTAAAGAAACTAAAATCGATACCTAGATTATATTGTGTGGTTTTTTCCCATCCAAGTGCTTTATTAGCCAATGACAATTGAGTATCTGTATAATAAGGCTCATTTGTAGTATAACCAATCTGATTGCTCATACCATTGAACGGAAGATAGATAGAAGATACAAGTCCTTTTGTTTTATAAGGATCTACAGATGAGTTACCCGTTGTACCAAATCCTAAACGAAGCTTAAGATTTTCAATCCAGTTTACACCTTTTAGGAATTCTTCATTGTTAATTCTCCATGCTAAAGCAGCTGAAGGAAAGAAATCCCACTTATACCCTTCTGCCAATTGCGAAGCACCATCCCAACGACCTGACATTGTCAATAAATAACGATTGTCGTAACCATAGTTCGCACGGATCATATAAGAACTTAACTGACGTTCTGTAAGACCTGAACTCATACGGCCATTATTAGCCGGATTGGTAAGATCGACTGTTCCCATTGCATTCCATAAAAAAGATTTGTTTGGGATATTATTGGCATTCATAGAAGAATTTTCAACATTCCATGATGAAGCTGTCTGAAGCAGGGTCGCTCCTATTTTATGCTTAGCCGCAAAAGTACGGTCATAAGTAATCATATTGTCTAAAGTCCACGAAAGATCTCTACGGTTTTGCAGACGCGCATAATTTACGCCCGCACTTCCATCAGCATTGATTTTAAGTGATGAAGTTCCATCAACATAAACACCTTCTCTCCAATGGCGGAAATCTGGTCCAAAATTTATTTTATAACTAAGCCCTTCCAAAGGCGAGGCCAATTTACCTAAGTCAATTGTTGCAGAAAAATTACCTAAAAGACGCAATGTCTGTGATCTTTGCGTGCTTTTATCCCATTCGTCCATCACTGTATATACAGCTGACTCACCTCCCGGGTTAATAATCAATTTACCATTTGCATCATAAGGAACTGCAATGTTATAAATACTTTTAGCTGCTCCTAAAATTGCATTAGGCGCTGTTCCGCTTCTTGCTTGTAGGGTCGACATACCAAAATCCTGCTCACTCCATGAAGCATTTAACGAAGCATTGAATTTAAACCATTCTACCGGATTAATATTGGTACTCAATTTGGCAGTATAACGTTTGTACCATTGTCCTTTTTGAGTTCCTTCCTGATCCAGGTATCCAAGTGATCCATAAGCATTCACTTTTTCAGATCCACCACTGGCGCTTAAAACGTGTTCTTTACTGATTCCTGCTTGTGTTACAAGATCAACCCAGTCTGTATTGGTTACTTTAGAAGCATCCCAGGTACCGCTTTGCCATCCCTTTAAAACATTATCTCTTGATGTCTGACCGTCTAATGCACTGTCAAAAATTAATTTATCATTTGCATAAGTCGGAGAGTCCGGATGCGCATAAGTTGTAGAATTAAGATTATATGCCGCCCAGCGTCTGAACTGAATAAAATCAGCTGCATTCATTGAAGGAGCACGATCTACAACTTGAGAAGCCGTTAATGTTCCTGCATAGTTTAAACTAAAAACCCCGGATTTTCCTTGTTTAGTCGTCACAATGATAACTCCGTTTGCACCTCTTGAACCATAAATAGCAGTCGCAGATGCATCTTTAAGTACATCGATAGACGCGATATCTCTTGGATTCAGCGTTTCAATTGATGAATCAGACAACAAAGGAACTCCATCTACAACATAAAGAGGATTATTACTTGCTGTTAACGAACGCGTACCACGAATACGTACTGTACCGATAGATCCCGGACGCTCGTTGCTGGTAATATCAACTCCGGCAGCTTTTCCCTGTAATGCCTCAAGTGCATTAGCAACAGGCCTGTTCATTAATTGTTCTGCACTTACACTTGCAACTGCTCCTGTTACATCAGATTTCTTCTGCGTACCGTAACCTACTACAACCACTTCATTAAGTTGTGCTATATCATCTGCAAGTTTTACATTGATTTCTGAATTTGTACCAACTGTTATTTCCTGAGTTTTAGAACCTGTTGAAGAAAAAACCAACACCTGGCCCTGAGTTGCATTTACAGAAAACTTGCCATCAAAATCAGTGGTAGTTCCTGTCTTGGTTCCTTTAACAAGCACATTTGCACCCGGTATTGGTAAACCAGATACATCCGTGATCGTTCCTTTAACCACTTTGTTTTGCGAATAAGCTGTAGTATGCAATAAGGCAAACAGAGCAAAAATCAGCAAAAAATTAAGCTTGTTTTTCATAAAAGTTAAAATTTGGTTAATTATTTAGTTAATCCAAATTTATCGAGAACCTCCATGCTCTGTATCCTGTAGTATCCTGTTAGCTTTCAATATCTTATATTATTTTTTGTATTTATCTTAACAGAAAAAATCCACAACAGCTTGATTTACAACCAGTATTTAAACAGGATCACGCTGAAATATCATATCAAAAAAAATAATTATTTATTTTTTTACTATTCCTATTTATTTCTATAAAAAATTATGGATTGAAAAACAAAGACTACAATTTACTGCGTATTTAATTCTCTAAACAGGATGCTACAGGATGGCAATTTGACTCTATGCTTCTACTTTTACTTTAGTAATTTTTCAGATTTTGAAAAGTTTGAATTGAATTAGTGTTCTAACTGGTTCAAAATATTATAAATAAACAATCGCAATGAAGAAGGCTTTTATATATTTTACTATACTCCTGTTTAATTCTGTTCTATTCTCTCAGGAATTTAAGAGGGAAAAATTCAATTTTAATGCGGGTTGGAAACTAAAAACCGGAGATTTTAAAGATGCCGCGGCTGTAAATTTTAATGATAATTCATGGAAAAAAGTAACGCTGCCACACGCTTACAATCAGGAAGAAGCTTTTGAAAAAGATATCGAACATCTCACCACAGGAATTGTCTGGTACCGCAAAAAGTTCAAATTACCTAAAGGAATTAAGGACAATAAAATTTTTATTGAATTTGAAGGCATCCGTCAAGCGGGAGAAATTTATGTAAACGGACAAAAAGTGGGACTTCATGAAAATGGAGTGATGGCTTTTGGGTTTGATATTTCTGATTTGATGAAACCTTATCCGTCAGAAAATACTATTGCGCTTCGAATTGATAATGACTGGAAATACAAAGAGAAAGCTACCGGAGCAGCTTACCAATGGAACAATATTAATTTTAATGCTAATTATGGCGGGATTCCAAAAAACGTCTTTTTGCATATTACGAGTAAATTATACCAGACGCTTCCCCTCTATTCTTTTCTAAAAACTACGGGCGTTTATATTTATCCTTCTAAAATTGATATTGCCGCTTCAAGCGCTGTAATAAATGCCGAAACCCAAATTCGCAATGAATTCAATACGGCCAAAACAGTGGAATACGAATTGGTAATTGAAGATATCGATGGTAAACAAATCGCTTATTACTCTGGTGAAAAAACTACTATTTTGCCTAATGAAACTAAAATTATTAAAGCCAATAAACTAGTTGAAAATTTGCATTTCTGGAGTTGGGGATACGGTTATTTGTATACGGTAAAAACCATTTTGAAAGTGGATGGAAAAATTACTGATGAAGTTTCGACTAAAACGGGGTTCAGAAAAACCGATTTTAGGGAAGGTCAATTTTGGTTGAATGATAGAGTACTTCAGGTAAAAGGATATGCACAGAGAACAAGTAACGAATGGCCTGCAATTGGTATGTCGATTCCGCCGTGGTTGAGCGATTTTAGCAATAAACTCATTGTTGAAGGCAACGGAAACCTGATTCGATGGATGCACGTAACGCCCTGGAAACAGGATATTGAATCCTGCGACAGAGTTGGATTACTACAGGCAATGCCTGCAGGTGACGCCGAAAAAGATGCGCAGGGCGATACCTGGAAACAACGGGTAAACCTGATGCGCGATGCTATTATTTATAACCGAAACAATCCGAGTATTATTTTTTATGAAAGCGGCAATGAATCGATAAGTGAAGCGCATATGCATGAAATGAAAAGCCTCAGGGATACCTATGATCCTTATGGAGGACGTGCGATTGGTTCCCGTGAAATGCTGGACAGTCAGGAAGCGGAATATGGCGGAGAAATGCTTTATATTAATAAAAGCGCCAGAAAACCTTTGTGGGCAACGGAATATTCAAGAGATGAAGGTTTACGCAAATATTGGGATGAATTCTCTCCTCCGTTTCATAAAGAAGGCGACGGTCCTTTGTATCGCGGCAATCCTGCTCAGGATTACAATCACAATCAGGATCGTCATGCTATCGAAAATATTATACGCTGGTGTGATTATTACAGGGAAAGACCCGGAACCGGAAAAAGAGTGAATTCCGGTGGCGTGAATATCATATTTTCAGATTCGAATACGCACCATCGTGGTGAACAAAATTACAGAACAAGCGGCGAAGTCGATGCCATGCGTATTCCAAAAGATGGTTATTGGGCACATCAGGTCATGTGGGATGGCTGGGTAGATATCGAAAAACGCCGCACTCATATTATGGGACACTGGAATTATACCGATAAAGTTGTCAAAAACATTTACATAGTTTCGACAGCTTCTAAAGTAGAATTATTTGTGAATGGTGTTTCGCAGGGTTTTGGAAAACAAAGCAGTGAATTCTTGTTTACTTTCGAAAATATAGTCTGGCAATCAGGAACAATTAAAGCCATTGGTTATGATGAAAAAGGAATTATTTTAAGTGAAGATTCTAAAATAACGGCTGACGAACCAGCATCAATTCAATTAAAATTACATACTCAACCTCAGGGAATACTGGCTGATGGTGCCGATGTGGCTCTGATTGATGTTGAAGTAGTGGACAAAAATGGTAACCGTTGCCCGATCAGTAATGATTTGATCAGTTTTCATGTTGATGGTCCTGCTAACTGGCTTGGAGGAATTGCACAAGGGCCTAACAATTATATTCTTTCAAAGGAAATACCGGTCGAAAATGGCGTCAACAGAGTCATGATTCAATCTTTGGCGAAAGCCGGAAAAATAAAGATTACCGCTTATGCGAAAGGACTAAAAGAAGCCGAACTTACTTTCGAAACAAAGCCTATAACGGTTACAAACGCAATTTCGAAAGAACTGCCAGGAATAAATCTTCCTTCGAATCTGGAGCGCGGACCAACGCCAAAAACACCTTCTTATACGCAAAAAAGAATTGCCTTAAATATCCTGAACGCTGTTTCGCCATCGAATAATAATGAGACTTATAAAAGTTATGATGACAATGAATTGACCGAATGGCGAAATGACGGAAACAGCAATACAGGATCGATAACCTACACGCTTTCTAAACCAAGTGTGGTAAACGAATGCGTGGTTAAAATGACGGGCTGGAGAACCAAAATATATCCTATTTGTATTTTGGCCGATGGTAAAGAGGTTTTTAAAGGCAATACAACTCAAAGTTTGGGTTATATTACTATTGCACTGAAGCCTGTTCTTGCTGAAAAGATCACTATTGAATTGATTGGCGCAAGCAAAGAAAAAGATATTTTTTCTAAAATTGTCGAAGTAGATACCACAAAAGAACTAGATTTATATAAAGATAAAACATCAGTAGATGCAACCGGACAATTACGTATTGTTGAAATAGAATTTTATGAGAAAATTAAATAATTTGAGAACGCTAAAAGCCTTATACCTTTTTATATCCTTTTGGATGAGTATTGCATCATTTGCACAAAAAAAAGATATTCCGTTATGGGATAAAATTCCTGATGAGATTCAGGCAACCGGATATGCTGAAGTAACAGACAGAAAAGGCGACATTTCAGAAGGTGTCCGAATGGTTACTTTGCCTACCCTTACCGCCTATTTTGCTGCACCTGAAAAATCAAACGGAACTTCTGTTATTATTTGTCCCGGCGGTGGCTATGGTATGCTGGCCATTAATAAAGAAGGTTATAAAGTAGCAGAATGGTTCAATAGTTTAGGGATTAATGCTTTTGTTTTAAAATACAGATTACCAAGTGATATGATCATGAAAAATAAAACCGTTGGGCCTTTGCAGGATGCTCAGGAAGCGGTAAGACTGGTACGCCGAAATGCTGTGAAATGGAAACTGAACCCCAACAAAATCGGGATTATGGGTTTCTCCGCCGGAGGGCATCTGGCAGCGACATTGAGCACGCATTATAATGATAAAGTCTACACGCCAACTGATACTACAAGTGCAAAACCTAATTTTTCTATTTTAATTTATCCTGTTATTTCCATGCAAAACGGAATCACGCACGGAGGTTCAAGGGATAATTTACTTGGCAAAAATACCAGCAGCGAAGCCATAGAAAAATATTCGAATGAAAAACAAATAAATACTGCAACGCCCAAAGCTTTTTTGGTTCATGCCACTGATGATAAGGACGTTCCTGTAGAAAACAGCATTAATTATTATTTAACTTTAAAGAAAGAAAAGGTTTCGGCAGAAATGCATTTGTATGAAAACGGCGGTCACGGTTTTGGTTTAGGCGTAAAAGGAACGAATGCAACCTGGCCAAAAGCTTGTGAAAAATGGCTTAACGCCAATAATTATACGCTAAAAGCCGATGGGTATGTCTTTACTTATTTTAAAGGAAATGGCGAAGACGGCCTGCATCTGGCCTACAGCGAAGATGGTTATCAATGGAATGCTTTAAAAAATGATACTTCGTTTTTAACGCCTGAGGTTGGCAAAGATAAATTGATGAGAGATCCCTGCGTTATAAAAGGCGGTGACGGATTGTATCATATGGTCTGGACGGTAAGCTGGACAGATAAAGGAATTGGTTACGCTTCATCAAAAGATTTAATTCATTGGTCGAAACAGGAATTTATTCCTGTAATGGCACACGAGGAAAAAACAAGAAATACCTGGGCTCCCGAAATTACTTTCGATGAAAAAAATAAAACCTATATGATTTATTGGGCTTCGACAATTGACGGAAAGTTTCCGGAAACGAAATCCGATGAAGAAAAAGGATACAATCACAGAATTTATTACACGACTACCAAGGATTTTAAAAAGTTTGAAAAAACAAAATTATTGTACGAACCGGGTTTTAATGTTATCGATGCCTCGATCGTAAAACAGGATCAGGGATATGTGATGTATCTTAAAGATGAAACGCGCAATCCGGTGCAGAAAAATTTAAAAACTGCTTTCAGTAAAAATCTGACAGGTCCTTACAGCAAAGCCAGCGAACCTATTACAGGAAATTATTGGTCAGAAGGACCAACTGCAATTCAAATAGACAATCAATGGGTGGTGTATTTTGACAAATATACGCTGAAGAAATATGGTGCTGTAAAACAAACTTCAAAAGGCTGGCAGGATATTTCGGATCAGGTTAGTTTTCCTTCGGGAACTCGCCACGGCACGGTGATAAAAGTTTCAGCTGAAGAGATTATGAATTTGAAGAAAGAATAAAGTTCTCTTTTATATAAAAAAAATATACATCTGACATAATTATTTATATGCCAGATGTATTTACAAATCAACCTCCAATTAAATTCTTATTTTACTGTATACGACATACGGTTTGCTTCACAAAGCCTGAAGTAACCTAAAGCAAAATTGTTAGCATCAGTAGTATTAATTATATTTCCTCTGATATTGCCCGGTACTGCAGCAAAAGGGTTCGAATTTGTAACCTCTAAAATCAAATTCATGTAATTATAAAAGTTTTTAGAAATACCACGATGTGTGATATCAAGAACTTTTCCCGGCTTTAGATCTTCATCTGTAAATTTTTCATTGATTTCATTTCCATTCAAAAATTCATCACTTGTCGATGTGTATTCCGGATAAGGCAAAATATCCGTTTTATAATCTGTCAGATAATAATTGACCTGATCAGCAGGGTCTTTATAATAAAATGTTACCACAATAAGATCTTCTCCTGTTACATCGGCCATAAATTCCTGGTCTATTCTTTCAACTTTCGGCACAGAAACTAATTTTTCGGTAGCGGTTAGAGTTTGTCCATCAACTTGTACAAATAATTTATACTCCATATCAATTGCAGGAACAAAATTAGTACACTTATATAAACCCGGTTCAGCTTCATTAAATGTAAAAATATCTCCATTACTATTTTCAACTCTTACCTGTGCTCCTGAAACCTTTGGTGTTGTTGGACTGTAATACGAAGCCATTCTGGTTATTTTTATCGACTGTTCGTTTCCGCTTGTTCCTTTTTCCCAAATGATCTCGGCATCAATCACGATTTTAGGATCTCCAGTTTCCAGATCAAGTTCAACTACCTTGTCGCAGGATGAAAGAAGTAAAACAAAAAGAAGACTAAATAAAGTAAAAGCTTTACTTTTTAAATTGTATTTTTTTAATCGTAACATACTATTAAAATTTAAAATTATAAGAAACTCCAGGTACTAAACCATAAATAGACAGTTGTTTGGACTCATTTGCTCCCGTAGTATCATTTTGAGAAAACGTAATCGATGCAGCATTTTGTCTGTTATAAAGATTATAAATACTAAATACCCAGTAGCTTTGCCATCCTTGTTTTTTATCAGGTTTAGGCGTATAAGTTGCGCCAATATCCAGGTGATGATATGCAGGAAGTCTGTCTGAATTTCTCAAGGTATAATTAGGTACATTTCTTCCGCCAAATTCATAATAACCGTTTGGGTACGTTACCGGTTGACCTGATTGCAGGGTAAAATTAGCATTAAACGACCATTTAGGATTGAACTCGTAATTGGCAGTAATATTCAGATTATGCAATTTATCGTATCCTGATAAATACCAGCCGCCATTTGCGATACCCGGTTCTTCAGGAGTTCTTCCCGGCGTTCTTTGTTCAGCTTTAGACAAAGTATACGCAACCCATCCTGTAAAACGACCTGTATTTTTTCTGAACAATAACTCCATACCGTATGATCTCGCTTCTCCATTAAGAATATCCTGCTCGATATTGTTGTTACCCAATAAATTTGCACCATCAATGTAATCGATGCGGTTTTTTATTTTTTTATAAAATAATTCTCCTTCAAATGAATACTCGCGCTCCTTGAAATTCTTGAAATATCCTACTGCATACTGATCCAGCATTTGCGGTTTTGTAAAAGGTCCGCTTGGTGTCCAGATCGTCATAGGTAATGGAGCGCGGGTATTCGACAACATATGAATGTATTGCGACATTCTGTTGTAGCTCGCTTTTACTGAAGTTTCATCATTAAAGGCAAATGATAATGCCAATCGCGGTTCAAAGTTATCGAACTTACTGATGGTTTTTCCTTTTCCGTAATATTTACTTCCTATTGGATCTGCTTCTTCATAAATATGATATAATGGATTGTATACTACTGATTGTCCATTTTCGTACGTATTGATAGTTTCGTTACCTAAACGCAAAAACGTACTGTAACGAAGACCGTAACGAAGATTCAGCTTTTCTGTGACCTGATTTTCAACATCAAGATAAGCCGAAGTTTCTAAAGCATATTTTTTATCTAATTGATTGTAATTAAACTGCGAATCAACACCATACGGCTGTACAGTTCCCGGATTAAAATCATAGTATAAACCATCAATACCATAGTTCAGTTTAAAATTGTCTGATATCGTGTGGTTCCAGTTGTATTTAAGCCCGTAGTTGGTGATTTTACTATCCCATTCAAATTTTTGAAATGGTATTTGCAGGTTAAATTTATAATCACTGTAAAAAACAGAAAGGTTCGTATTTAAGTTGTCCGAAAATTTATGTTTCCAGCTAAACGTTCCCATCGTATTACCGTAAGTACTGGCAAAGAAATTATTAATATCGAATAAATCATTTCCCATATAACCGGAAAAAGAAATTGTATTATTGGCTCCTAAACGATAATTAAACTTGGCATTAATATCATAAAACATCACAGAACTTGTAATATCAGTCAGTTTTAAAAATAAATGCGCATAAGAAGCACGTCCTGCAATAATAAACGAACCAACGTCTTTTTTTAAAGGGCCTTGTACTAAAAGTCGGCTGGATATAAGTCCGATACCTCCATTTACTTTATACTCATTAAGATCCCCTGTTTGCTGAGTGACATCAAGAACTGATGAAACGCGTCCTCCAAATTTAGACGGAATCCCTCCTTTGTATAAATCTAATCCGTTTACGATATCTGCATTAAAAATAGAAAAGAAGCCAAACATATGAGAATCCCCATATACCGGAGCACCATCTAAAAGAATCAAATTCTGGTCAGCAGCACCTCCACGCACGTTAAAACCTGATGAAGCTTCGCCGGCGTTAGTAACACCGGGCAAAGTCAATAATGATTTTAAAGGATCCGGTTCCCCCATAGCAGTCGGAAGTCTTTTAATCTCGGCCATCGAAAGTTTATTCACACTCATTTGAGTATTCTTTACATCAACTGCCTTGCTTGTGGTGATGACTACCTGTTCCAATTCCTGACTGTCTGACTGCATGTTAAATTTCATTCTTTCATCATCAGAAATCGTAATACGCTTTTCTTTATTTTTCAAACCCACATAACTAATCTCAACGGTGTAAGTGCCATTGTCGAGTTCTATAGAAAAATATCCATTCGCATCTGTTGTAGCGCCAGTACCCGCTTCTCTTACATAAACATTAGCACCAATAACTGGCTCTCTCTCATCATCAAGAACCTGACCGGTTAGCTTGTTTTTTTTTTTAACCGATGACGCTTTCGTAGTTTTTTGCTTTACAAAGATATTATTGCCTACGATCGAGAATTGAACCGATGCGCTCTTATTCAGTTCACTGATTAATTCCTTTATTTCGGTATTGTTAAATGTACGTTTTTGGGTAAAATATTTTTGACTTGTATTAATTTGATCTGTAAAGGCAAATTTAAAATCGGTTTGATTTTCTATCTGCTTAAAAAATTCTTTTAATGTTACAGTCTGGTCTACCGTTACGGTTACGTTTTGGGAAAACATACACCAACTGAATAAAAAAAAGCATGCTGAAATTATATGCTTCATGAAATTTTGTATTTTTGAATATTATTAAATAGGATAGCTTCATACTATCTTGACAATGAGGAGGATGTTTAGTTTCGCGGCTAGTGCATCCTTTTCTTTTCTATTGAAAAGTAATCTGTTTTAAATCTTCATTTATTTCAAAGTTTAGGTTATACATTTCTGATAGTAATTCGAGAATCGTTTTTAGATCTTCTTTTTTATTAATGCGTACTGTAATTTTCTGATTATTATATTCTGCCGGAAGCATTACTTTGTACCCATAATTGGACTCGATATATAGGCTTACATTGCTTAGTTTTTCATCATCAAAATCCATAAATCTGTTAAACCCTGCTACTACAGCGGTTTCATTTCCGTAAGTAAATTTTTCTCCAGGTTTCAGTATCCATTTTTTATCCTGATTTTTTACATTCATCTGTACGCTTCCTTCATAAAGGGCAACCTCTACTCCATTTTGGTTATGTCCTGTAACGGTAAAAGAAGTTCCTAAAACTGTAGTTGTCGTTTCGTTGCAAAGCACCTGAAAAGGGTGTTTTTTGTCTTTTTTTACTTTGAAATAAGCTTCTCCGGAAACTTCAACTTTTCTGTTAACCGCAAAATTATCAGCATAAGCAATTTTAGAATTCGGGCTTAACTCTACCCTTGAACTATCTGGGAGAACAATACTTTTGATGATAGAGCTGGTATTTTCTATCGTATTTCCGGCAATACTTATATCGGTATTATTTACTAAAGACGGACCCTTAAAATAAAGTCCGGTTCCTACCAGAACAAAAAGTAAAATGGCTGCCGCTGCTGCATAATGACGCCAAGGCTTACTCTGCTTTTTTGGAGCAAACGCCTTTGCCTGGAATTGTTGCCAGGAAACCTCTTTTTCGCTATCAGAATGCGAAATGGGAGTTTCGTCCCAGATTTTTTTTAATTCTTCTTCTATTTTTTTTTCATCCATTGCTTGGGGCGTTATATTTTTTGACAATAAAATCCTTGTTTATTAAAAACACCGTAAACCATTTCCTTGATATCTCTGTTAGTTTCGATTCTTAGAATATGATTATTATTTTCTAAGTCGAATTTCATGATACAATCAGAAATAATAAACTGCAGAAGCACTACAATAAAGCTTGCATCTTCTTTGGTTGTAACATCTGTTTTATACGATTCGATATGCATTTTATGTTCCTGTTTATTAGTATAACAAACGAGAACACAAAAGTTCCTAATGCTCTTCGATTTTTTTTCGAATAAATTTACTGGCAAGGTAAATATGATTGGCAATTGTCTTTTCAGAAAGATCTGTAATTGCTGCAATCTCCTTATAGCTAAGGTTTTCCAGTTTATGTAAAGTAAATATTTTTTGTTGCTGTTCCGGAAGAAGATTGATGAAATTATGCAGTTTTTCTCTTCTTTCTTCAAAAATTATGGTTTCTGTATCCTCAGTTTCCATTTTTTCGAACCCGGGATCAAGCTGAATTATTTTATTTTCTCTGTTAACGTGATTGAGAATGATATTCTTGCATATCGTAAACAATTGTTTATCGAATAAAACGTCTTCATTAAGTAATTCTCTTTTATTATACAATCTTAAAAAAGTTTCCTGAACAAAATCCTGCGGGGTCAGCACTGTAAAATCGAAACGTCTGGCAATGTTTATCAGTTTATCGTAGTAATTGAGATATACTTCTTTGAAAGAAGCCTCATTACCTTTTTTTAAACTTAATATAAACTTCTTGTTGTCCATAAACGCAAATACGATGATTAGTCTTAACTTAAAATACCTAATAATATTGTGTTTTAAGTTGGTCGCTAAGACTTGGTTTTCGTTACCTTTTTTTAATAAAATTTTAGTTGGCAAAGAACAGAATTTTAATTTACGTTCGTAAACTTTTTTAAGAATTTTAGTTTCTCAATTACAAAAGAATAATTTTAGTTCTTTTATTACGCATAAAACGCATGCAAAAAATCTTAAATAAAATTGATTGTTAGAGGAAAGTAACTTCTTTAATTCTTTTATGTAAGTTTATTCTTTTATGTAAGTTTATTCTTTTATTTACATTATTTTATTTTTAAAACGGACTTTTAAATTGAAATAACCTGCACTATCACTCTTATTTTACCAATTTATTCCAGAATTGGATAATAGCTTTGCTGTATAATTTATCCTGTTTTTTTTAGTTTTTCTATAGCGCTTTTTCAAATTTTAGAATGCTAATATCTGATTTAAGATCAGATATTTACTATTTTATTTCTGAAGATTTAAAGCGAACCCTAAGTAAACTTCTTAAATTAATAGGGCATTTTAAAATTAGAATCAGACTAATAGTTATCTTCCATTCAATGTTATTAAAACTTAAATTTTTACCATTTTTAGAAAAAATTAAGAATTGCTTATTTTTCAAATTACTATATTTGGCGCACTATCAAATTTATCTCCTGTCTTTTTTAATGAATCCTTTCAGGAGGCGAAGAATATTGTTCATGAAACACTTTAAGTTTTTTTGTCTAGTTTTATTACTCTCGCTTTCTTTTATAAGAAGTACAGAGTCTAATAGATATCAGCCAGAACTTATTGATTATTGTACTCCGGATAATGTTTCTGCTGATGAAATTCCGTATTTTTTATCTTCAGATTTATCATTATCCAAAAATCTGGAAATTCATTTCATAGTAAAAAATAAAATAAAACACAGGGCTACACCTTCGGATAGCACTATACTAAAAACACCTTTTTTTACTAAGATCTTACATTACAAAATCTTAGTAAATAAACTAATTTATAGTATAACCACGTTTTATCAAATTCAGTGTCATAGTCACCTGCACTTGTACCAACTTTTCTAGATTTTAATTTATTTTTTAATGTAAAGAACCGCTGTTCTATTGTCTTTTATTTTTAATAAAGGCCACATTACTTATAAAAATATTTCTCAAAAACATGGCATAGCTCTTAGGGCTTCTGCCGGCACATCCATTATTTTCCATACTTATTCCCTTGTCTTCCTGTCTATTAATGATCAGGAAGAGAACCTATTTATACACCATTTTTTAAAATTTAATCATGAAAATTAAAAACAATTTATTTTTTATCGCCATTTTATCCTTATTCGTTTTAGTCTCGTGCGGAGATAAAACCCAAAAGAATGCAGACAAAATAAAAACTCTTCCCGTTTATAAGGTAACTTTAAAAGATACCATCGTTTCCAACCGATTTGTGGCCGATGTGCACGCCAAAAACAATGTAGAAATTCACGTTAGAATTCCGGGATTACTCGACAAAGTATATGTGAGTGAAGGCCAAAAAGTAAAAAAAGGCCAGCTTTTATTTCAAATAAGCGATGTAGAACTTCAAATACAACTCTTAAAAGCCCAGGCTGTTTACAAAAGTAGTATGGCCGATTTAAGAATCGCAACCGTAGAGCTGGAACAAGCTCAGACGCTTTTTAACAAAAAGGTAATTGCTGATAAGGAATTAGAATTATCTAAAGCAAAACATGATGCGGCTTCTGCCAAAGTAGCTCACGCTTCCGCGGAAAAAAAAGCGATCACCCAACAGATTAGTTTTGCTACAATTCGTGCACCATTTGACGGAACAGTGGACCGAATTCCGTTTAAAGAAGGAAGTCTGGTCGAAAACGGATCTTTACTTACAACTGTTTCACAATTAGACGATGTTTACGCGTATTTCTCTATTCCTGAGAATACCTATTTCCAGATGATGGAAGACAAAACCCTTCATACACAAGGTGATATAAAACTTGTATTGCCCAACGGAATAGTTTACGATCAAAAAGGAGAACTAAAAACCGCCGACGGAGATATTGACAGACAAACAGGCTCTATTCAATACAAAGCAAAATTTCATAATCCGCAGGGATTTATCAAACACGGAACTTCAGGAAAACTGATTATTTCAGAACCCAAAACCAATGCGATTATAATTCCGCAAAAAGCTGTTTTTTCTATTCAGGATAAACAATTCGTATTTCTGGTGGGCAAAGAAGGCATTGTAAAAATGACCAACGTCACCATTGGAAGTACTCTTGACGATGTATACATTTTAAACAAAGGGCTAAAAAATAACGATTTAATTGTTCAGGAAGGCATTCAGTCTTTGCGTGACGGAGATAAAATCAATATAAAAGAAACCCAAAACGCAACCCTGTAATTAGTATACATATTTAAAAGATTTCACAATGATAGAAATGTTTATCAAAAGAAAAATATTATCATTAATCATCTCGGTTATGATAGTACTTTTAGGATTACTGGCTTTGTTTCAGCTTCCTATTACCCAGTTTCCGGATATTGTACCGCCGTCTGTAACGGTTACGGCAAAATATACGGGAGCCAATGCGGAGGTTTCTGCCAATGCTGTGGCGCTTCCGCTGGAACGTGCCATAAACGGTGTTCCCGGAATGACGTATATGTCAACGGTAACTTCAAACGATGGTTTAACACTGATTCAGGTTTTCTTTGAAGTAGGAACCGATCCCGATTTAGCGGCTGTAAACGTTCAGAACCGTGTAACGACAATACTTGACGAACTTCCCGAAGAAGTAATTCGTGCCGGAGTTACCACCGAAAAAGAGGTAAACAGTATGCTGATGTATCTGAATATTACCAGTACCGATAAAACTCAGGATGAACAGTTTATCTTCAATTTTACGGATATTAATATTCTTCAGGAATTAAAACGTATTGATGGTGTCGGACGTGCTGAAATTATGGGGCAAAAAGAATATTCGATGCGTGTATGGCTGGATCCGCAAAAGATGCTTTCGTATAATATTTCGGCAAATGAAGTGATCAGTTCCCTTCAAAAACAAAACATTTCTGCCGCTCCGGGAAAAGTGGGTGAAGGATCAGGACAATTGGACAATCAGCTGCAATATGTAATTAAATACGGCGGAAAATTCTTTGAACCCAAACAATATGAAGAAATTCCACTGAGAGCCAATTCAGATGGAACCATCTTACGATTAAAAGACATTTCGAACATTGAATTTGGTTCGATGAGCTACGGAATGGTTTCTAAAACCGACGGAAAACCTTCGGCCTCCATAATGTTAAAACAGCGTCCGGGCTCTAATGCTTCTGAAGTTATTGCCAGTGTAAAAGAAAAAATGGCAGAACTAAAAGGAACTTCTTTTCCTCCGGGAATGGATTATAATATTGCCTATGACGTTTCGCGTTTCCTTGATGCTTCTATCGACGAAGTTTTAAAAACACTTATCGAAGCCTTTATTCTGGTGGCTTTTGTAGTTTTTATCTTCCTGCAAGACTGGCGTTCGACTTTAATTCCGGTTTTGGCCGTTCCCGTTGCCTTAATTGGCTCGTTTACTTTTATGTCGATGATGGGATTCTCGATCAATCTGTTAACTCTTTTTGCTCTAGTTCTTTCTATCGGAATTGTGGTCGATAACGCCATTGTCGTCGTCGAAGCCGTTCACGTAAAAATTTCCGAAGAACATATGGATCCTCTGCCCGCCACGATCAGCGCCATGAAAGAAATTAGCGGAGCCGTTATTGCCATTACTATTGTTATGGCTGCCGTATTTATTCCTGTAGCTTTCCTGAGCGGTCCGGTTGGGGTTTTCTACAGGCAATTCTCGTTAACCATGGCGATTAGTATTGTAATTTCCGGAATCAACGCTCTTACGCTTACTCCGGCTTTATGTGCGATTATGCTAAAAGCACACGATCCTAATAAACAAAAAACATCTTTGCTTGACAAGTTCTTCCACCGATTCAATAAATGGTTTGACAATATTACTTCTAAATACATTAGAGTACTGGTAAAATTTGCCGATCGTACTTCGATTACGGTTGGATTATTGGTTTTATTCTGTTTGTTTACCTGGGGAACGAGCAAGTTTCTTCCATCTGGATTTATTCCGTCTGAAGATCAGGGAATGGTCTATGTAAACGTAACCACACCACAAGGAGCAACGGTGGAACGTACTGAAAAAGCATTAGACGAAGTAACGCGTCTTGCCAAAGAAATAAACGGAGTTGACAACGTAACAACACTTGCCGGATACAGCATTGTAACCGAAATCGCGGGAGCTTCCTACGGAATGGGAATGATCAATTTGAAAGACTGGAAAGAACGCGATATTTCGGTAAACGAATTTATTGCCAAACTAACTGAGAAAACAAAAGGTATCAACGATGCGCAAATCGAAATTTTTGCACCGCCAACGGTTCCGGGATTTGGTAATACCAGTGGTTTTGAGCTTCGTTTGCTCGACAAATCAGGCGGAACCATTAATAATACCGATGAAGTAACCAAAAACTTTATTAAGGAACTTAACGCTTCTCCGGAAATACAAAATTCTTTTACCAGTTTTGATGCTACTTTCCCCCAGTATTTAGTTCATATTGATTATGATCTGGCGGCTAAAAAAGGAATTTCTGTAGACAATGCCATGGCGACTTTACAGACCATGCTGGGTTCATTTTATGCGACCAACTTTATTCGTTTCTCTCAAATGTATAAAGTAATGGTTCAGGCAAGTCCGCAGTTTAGAAAAAATCCGGAAAGCATTCAGGATATGTATTTGAAGAATGATGCAGGCGAAATGGTTCCGTTTTCGACTTTTATAAAACTGGAACGCGTTTACGGACCAGAAGTTTTAACGCGATATAATATGTACATGTCGGCGATGATCAACGGGGAACCTGCTGAAGGTTACAGTTCCGGAGATGCTATTGCGGCGGTAGAAAAAATCGCTGCCGAAAAACTCCCAAGCCGTTTTGAACTCGAATGGTCCGGAATGACGCGTGAAGAAATTCTCTCCGGAAACCAAACCATTTACATTTTTGCCTTATGTATTTTGTTTGTTTATCTATTGTTGGCTGCACAATACGAAAGTTTACTGCTTCCGTTTCCGGTGCTTTTAAGTCTGCCAGTGGGTGTTTTTGGTTCTTACCTTGCCCTGTTAATGGTGGGCTTAGACAACAATATTTACGCCCAGGTGGCACTCGTCATGCTAATTGGTCTGCTCGCCAAAAATGCCATCCTGATTGTGGAGTTTGCCATGGCACAAAACAAATTAGGACGCGAAATTACCCAGGCAGCAATCGAAGGCGCAAGACTTCGTTTCAGGCCCATTCTTATGACCTCATTTGCTTTTATTGCAGGATTGATTCCGTTATGTATTGCAAGCGGAGCCGGAGCGGTAGGAAATCGTTCGATTGGTACGGCTGCTGCGGGAGGAATGTTTATAGGAACTGTTTTTGGACTTGTGATCATTCCGGGGCTTTACATCCTGTTTGCCAAATTAGAAAAAGCAATGAATAAAAAATAAAACATGAAACAACAAATAAATCGATATATAATCTTTGGCGGTGTTTTGCTTCTTACCGCCTGCTCGGCACCAAAAATCAATGATAATCTGGCAGCAAAACAGCTGCCGGAAAATTTTGACCTGAAAAGAAAAAAAGCGTCTGATAGTCTGCAAACTTTTATTCCGTTAAAAACAGAAACGTATTTTAAAGATGCCAAACTGGAAAATCTTTTAAAGAAAGCAATTGCTCAAAATCCTGATTATTTAATTATGCAGGAAAGAATTTTAATTGCTAATTCTCATTTAAAAGTGGCAAAACTGGCTTTGCTGCCGTCTTTAGATCTTGTAGCAGATGCTTCGGGAACGCATTACGGAAAATATACCATGGATGGTGTAGGGAATTTTGATACCAATTTTTCCCAAAATATTAATGAGAAACAAAGGATAAACGAAAATGTTTCCCCTAACCTGTTTTTGGGTGGAAAAGTTTCCTGGGAAGCGGATATCTGGGGAAAACTGAGCAATCGTAAAAAAGCAGCACGCGAACGATTCTTTGCTTCTCAGCAAGGAATGCGTTTACTGCAAACCCGATTACTAAGTGATGTGGCCGACTTGTATTATAAACTCATTGCTCTGGACAAGCAAGCTGAGATTTACAAAAAAAACCTGAAAACACAGCAGAAAGCGCTTGATATTGTAGCGGCTCAGCGTTCTGTGGGAAAAGCGACAGAATTAGCAGTGCAGCAATTTAATGCGCAGAATAATAATATTTTGGCCGAAGCCGAACAGCTTAATTTAAGCATCGATCAAACCGAAAAAGCTTTATTGAATCTTTTAGGAGAATACGGCGGCAAAATCGAAAGAAGTGCTGATTTCTTTTCCGGTCATCTGGAGGTTTTGAATCAAAAAATAAGCGTGGATTCTATCATTCATAAAAGACCAGATGTTGCTGAAGCCTATCACGAACTGCGTGCTACAAATGCTGATGCAAAAGCAGCGCGTGCCGCCTTTTTCCCGACTTTAAATTTGGGAGGTTATGCTGGTTTTAATTCGTTTTCTTTCTCTACCTTTTTTGATAACGGATCGTTTGCCTGGCAATTGCTTGGCGGTTTAACGGCTCCTGTTTTTAATAAAGGACAGATCAAACAGGAATTTTTTGTATCCAATAAAAGACAGCAGATTTCGTTTTTACAATATCAAAATACGATTACAACGGCGTATAATGAATTAAGTGCTTTACTGCACAGAACGGAATCTTTTGTAGGCGTTTTAAAATATAAATCGAAGGAAATTGAGCATCTGGAAATTGCAGTAAACGTTTCGAATGACTTGTATTTGAGCGGTTATGCTAATTACCTGGAAATTATTAATGCTCAGAAAAATAAACTGCAGGCCGAACTGGACTTTGTTGACATTCAATTAAAAAATGCAGAGTCACAGGTATTATTGTACAAAGCTTTAGGAGGAGGAATAAACTAATCTTAAAGTAACTAATTGGTCGTAAATTTTTAAGTGCTTATAAAAACTGCAGTTATAAGAGGCTGTCTGAAATCTATTCAGGCAGCCTTTTTTTTATCACAAAGTCCCAGCGGCAAAGTTTTAGTACGCCACTCCCGATAGCTATCGGGATAAAGATTAAAATGATTTGAAAAATACGCAGATAAAAGCTCTCGCAGATCTGGCAGATTAAGCGGATTATTCTTTATCAAACTTTATCAAAAAATCTGCTGAATCTGCTAAATCTGCCAGAGAAAAAAAAATATTCGTTATCCTCTAAGAATTAGCCGCAGTTTCGTTTATATTCAATTTTAAAATACTGCCATAAGCAACAGCCGCTTTATGAACCTGAACACTCCAGTCTTCGGCTGCATTGTCATCGGCACCATCAGAGATGTATTTTAAGCACAAAAACGGAATATTTTCTTTCATGGCAATCATAGCCAACGCATAAGATTCCATATCTACCACATCATAAATGGTTTCAGAATGCTGCATTTCGAAACTATCTCCCGTACCGCAAATACCTAAGGGCAGACCGTCCATTTCCAAACCGTATTCTAAAACAGGCGGCAAACCAGACAAAGGCGTTTCATACAGAGCAAAACCAAGTCCTCTGACATCCATATCTCTTTGAACAAATTTTGTACAGCAAACTAGATCACCTTTCTTAAAATGAGTACTTCCCGCCGAACCCAGATTTACAATTACCGACGGTCTTTTTAATTGTATCGCTTTAGTCAATTCGTAGGCAGCATTGACTTTTCCAATTCCGGTAATAAGCGCAGTATGGTCTTTGAACACTTCGGCTGCTTCAGAAGCTAAGGCAAATGTAAAAAGTACCTCCTTGAAAGGATATGAATGGTTTTCGTTTATTTTTATCATAAAAATTGAAGTGTTTTTTATGTCGCAAATATCGGGTATTATTTACTTCTATATTTTCAAAATGGTTTGATTTTTTTATTTAATATTTACGGGTTTATTGTGTTTAGGATCGTAAAGCATGGCTGTACACAAACAGTTTTTTCTTTCTTTACTCATTAATATAGGGCAATTGACACAGGATTTGCAATTCTCCCAGAAAACCTCATCCGTTGTCAACTCAGCATACGTGACGGGCTCAAAACCTAATTCATGATTCATTTTCATTACAGCCAAACCGGTCGTCAGACTGAATATTTTGGCATCAGGATATTTTTGACGGCTCAATTCGAATATTTTTCTTTTAATCATTTTTGCCAAACCTGTATGTCTGAATTCAGGCGCAACAATTAATCCGGAATTAGAAACATATCGCCCCTCTTCCCAGGAAGATATAAAAGAGAATCCGGCCCATATACCTTCTGATGTAAAAGCGATGATAGCTTCGCCTTTTTTTATTTTTGATTCCAGCAATTCAGGAGAACGTCCTGAAATACCCGTTCCGCGGGCTATGGCAGAGGACAATGTGACGTCGCAAATTTCTTTTGTCCAAAAAACATGTTTGGCGCTGGCAACTTCAACCGTAAAATTCGGTATTTCTTCCGCAATTTGACTATTTTGTAATACAATTTGTTTGTTGGGGAATGGATCAGGCTCTGGAAAATCTTTGCCGAAAAAATCTATGGTACGTTGTAGGGTTTTCATATGTAGTTTGATGTATTCCCTATTTTATTAATAATACAATCTATAATGCATTTGGAAATACGAAACTGAATTTTCAATTTATATACCAATTCTCGAAAACCTATGTACTTTAACCATTATAACCTATATATCAACAACTTAATTACAAAACATACAACTTTGATTAAATGATATTCCTATCAAAATGATACGATTTTATCATTCTGATATCAATTGAACTTGTGTTTTAGGGATAACTTCAAAAATCTGTGGAGAGAAAAAAATTACCACAGAGAACGCTAAGTTTTTTTATCTTCTTTTTTATAAAAAAACACAAAGTTCACAAAGTTTTGTATTGGCTTAGCTTTGTGAACTTTGTGTTTTTAGAAGTATCCTTAAATAAAAATCTTGCGTTCTGTCATGAAAATAATTAATGAGTTTAATTTTTTTTCTCAACAACATTTAATGTCGATCCTATATTAGATAAGATTATTAAATCTTTAGCATAAAAAACCTCCAAAATCAAAGACTTTAGAGATTTGTATTTTTAATGTTTTAAACGAATCGTCATAACATTTATAAAAACGAAGTGTTAAATCGTTCAAAATGACACGTATATCCGTTTGGATTTTTGACCAGATAATCCTGATGATAACCTTCGGCAATCCAAAATTTACTAATAGGTTCAAGTGTCGTAACCACTTTTCCCTGCCATTTCTTAGAATCATCAACAAGTTGAATTACTTCTTTTGCCGCCTCCTCCTCTTCTTCGTTCTGAATAAATATAGCCGATCTGTAACTCGATCCTTTGTCATTACCCTGTCTATCTACCGTTGTTGGGTCATGCATCCTGAAAAAGTAATCCAATAATTCTTTAAAAGAAGTGATGTTGGCATCGTAAGTAATCTCTATTCCTTCTGCATGTCCGGGATGATTTTGATAAGTGGGATTATCATTTTCTCCGCCAATGTAACCCACTTCGGTATTAGTTACACCGGGACGAACACGAAAAAGGTCTTCCATACCCCAAAAACAACCTCCGGCTATATACGCTTTCTTTAAATTCTCCATAATATTTGTTTTTAAAAATCATTTTAAAACTTCAGTTTCTATAATTTTAGATTCTAAGTTTTATTGAATCAATGCATTAAAAAAATCATCTTTTAATGCTCCATTCTCTATCAAAGATAATGGATTATTTGTTGATTATATATAAAGGAAAACATAATTTAAAGTAAGAACATGGCGGTTTATGATCATTTTAAAAATCATCTAAAAAAGAATTTATATTAAATTTGAAATTAATAATTAGAAATATTTATTCAGCGCCAAGAAGAAAAACTTTTTAGATCTGGTTTGAAGCAATGATAAGTAAAAAAGAAAATGAATAAAACAGGTTTTAAATATAGTATCGCGATTATTTTTCTAATTTCATTTTTTTTTATCTATTGTAAAAAAACAGATAAGAATATTACTCTCACAGAAAAAGAATTGTACTACAAAATGTATTCAGAAAATGATAGTTTACTTGGATATTCTATGAGAAAATATGAATTTAGAAATGATACAATTATCGAAAAATACATCTCAATTAACTTAAATGGAAAAAAGAAGAATAAGTATTTGCGTGATTTTTATAGGAATGGATTAGATATGTATATTTTCTCCACTATCCAAAATGATAAAAACAAGTATTTATTTTTTTCTCCAACAATTAAAGACACCTGCTATTTTATTGACAGAAAATTAGATAATTTTTATTTGTGTGCTAAGGGAAAAATCAATTTCAAAAATCACCAGAATGTTTATAAAGTTTATTATGATGAAAGAGGATCCCATCCACGTAAAGAAACTTTGATATTAGATCAAGATTATACAATATTAGCTAGATTTGAAGATTGTTATGACTATAAAAAGGAAATTATAATTGAAAACAGTAAAACAATTGAAGATCTAAAAATTAAATTTCAAAAAGAACAAAAGAAAATTTTATGGTGGTAAAAATGCGTAATGTATTTATAGAAAAATAATGGTAAATCACTAGCAAGATACACGCGCCAGCGGGGGAAACATTTAGTTATTCTGCTAATAATTTTATAAAAAATGAAGGAATTCAAGCGCCAGATTCATTTGCTAATTGGTCTGCACAAGTTGGTGGTGGCATAATTAGTAATCGATTTGGAAAAGCAACAGATAATTACTTTGGAGGAGAAGGAATCTGAGGAAAAGTTATTGGAGAATATTTTAAAGGTATAATTGAAACAGGCTCAAATGCAGTTCCAAATTTAATAAAATAAATTATTAAAAATGAGTACAAAAAAAGTAGGAGGAATTATTGTTTTGTCCATTATAATTTTTATAATTTATGGACAACTTAAAAGTTATAGATATGAAAAGGAATTAGAGAGAAACGGAATTATTACGATTGGGAAAATTGACAGTATCCAAGAAACTCCCAAAAGAAATTATTTATATTTATCATATTATATTGGAAGCAAAAAATACATATCTTTTGAGAGCGGATTGCATAAAAATGTATTGCCAAAAGACATTGGTAAATTTTATAAAATAAAGTATTTATCAAATTCCCCTGAAATAATTAGAGGAATTTATTCTGCAGAGATTCATAACCAAAAAGAAATATTGAAATCAGGCTTTTCGCTCGAAGAAATTAAAAAATAAAAGCTGTATCCTCTGCAAAGGTTTATATTAAAAAAGCTGCGCAAATGTAGACTACGCAATTTTTTTGCTGTTAAAAAGTCGTAAATCCTCGTTCTAAGAAGAGTTCTTCCGATAAGCTGTACAAATTCATCTCTGACTTCGCAAGCAAGTTAATCCATTAAAGAACAATCACTAAAAAAGCCCATTCCTAAAGGTTTGGGCTTTTGTAGTCTTACAATCTAATTTGTTTTTTAAAAATCCTAACTGACAAAGTGATTGATCTTTATCTTAATTATGTAGCACCGATTTTAATTCGATATACTTTTCAAGATTTTTAAAATCGTGTCCTTTTCCTCTCATCGATTTAATGAAAGTTGGCGTAGCGCCTGTTGCCTGTGCTCCTACAACATCGTTCATATCCAGATTATTGAAACCAAGATCTTTGTACTGTTGTATCAAAGCAGGAGTTATATTTTGCGATTTTAATGCAATCAGGTCATCTGGTTTGATATTGGTAAAACCAGCTTTTTGAAAATCCCTGATGTATTCTGCGGTTACATTTAATGATTTCATAGCAATTAGATCACTGTTTGAAACATTGTCATATCCAACTTGTTTCAGGGAATTAATGAATGCTTTATCAATATTCAATGCTTTGAAAGCAAGGACATCATCATCGCTGTTTGAAGTGTTTTCCCCAGTATTATTAGCTTTTGCAGCACTGCGTACATCGGCAATATATTTACCATCGATGCCTTGTGATTTTAATGCTATAATATTACCCGGAGTTACCTCTTTATAACCCGACTTGCGTATTTCTTCGATATAAGCTTTGTCAATTCCTAATGATTTAAAAGGAACCAGATTCTCAAGATCAATATCCGGAATTGCCTGTTTTATCGATGCAATATAAGTTTCATTGACATCTAATGCTACAAGAGGAATAAGATGGTCTTTGTCCGGATTCTTGTAACCGCTTTGTTTTACCATTTGTACATACGAATGCTTGATGTTGATCATAAAGAAAACCATTAAGTCATCGTCTTCTGTCACTTTTATTCCTTCTTTAAGCATGGCTGCCTGATAGTTTTTATCGGCCGTAAATTTATACGTTCCCATTCCTTTATCGCCTTCAAATTTTCCGGTAAAAGTCATTGTTCCGGCTTCGCGTGTCAATGTAAATGTGCCTTGTTTGTCTCTTTGCAGGTCTTTAAATTCACTCAACTGAAAAGTGCTTGAAGAATTGTCTTTCTCATCGCTTTTTAATTGTAGATATACTTCATTGCCTTTGATCGTCGCCAACCAATTGCCTTCTGTTCGTATTGAATTTCGAACATTTGACTTTTTTGCGGCTTTTTCAGCAGACTTCTCTGTAGAATTAAGTGTTTGACTTTGCGCTGCCGGTTGATTAAAAAGGCAGGCAAACAATACCATAAGCGGTAAGAGGAAAAAATATTTCCACGTAGTGTTTACGTTTGATTTTTTTGAGTTCATCATGATGATTCGTTTTTTAAGTAATGATTGATTATAATTGGTTGTAAGACTCAAAGGAAATTGTGGTGCTGCTACTTTCAGCAGGCTAAACTGATAACTTTCTCTTTCAATAGTATCCTGTTTGAGCATTTGGTCATCGGTTAAAAATTCAAGATTAATTTCAAGTGCTTTTCGCCATTGCCAGGCAAAAGGATTGAACCACTGAAAAATGAGAACGATCTCGGCAAGCAAAAGATCTATAGTATGTTTTTGCTCGATGTGTATTTTTTCATGCAGCAAAATCTGATTGTAGGTTTCCCATTCGTATTTTTCAGGATTAATGAAAATATTGTTGGCAAAAGAACAAGGAGCTTTGTCTCCTGTTATTTCTACAATACGAAATTTTCCGTCCTGAATCACCGAACCCGAATAAGCTCTGGTAATTAATATGACTGCCTGCATTAAAAAATTTACTCCAAAAACGATTACTCCAAACCAATACAGGTAGATTAGCCATTGCAGCGCCACTTCAACATTGATGAATTGTTTTGTTGGTTCTACAGTGGTTTCCTGTATGGATTCTTGTTTTACTTGGGTTGTGCTATTTTTATGAACCGGAATTTCCGGTAAAAAAACAGCCGTTGTAGTTGGTGCATTTCTAAACGATAATTGCTGAGGCACCGGAATCAAAGGCAAAACAAAAGCCAATAGCATACAGCACAGCAATACATACCTGTTTAAATGAAAGAAAGTTTCTTTTTGCAAAAGCAGCTTGTAAAATACAAGACAGGCAGAAAGAATCAAAGCAGAATATAAGATATAAGGTATCATACTTTTCCTTTTTTAATGATATTTACTATTTCATCAAGATCCTTTTCTGTAAGCTTTTGTTCTTTTGCAAAAAAGGCAAGCATTCGCGGATAAGAGTTATCAAAATAATCACTCACAATGTCTTTTAATGCAAATTGCTGGTATTCTTCCCTACTGATGACAGGAAAAAAACAATGCATATTACCGGCTGTTTCATGATTCAGAAAACCTTTTTCTTCCAGAATCTTTACTATTGTTGCCACGCTGTTATAATGCGGTTTAGGATCTGGCAATAACGGAATTATGTCTCTTATAAAAGCTTTGTTTAAATCCCAAAAGACCTGCATGATCTGTTCTTCTCGTTTGGCTAGTTTTATCATGGTTAAATATTTTGATGCAAGATACTACTAATTAATTAGTAGACAAACTAATTGGTTAGTTTTTTAACTAATTAGTTAGTAATCGTAGAGAAATGGTACACGGATGGCACGGATTCGCTGGCGCGAAAGCACGGATTGACGCGGATTTTTAATGGTAAGTTTGGTTTTGAATGTTTGTAATGCTGAGTAAAGCCTTTACCTAAGTTTGCGTAATGGCACTCGGATGATGCGGATTTTTTAATGGTAAGTTTTGATTACGCACAATCTTGTCATCCTGACGGAGGAAGGATCACACATGAAACTCGACAAAGATTGACGATTTTGTTTATGAAGTTTTGATTACGCACAATCTTGTCATCCCGAGGAACGAAGGATCTCCGTTAGTAGATAACGCAAAGTATTTTTGATAAATTGTCGAGCTACTTGTGGAGATCCCTCGTTCCTCGGGATGACAAACTATACGAAAATAGTATTATGAAAATGACTGCCCTAGTCCCGATAGAAGCGGAAATCCTTTTGCGTCCGTCGCGGCGGACACAAAAGATTGGAACAGATTGCTTCTCCAGTTCGCTCTTTCAGACTCGGGTGCGGGATTAGCTCCTAAAAAAATTGGTCTATCGTAGAACTTTAATTAAAGAATCTATAAAAGATATAAACACAAATCTATTTTATCAATACACTTTTGTATTTTGTAATATCTTTCAGAACCACTCCAGTACCTCTAACAACAGCTCTTAAAGGATCTTCGGCAATATAAACCGGTAAATCTGTTTTTTGAGAAATTCTTTTATCAAGTCCACGTAGCATTGCTCCTCCTCCTGCGAGATACAAACCTGTGTTGTAAATATCGGCAGCCAATTCAGGCGGCGTTAACGAAAGGGTTACCATAATAGCATCTTCGATTCTAAGAATCGATTTATCTAGTGCTTTTGCAATTTCTCTATAAGTAACCTTTATCTCTTTTGGTTTTCCGGTAAGCAAATCTCTTCCTCGTACCAACATATCATTAGGAGGTTGTTCGAGTTCTTCCATTGCAGAGCCTACTTCAATTTTTATCATTTCTGCCGAGGCATCTCCAATATATAAATTGTGCTGTGTTCTCATATAATATAAGATATCATTGGTAAACACATCACCGGCAATCTTGATCGATTTATCGCAAATTATTCCGCCAAGGGCAATAACCGCAATTTCGGTAGTTCCTCCCCCAATATCCACAATAATATTACCCTGAGGCAGCATAACATCTATACCCATCCCTATAGCGGCCGCCATAGGCTCATGAATCAGGAATACTTCTTTACCATTTACACGTTCGCACGACTCTTTTACCGCTCGCATCTCAACCTCGGTAATACCGCTGGGAATACAAACCACCATTCGCAAAGAAGGCTTAAAAAGATTTTTTTTAATTTCCGGTATATTATTGATAAACCAGTTAATCATTTTTTCCGAAGCATCAAAATCTGCAATTACACCATCTTTCAGCGGTCGGATTGTTTTAATATTTTCGTGTGTTTTACCCTGCATTAAACTGGCCTCTTTGCCTACAGCAATAATTTTTCCGTTTCTTATATCTCTTGCCACAATCGATGGACTATCTACTACAATTTTTCCGTCATAAATTATTAAAGTATTCGCTGTTCCCAAATCCATAGCTATTTCCACTATCATAAAATCAAATAAGCCCATAATATAGTTTTGTTTAAGAACGCTTGTTATTGCTGTTTTATTCTCTGTAAACAGCAGAATGCAGATACTTTAGCAAAAATTAACAACAAGTAAAAACGTTTTCCTATTAAAACTTCAACATAAAAACGTCTTTAATTCTAAGTTTAAATAAGTTCTGTTAAAATTGCTATTCATTAGATTCAAAAAAAATCTATTTAATCTTAACCTTATCAATACCTACAAATTATGCAACTATAATTTATTTTCCTGTAATGAATAACAGCAACCTCTACGCTAAATTTGTAAAATACACGCCTTAAAAAAGTAAGCTTTACTATTTCTTTTAATAGAAAAAGACATAAAAGCTTCAGTTAATACAAAAAGTTTAATTTAAAAAATAGCGTTATGGAAAAGCAAAACAGCAACGAATACGGTCAGACAGACCCTGATTTTATTGATCAAAATACGCTAGTGGACGGAAACAGCATTCAAAGCGACGATCAATATAAACGAACTATTAATACGGAACCAATTCCGGAATTTGTAGAAGGCGATCCTGATTATATCGACCAGGAAACCCTTGTTGATAACGACAATTACGCCAGAGACGAGGATCCGTACCGATATGAGGAAAAATTCACAGAAGATTTGAATACAGAAATTGATATTGAAAACAATTCCTCTGTCAAATCAGAAGAGACCGAAGATCAGGATAAAACCCTTAATAAAGATACTTCTGTCAGCAACAATAACAAACAGGATGATCTTAATAAAGACGATGAATAATCGGATTATTAAAAATTACAACTACAAAATGGCATACCTATCGTATGTCATTTTTTGTATTTAAAAACAACAAACCTTCCCTTCACTTTCTGTTTTTTTCTGCAATTTGTCCTTTTCTAAAACTCTTTAGAAAGTTTAAAATCCTTACATTTACCCGCTGGCCAATCAAATTACGTTGCATAAACAATCAATTCAAGTAACGTTAAGCCAATTAATTTTAAGCAGTCAAGATGGAAAAACATACTGTATCAGTAGCATCGTTACCCTTAGATGATAATACAATATCGAATACGAAAATAAAGAAAGCTGATTTGTTACCCGATCCGGAATCTCGTCTGGATTCTATGGAAATGAAAGAAAAACCTCTTATGGATGCCAGTATTCAGTTTAGAGATTTAACGAATACTGCAACTAAAAAAGAAAGTATTGCCCGGCTGATTGATAAACTGGATGTTGAAAATAGCCTTAGATATCAAAAAACTGTAGAAGATACCTATTGCAATGTATACTCTTATGACTATTGTTATTTTTCGAAAGTATATCTGCCAACGGTTTGGTGGAAAGAAGAATCTCTGGAAAAAGTTTTAAATGGTGAAGATCTAGAAGCTATCTTTGAGCAAACGGTCGATCGCATTTATTCCAGCGCCATACACGATTGGTTCCCGAAATGGGGAGCGAGTTTTGGATGGGAAAAAATAGCTACGGTTGATGAAATGCAGCATAAGGTAAATGCCAATGGCGGAATTGGAATCATTTGTGCCAAAAGAAGAGAAAAAGGTCTTTCCGGACATATTGTTCCCGTTGTTCCTGAAACTGATTTGCATAAAGCGTATCGCGAAAATGGAATTGTAGTATATCCGCTGCAATCCCAAGCCGGAAAACTAAATTACAATTACTTCGCTGAAGTTCGTAAAGACTGGTGGAATGATGAGTTATATTCCTCGTACGTGCTTTATTATCACGAATAAAAATACAATTAAGGGAATTGCTCCAGCATTCAAAAAAAAATATTGATTATCAGCCTGTTAACTACTTGCAAATACGATAATAAAAAACTACTTTTGCAACTTAGAAAAAACAAGAATAGCAAAAGTTGTGATTTGCCTATTCCCTTGCTTAAATTATTGATACAAAAGCAATTAATAACAACAGTAATTTTATAACCTTATTATAAAAATTTACTTCTTAATTGATATTTCAGTCGATAAAATTGCAAAAATTCTAAAATATAAATTCCTATATTTTTAAAAGTAAACGAAAAACTTTTATAATGGAGGCAACAATATGCTTAATCCGTTATAGGTTTCTTGTCTCTGATTGAAACGGATTGGATTTGTATTTCCTGATAAAAAATGACTTGAAAATTTAAAATAACCTTAAAAAAAGAAAGTAAGTATAAATGAAAGACAATCAGACAAAAAAATATTATTGGGGAATAGGATTGGAAAACGAAACCTACATGCAATTTGAAGAATCCCTAATAGTTTCTGGTGAATTTATACAAGAAAAAATTGGTTTTGAGAAATACAGTATCGATTATAGAAAATGTTACAAACCTGAAAGCTTAGCTCCTATTTTAAAGAAAGCTTTTGGTTTGAATGAAAACTATAAAGTGAGCAGAATGATGAACAGTCATTCGCTGGAAAAACTTGATATCAATTATCAGCACAAAACATTATCGCCTGTTAGACCATTAGTGGATACCGCAACAGGTGAAATGATCGCACAGCCTACAGAAAACCCTGATTATCTGGGTAAATCAATCATGGAACTTTTCCTTGAAGATCAGCCGTACAATATTCAGAGTATGATTACCCAAAGAAACAAAACGATGGGTTCTGTACATTTTGATGGCGATTCGATCGAATTTGTAACCAAATATTTCGAGAACAGAACAATAGCGGAGTCCTGCAAAGAACTAAGAGCTACTAAAAAACTATTCCTGGACAAGATCAATGAATCTTCTGTACTGAAAGGAAAATTAAACTTTCCGGATTACAACAACGGTCTTAATATGTTTATGACCAATCAGGAAAACCTGGTTTTGTTTAATAACGGAACGTATCATTTTCATATTACGCTGCCGTCATTAACAGAAGACAGCCGAATTGTAGATTATAATGAATTCGAAAGAACACATGCCAATGCCATTTATTTATTGCAATGGTTTGAGCCTTTCTTTATAGCTACTCTTGGAAGTCCAGATATTATGGGCGTGATAAGTGATACTTACAGCCTGGACAAAAAATTTACTCTGGGTTCTATGCGAAATGCAATGTCGCGCTACATAGGCGTGGGAACGTATAATAAAGCGATGCCAAAAGGTAAAATCCTGACTTATAATGTTGATGATTTTAGAAAATTACTAAAATTTGAAAAAGAAGAAAACATTTGGTGGAGAGATCAGATTGAAGCTGATATGGAATACGAAATGTTATCTGAGGTTGGTCTTGATTTTAATCAGGAAAAAATGTACCAAAGCGGTTTCGAATTCAGAAGTTTTGATGAATTTCCGGCAGAATACTTAAACGATGTTCTTTTTGGGATTATCTTAATTTGTGAGCATTCTTTAAATCTTCCTGATGTTCAATGGGGACATGACAGCAAAGCCTGGAACAATCTTGTTTTTAAAACTTTAAAAATGGGTTATGCAACAGAAATTAATGAGGAAGAAAAACAGGAAGTTTTGGATTTATTGCAATTACTAAATCCTTCAGAAGCTAATTACAATACATTAAAATCAGAATTTGAAGCCATCACATTATTAGATGAGTTTTTCTTTAAAATCCTTGCGGTTTTACACGATATGTACAAAGACAACAATATTTGCCTTGATGCGATGTACGGACAAAAAACAAGTGCTCCGCCGAAATGGGATAACTTTAATAAATACCAGACCGAAAAGCATTTACAGCAAATTGGCGCTTTCTGCGAAAACTAAAAGTTTACAAAGCTGATTTTCAAAATATATCATAAAAAAACATCCCATCAAGAAAATTTCTTTTTGGGATGTTTTACATTTAAAAAGAGTGCATTACGCTACTTCTTCTACTTTTAAGATTTCCAGTTTTAGATTTCCTTTTTTAGCAGGCCATTCTACAACATTTCCTTCTTTATATCCTACCATCGCTATCCCTTCATCAGAAAGAATAGAAATTCTGTTTTTACTTACTTTGTTTTTTTCAGGACCTACAAATACAACCGTTTTTTCCTCATTGGTTGTACAATCTTTGTAAGTTACTCTTCGGTTTACAGAAACAATATCTTCCGGTAAATCTCTTCTTAGTACCTGTGTGGCTTTTTTAAGTTCATCAAGCAATAATACTTCTTCTTCTATTGTTACTTTTTTTCTTCTTACGTGATCTTTAATTAAATCGTATATTCCTGTTGTTAAAATGATATTTTGCGATTGTGACATAACTTTCTGTTTGCTCCATATTTTCACAGGTAAGATCATAACTCTTCATTGAATCGTTTATAGCTCTTTGTAATTTTGATTGCAATGATATCCTATCTCAATGAAAATTGAAGATTAAATAAAATGAGCGGTCCGGATGAAAGAATCCCTGTCTAGAGTTTTGACAGGGCTTAATTAATAAACTCTTTCGAACTTTTTAAGAAAGTATCGTCATGCAAATACAATAACGTGCCCATAAGGCTCATCAAGTCATTATTTGTTAAATAAAAATTTGAAATAGTCATTGTTTTTAAATTGCATTTTAATTTTGTGCAAGTTACTTCATTTCTTTGAAAGAAAAAACACCAAAAAACATAATAAAACGTTAACATCAACCCTATTAAACACTTATCTAATCCTAATACATTGACGGGACAAAGAAAAACTTTCCCTGTCCCGTTTTTAATTCATGATATAAGTAAAAAATTACCTTATTATCTAAGTACCCAATTGTCTAATTAATTTAAGGTATGATTTTATTGTTTCGTAACTGCGCAAACAATTCAAAAAACGAATCTTTGGTATCTTTATAAGCAACAAAGCCAAGTTTTCTACTCTTAGACATATCGGTCATTACTTCCAGAGGACGGCTTAAATCAAGATCTGTATGCCAGGCCGATGCTAATTGTCCTAAATCATCTTCTATCAATTGATGTTCATTTGCAATGGTTTTCCAGATCGTATCTTTTTTATTTAATTCTGTTTCAAGAGGTTGTATCGTTCCATTATATCCTTCCAATTCAATATCAAACCATTCTGCTATTTTCGGCCACAGCCATTTCCATCTAAAAACATCTCCGTTTGTGATATTAAAAGCTTCGTTATGAGCTTCAGGATTTGTTGCCGCCCAAATGATCTGATCGGCCAAAACTTTAGCATCTGTAACATCAGATATCCCTTTCCATTGTGCCTCAGAACCCGGCCAGATAAACGGACTTCCTTCGGTTTTGCAAATACTGGCGTAAACAGCCAAAGTGGTTCCCATATTCATGGCGTTCCCAATCGTTTTACCAATTAGCGTGTGCGGTCTGTGTATGTTCCAGCTAAAACCGTCTCTCGCTGCCGCTTCATATACTTCATCTTCCTGTGCGTAGTAAAAATTGGGCAGGTCTAATCGGGGTTGCTCTTCTCTTAATGGTGTTTGCGGTAAAGTACCTGTTGTAGCATAAGCATCAAAAGGCCCTAAATAATGTTTTAATCCCGTAACTAACGAAACATGTTTTATCGACTTTTTAGGAGATAATACGTTTAATAAATTACGAACCATGGCGCTATTTACCCTGATATTTTCTTCTTCGTTATCATTTCGCATCCATGTTGTAAAAAAAATATGAGTTGGTACAATTTCGCTTAAAGCGGTAACTAATGATTCAGTATGAAGTAAATCGGCAGCAATAGATTGTAAACCTTTAATATCATTTTTCGGATTTCGGGAAAGTCCAAAAACGGTCCATCCTTTTTCCAGAAGTTTTATGGCCAGATTACTTCCGGCAATACCGGTTGCTCCTACTACTAAGGCAATATTTCCGGCTGTTTCCTGTATTGGTAATTGTTGAGAATTCATAAGTAATTTATTTTTTCCAAAATTACTTCACAAACCTTGCTCAGAAAGATGACCTGAAACAAGAAATTCGCTTGATCTAAATCAATTATTTGGGAGCAAAAATGATATTCTTTTTAAGCCTGCTAAGGGTTTCAGGAGAAAGACCAAGATACGAAGCCAGTAAATTTTGCGGTATTCGTTTGATCAAATCAGGATTGTTTTCTATAATATGCCGGTACTTTTCTTCTGCCGTGTGGGTGTGCGAACTTATTAATCTTCGTTCTTTTGTAATTAAACTATTCTGAAAAAGCAATCGAAAATAGCGATCCATTACCGGAACTTGTATGGTTAGATTTTCGAAATCTTCTCTGGTAATCAGCAATACTTCTGAGTCTTCCATAGCATCGATGCTGTAAAAAGAAATTCCTCCACTAAAAAAGCTGCTCATGTCTGATGTCCACCAGCCTTTCGGCGAAAACTGGTTGATATGTTCATTGCCTTTATCATCTACATTATAAGCCTTTAAAAGTCCTTTTGAAACAAATGTCAAATAATTACAAACATGCCCTTCAACCACCACAAATTGCTTTTTCTTTAATTTTTTAGGTTTAAAGAAAGTCTTTATCAATTCCTTTTCGGCCGGGGTCAAAGAAACTTTTTCTTCAAGATGTTTGAAAATTATATCGTACATTTTAAACTATTTTACTTTATGAATGATGAGGCACAACAAATGTATGCTATTTATTTTTTAACTTTCATCCTCTAAAAAAATAGAGAATTACACTACCGTTTGGACACAAGTACAAAACAAACACGAATTGCAGGAATTTGCACAAATTTTAATTGGTTTATTTAGTTTGTGAAATTAATTTCACGAAATGAATTAGTGTCAATTAGTGCAATTTGTGTTTAAAATTGATTTATAATATTTATCCACACAGTAGGAGAATTAAGCCTGTTTTAATACATTGATTCGCAATTTTAAAGAGAAAAGAAATGGTATTAGATTTTAAAAACTTTCCGCAGCTTATAACAGAGCGATTAATATTGAGAAGTATTGAAAGTACTGATGCCGGGTTAATTCACAAACTACGTTCTGATGAAGTTGTAAATCAATTTGTGGGTAGAGATAATTCGTCAACATTAGAAAAAGCAAAAGAGTTTATTCTAAAAATACAAAATCTGGTCTCGAAAAATGAAGGGCTTTATTGGATCATACGACTAAAAGAAAACAACGATTTAATAGGAACTGTTTGTTTGTGGAATTTTGATCCCGAAAATGAAATCGTTGAAATTGGATATGAAATGCTGCCCGAATTTCAAGGCAGGGGAATTATGAGCGAATCCATCAAAGCAGTTACAGCCTATACTTTTGAAGAAATAAAAGCAAAGATAATTACGGCTTTTCCGTCAGCGGATAATGTCAATTCTGTAGCGATTCTAAAAAAACTGAATTTCGAATTCGAAGACAAAAAGTATAATAGTACGCATGAAAATGTAAACAATATTGTCACGTATACTTTACGAAATCATGCCTTTATTTAAAAACCAGATCAGGTATAAATACCTATACGGCAATCAGTAAAATATATTTATTTTTATATTGCTTTTGTATTCATAACTAATATCATCAAAATGGGAACACCTTCTGACCAGGGACCATCAAAAGAATTAAAAAATCGTGCCACTCCAATTAAAGAGGGAATCGCCGTTAGAAATGCCGGAATTGTTCTTTTAAATGACTATATCTCTATACTGTTCAAAAGGTTAAATCTCATTAAGGATAGCTATTTTGTAAGTATAGAAGCTCAAAAGAAAGCTGTGCAGTATTTACAATTTGTTGTTACCGGATTGACTCAAACAGAAGAAATTTATTTACCCTTAAATAAAGTACTCTGCGGTTTGCCTTTTACCGATAATGTTCCTGATACAATTGAAATTTCAGAACCAGACAGATTTCTTATACAAGGACTACTGGAAGCTGCCATCTCTCATTGGTCTGTAATCGGCAACTCCTCTGTAGATGGTTTTAGAGGCAATTGGCTCGTTCGGGACGGAATCCTTACCGATTTAGAAGAAAGATGGGAACTTACGGTCGACAAAAGAGCTTACGATATACTAATAAACAAATCTCCTTTTGCTTTCTCAATTATAAAATATCCGTGGATGAATAAACCTTTGCATGTTATTTGGCCGTATTAGAAACTATAAAACCCGCAAAAGCTATGCCCTGGACTATTCTTGAAAAACTTTGGAAACGTACTGTAAATCCTTCCCTAATTCCTTCTACAGAGGAAACACAAAGCTGGAATGAGGAAATTAAAACCTTATACGAATTGGGTATTGGTATGGAAGACACACTACAGTTTTTATATTTCGAAAAACCTGATTTAGAAACTTTTAAATCCTGGATTACTTCTAAAAAGAGAAAAGAGAATACTGAAACTGATGATTTTACAGATAACGTACTTTCAAAAGAAGATCTCGAATTCTGGAATAAAAATGGTTATGTTGTTGTAAAGGATGCTGTTTCGAAAGCAGATTGCAAAGCAACCCAAAAAGCTATTTGGGATTTTTTAGAAATGGATCCCAATCAAAAAGAAAGCTGGTACAAGAGACACGAAAATCAAAAAGGATTGATGCTTAATTTCTCTGATCATGAAACTTTAAATAAAAACAGATTTTCGCCCAGAATAAAAAAAGCATACGAACAGCTTTACAACACAAACGATATCTATAAAACGATCGACAAAGTAAGTTTTAATCCGCCTGAAACCGCTGAGTTTACTTTTTTAGGAAGTGCGCTTCATTGGGATACCAGCTTAAAACAGCCTATTACATTTGGGCTTCAGGGACTACTCTATCTCACTGATTGCGGGGTTAATGACGGCGCTTTTCATTGTGTAGCGGGATTTCATAACCAAATAAATCATTGGCTGGACAACCTGGAGCCTCATGAAAACCCAAGAGATAAAGCTCTTACAACATTAGAACCAAAACCTATTTTGGGTAATGCGGGCGATTTTATTATTTGGGATAATAGACTGCCGCATTGTGCAACGCCAAACAAAGGTAAAAGTCCCAGAATGGTGCAGTATCTTACGTATTTGCCTAATGATTATAATGCTTCGGGAGAATGGCTTTAAGCTGAAACATCAGCGTAATTGATTTGAAAATTTCATTTAAAACAAAATCAAAAAACATCCATTTCTTCATGACAATTACCTGATAATAATACAATTGTGCAATATAAATTCTATAATACTATTGTTTTAGGAAGTTTCTACATTTGTTTATATTGATTTAAATAATGTATTATGACAACTTCAAATCACAAAAACAATATTTCGAGTGCAAGAACTTCAGAAAAAAAATCTGAGGTAAAATCAACTTCATCAAGAAATAATGAAAAGACCATTATTGAAATCAAAAAAATCAGTCATAACAAACCATAATTATTAATACAATACATTTGAAATTACCCTTTTCTTATTACCTCAATCCCGATGTCCTTTTTCTGGCCAAAGATCTTTTGGGCAAAGTGCTTTTTACCCAAATTGATGGCGCGGTAACTGCAGGGGTTATCGTAGAAACCGAAGCTTATTTTGGTGTTCAGGATAAAGCATCGCATGCTTATGGCGGACGTCGTACGAGCAGAACCGAAACACTTTATCAGCATGGAGGTATTTCGTATGTTTATTTGTGCTACGGAATTCATAATCTCTTTAATATTGTAAGCTCGGTCCAAGGCGAACCTCATGCAGTATTAATACGCGCCATTGAACCTCTTATAGGATTGGATATAATGGAAACCAGACGTAAAATAGCCGCTTCAAAAGCTGCAATATCTTCAGGTCCCGGGTCTGCGGCCAAAGCTTTAGGTATCGATCGTACCTTTAACGAAAAAGAGCTCATAGGCGAAGAAATCTGGATAGAAGATCATAATATTCGCTATACTCCTGATCAAATTGCAGCAGTGTCCCGCGTTGGTGTCGCATACGCACAGGAAGATGCTCTTCTGCCCTGGCGTTTTTTTGTTACAGACAATAAATATGTAAGTAAACCCAACAAAATTTAATCTTAATTATAAATGTACTTCGCACTTTTATCAAAGCATCTAAAACTTTATAAGATCGCATCTATTTAACAATCAATGTTGTTTTTATTTTATCTTTATAATAAAATACAAACATTAATGTATAAAGCCACAATAAAAGTTTCAAAAAAAAGTTTTTTTTCGATAACAAAATCACTAACTTGTTTAGAAATAGAGAATACTTTTTAGGTATTACTATTGTTTCTGGCAGGTAAATTCTATATTTTTTTTCTAACAAATTATAGATATAGAAAACCTGAATTCATTTTTCTAACATCAAAAAAAACAGATTTATATGCGAGTATCAGTCATACGTAAAAACATAAAATTTACCCCGGATTCTAAAAGAGTTGTTGCAAGATATTTTATGAATGGCGAAGAACGGACCAAACAAATGGTTTCACGGATAATGATGCTGGACGAAAAGCAGGTATTAGAAACCTTAGAACAGACCCTTCGCGAATTTGCAAGACGTCACCGAAATATCTCGGCGATCTTTTTTAGACATTGCGAAAAAATAAAACCTATCATCGAAGCCATGCAAATCGATTATGAGGCGATATCTCTGGATCGAAAAATGCTTATAGGTTCTTATTGTACGATGGAATACGCGATAGAATCTGCCGCGATTTTTAATCCTTCGATTATAGAAGATTTTGATCAGTCAGGTCTTGAAACCGGCGAAAAACGCGTGATCATTTCTTTTCGGGCCACAGGCGAAGGTCATATTTCATCTATAGTTTTTAGACGAGGAATTCTTGATAAGGATAATAATCTTCTTGTCATGAAAATTGGCCATAATATCGACAAAGCCGAGATTGAGCATAAAACCTTATTCAATAAAGAACGCTTTTTATTGAAATTGTCCGAAATGCATACGCAGGACAAATACATTGTACAAATCATGCAGGACTTACCCGATGAGTTTGAGTTTGCTATATTGAAAAGTATGGTAAATACCGCCTTAGGCGACCCGTCGATTCGTCAGGAAAGAAGAACAGCACTTGAAGAAATACTCTGGCTTGCCGATTCATTTTATGATTTACAATTCAAACACGATTCTGACCTTACAGAACGTGTTATATTCCCGATATCCGAGTCTGAAAGCCGTGGTATCGAAGATGCGCGTTTTGTGCGATTTGAGGATGAGGATGGATCAAGCCGCGTTATGGCTACCTATACGGCATATAATGGTCACGCCATATTGCCTAAACTTATTTCTACCGAAGATTTTTACACCTTTAGGGTAATGCCTTTGCATGGTGCGGGAGCTCAGAATAAAAATCTGGCTTTATTTCCAAGAAAAATAAAAGGTAAATATGCCATGCTTTCGCGAATTGATGGCGTAAACAATTACATTATGTATTCTGACAGGGTTACACAATGGAATGATCCGATTCTTCTTCAGGAACCCCGCTATACATGGGAATTTACACAAATAGGAAACTGCGGATCACCACTTTGGACTCCTGATGGATGGCTTGTCATTACTCATGGTGTAGGTACAATGCGACGTTATTGTATTGGGGCTTCATTGCTGGATCTTGAGGATCCATCAGTAGAAATAGGAAGACTTTCAGAACCTTTGCTTTCGCCTCTTGAGGACGAGCGAGAAGGCTATGTGCCTAATGTCGTGTATTCCTGCGGAGCTATTATACACAACAATAGCCTGATATTGCCTTATGCCGTATCTGATTATTCCTCTACTTATGCTGTAGTAGATATGGTAGAGTTAATCGATGCTTTAAAGAAAAGTAAATAACGTAACGGTTACAATTGTAAAAGTTACCAATGAAACTGTTTTTAAGTCGAAAGAAATAAAGAAGAAAAGCTTTTTAAGAAATAAAATGGCTGTAAACGCAATAAATGCGTCAATTGAATGTTTTAATTAAGGAGCAATTAATTTGTTTATTTTTTAAAATCTAATTGCCATTTATATTAAATATTAAAGTTTTATGAAAAAAATATTGTTTCTGGTCACTATATTAGGCATTTCTTTACACGGGTATTCTCAAAAAGAAGTGAAAGACAAATACAAACCAATTCCGGCTAAAAATTCTGACATAAAAGAACCAGTGCCGCCAATGGAAACTCCGCCAAACGATCCTCCTCCTTTAAAAGAATCAACCGTTTTAAAAATAGATCCGGAAGAACTTTATAAAAACAATGCGCTTTACAAACCCGAAGCGAATGTCGAAGGCATTTTTTACAGAAGAAATGAATATTTAGGAGGTTTTGTAACCAATACATCTACTTCTACCATTAGATATCGCGATGCGGCTTTTGTAGATGGAGATAAAATCAAGGTCTATTTGAATGATAAAGTTATTGAAACCGAAGTAATCTTAAATGGGGATTTTCAGGGCTTTAAAATAAATCTGGTAAAAGGAATCAATAAAATCGATTTTGAAGCCTTAAACGAAGGTTCAGCTTCACCAAATACAGCTGAATTTCAGGTTTATGATGATAAAGGAACCGTTATTCAGGCAAGCCAATGGAATGTGGGTACCGGATATAAAGCTACTATTATCTTGTATAAAGAATAAAAGCGGGATATTTTAAATTCTTGCCTGTTACAATTCTTAAATAATTTTTCCAATGCCTTACAATTGTAATTTTAAATTATAATGTAATGTAAGGCATTTGAATTTTATTTTTTAAACCTATTAACTTAAGATAGAACAGCAGTAGATGGTAACCCCTATAATTATAATTGCTACCGTATAAAGATTATGTTTAATACGTTTGTGATGACGTTCAATTTTGGCTATTCTCTCATTTAGTCTCTTATTTTCCCCATCCATTATCATTTGATATTTGTCTTCCATCAATTCAAATCTTAACCATTATTGCTTCACTTACGTGTTATTGTACTTTATGGTTTTATTGCATTTGATTATTTTGAATGTTTTATTTTTAGATGAAAACCATTGTTTCTGATTTCACTTTCAAAACAGTATGACAATTAAAATATATCTTAATTCCTGAAATAAATTTTATTTTCATATCGATATATCTCGATATATAATTATATTTACATTATGGATTTTATAGAAATAAATAAAGTACTATCAAATCATGTTCGGGTTGATATACTTCACTGGCTCAAAAAACCGGAAGACTATTTTCCGCAACAAATATATGTTCCTGATTTTAGCGATGGCGTATGCGTTTGTCATATACAGGACAAAACAGGTTTATCACAATCGACTGTTTCGCATTACTTAATGATGCTGCAAAAAGTAAACTTACTCATTGCAACCCGACACGGAAAATGGACGTATTACCGAAGAAACGAAACCGAAATTGCAAAATACATCGCTACATTATCGAATGAACTTTAATGTTTAGCGATTTTAATGATCATCAAAATAATTATTCAATAAAAAAATGGAAAAAGAATTACTGTTAATGGGCGCCAATGCTCTAAGAAAAGCGGCCCTGAACGAACATGCAAAAGATTATATTCTATCGAATGAAGTTTTATTTAAAACCATAAAAAAGGCGGCAGATCGGTATATTGGAGGCGAAACACTCGAAGAAACCATTACCAAAGTCAAAGAACAAAACAAAGAAGGTTTTAAATGTTCTATGGAGTTTATGGGCGAAAATACATTAGCGGAGAAAGAAGCTTCTCAAGCCACTAACGAATTTATTAAAATCGCTCAGAAAATTAAATCGCTGCAGCTAAATTCGACAATCTCTCTTGATCTCTCGCATATTGGTTTAAAGATATCAAACGAATTGTGCCTTAACAATTTAACTTCTATTTGCCAGGAAGCCGAAAAAAAGAATATCGAAGTAACGATTAGTGCAGAAAATATCGAAATAACAGATTCAGTTATCGACATTTATAAAACGGCTTCTACAACTTTTACAAATACATCAATAACACTTCAGGCCTATTTATACAGATCGAAAGATGATTTTGAAGATTTAATAAAAGAAAACGGAAGAATAAGAATCGTTAAAGGTGCTTTTGAAACTCCGGAAAATCTTTCGATACCAAGAGGAACTGCGCTTGATGAACGCTATTTGTATTACATCGATCAATTATTGTCCAGAAATCACCGTTGCGCTATTGCTACTCATCATGATCTCATTCAGAAAGAAGTTGTCGCTTTAGTTGAAAATTATAAAACGAACAAGGATTTATATGAATTCGAAAGTTTATACGGAATTCAGACACAACAGCTTATCAATTTAAAAGAACAAGGATATCCTACAAAACTATATTTTGTTTATGGTAAAGAATGGTATTTGTATTTATGCAATAGAATTGCAGAATATCCATTGAATGTATTTCAGGCTTTAAATGATATTGTACATTAACGATTTAAGATCAATTGACTTTTTGCAATTTGATTGTATCCTTATGAATTTCTTTCCAGACAATTCCCAGTTTCTCACTGTTATTTTTTCTGATCTGATTGGCTAAGGCAATATTATCAGATAATTTTTGTCCATATGACGGAATCATTTCTTTAATTTTAGCTTGCCATTGTGGGGTTTCAAGTTCCGTTTTGTAGCATTCTTCAATTACTTTGAGCATGATCGAAACTGAAGTTGAAGCTCCTGGCGAAGCGCCCAGTAAAGCAGCGACACTACCATCTGACGCGGTAACAACCTCGGTACCAAACTGCAATATTCCGCCTTGAGTGGTTTCATCAATTTTTATGACCTGAACTCTTTGTCCGGCCACTTTTAGATCCCAGTCTTCCATTTTTGCTTTTGGGAAATACTCTCTTAAAGCTGCTAAACGCTGTTCCGGTGTTAATACCACTTGCTCGACCAAATATTTGGTAAGCGGCACATTGTCCAGTCCGGCTTCCAGCATAGGTCTGATATTATAAAAATTAAATGATGCGGGTAAATCGCCCCAGGTACCATTTTTAAGAAACTTGGATGAAAATCCTGCAAAAGGACCAAACAGGAGTTCTTTTTTTCCGTTGATGATTCGGGTATCAAGATGCGGTACAGACATTGGCGGTGAGCCTACAGAAGCTTTTCCGTATACTTTTGCCTGATGCTGTGCTATGATTTCAGGATTGTTGCAAACCAGCCACTCCCCGCTTACCGGAAATCCGCCGTAACCTTTTGCTTCGGGAATATGTGTTTTTTCAAGCAAGGGCAATGTCGCACCGCCCGCACCAATAAAAACAAACTTAGCATCGATGGTTTTGGTAGTATTGCTTTTTAAATCCTTTACAGACACTTTCCAGGTTCCGTCGCTATTTCTTTTAAAATTAGTCACCTCGTGGTTGAGTTCTAATTTCATCTTGTGTGATTTCAGTAAATTCGAAGCCAGTTCTGCGGTTAATGATCCGTAATTTACATCGGTACCAATATCGATTTTGGTTGCCGCCACTTTTTGAGAAGGATCACGGCCGTCCATTACAAGCGGAATCCAGCTTTTGATTTGTTTTTGATCATCAGAAAATTCCATTCCGGTAAAAAGCGGTTCTTTTTGCAAGGCCAAATATCTTTTTTTCAGGTATTTGACGTTATCATCACCAATAACAAAACTCATATGAGGCGTAGGATTGATAAATGTTTTGGGAGGTCCGATTTTTCCTTTTGATACTAAATACGACCAGAATTGTTTTGAAATTTCAAAAGACTCATTAATCTCAACCGCTTTATGAGTATCAATAGTTCCGTTACTGAGTTCCGGAGTATAGTTGAGTTCGCAAAGTGCCGAGTGTCCTGTTCCGGCATTGTTCCAGGCAGATGAACTTTCTTTGCCCACAGCATCGAGTCTTTCGTAAGTTACAATAGACAGATTAGGATCTAGTTCGTTAAGCATATTGGCCAGGGTTACACTCATAATTCCGCCACCCACCATAACGACATCGACGGTTTCTTCGGGATTACTTTTTTTCTCTGTGCAGGATCCTAAAATCAGGATGCACAACAAACAGCTAATACCCCTTTTCATTTGTAACTGATTTCTATTAATATAGTGATGATTTTCGAGATCGAAAACAAAAACAGAAACACAATTAATCCTGTCAAAAAGCTAAAGGCAGGTAAAATCCATCCTCCAATACCTCTTGGTGTAAACAATAAATAAAGCGTCCCTATTAAAGCGCCTAAACCAATGAGATAGGATAAAAACAAAAATACTGAAGCTAATATTTTTAATGTTTTTTGTTGTTTCAAAATGTCAGCAGAAGTTAAAGTAGTCATAGTATATTTTTATAAGTTATTAATAATAAACATTTTATATTCTTATAAAGATAAAAAAAATAAAAATAAAAAATTAACTACTTCTTACAAAAAGCATTACGGTTTATTCTGCTCCCGATTCTTCTTCATCCTTTTTTTAATTAAATACTATTCCCAGCCTCTTTCCATCGCTTTTCTTCTACAGCTATTAATTCTAATGTAGCTATGATTCTTGCCAGGTTATTTTCTAAAGAAATTTTACAGTCGCGCCATTCTTTTTTATATAAATCCTTTCTGATCTGCAAAATAAAAACACCAGTCTGGACGCACTCAGAAGTATCCTGATCTACTTGTAATGGTATTCTTTTTAGCGCTTCCCGCAGATTGAGATCGATTTCTATTTCATTTTTCATGAAAATGATACCGGTTTTATAAGGATTTTGTTCGAACCTGTGACCTCTGTATTTTAATAACTTAATCAGGGCATCCATCAATCGTAAAGCGCGCGGTATATTTTGTGGTGCAACATTGAGATAAAGAATCCCGTTAGTATCTTTCTTCTTATCCTTATTGCCCCAATATGAAACTGTATTTTGTATACTCCTGACCGGATTTATAAGCTGATCCGGAACTTTCAAAGGAGCTTGTAAATCCCTTTCTATGTCTTTTATTAAATCAAGCAAAGGTGTTGACTTCACTATTTTACGAAACTGGATTTCGTATGCTTTTTTCAAAATACCTATTTGCTGAATTCCATTATACGTTAATGGTAATTTGGGTTTACCAATTCTATTGTTCTTAAACTTGATTTGCTGGTTTAACCCCGGAAAAGGAATTTGCATTTTCTCGCAGGCATTTTTTATTTTCATACTTGAAACGCCGTAATGCTTTGTTATTTGGGTCATTGGAAATTTCCAAACCAATTCATAAAGTTCCAGGCGGGTAAAAAAAACTTTTTCCATAAATTATAATAGGCACTAAGATTTTAGAAACAAGAAAATTCATCACCTATACATAATTTGTACAGATGATGAATTATTCAAAAATACCGGCTTACTCTACTCCGCCACCCAGGGCACGATATAGGTTGATGGCTGCATTTAGCTTTTCTAATTTTATTGCAACAACATCAAGATCATTTTGCAAAGCGCTGTTTTGCGCTACAATAACCTCAAGATAAGTCGCCATTCCGCTTTTGTACAACAAGTTGGCGTCGTGGGTTGCTTTATCTAAAGAAACCGACTTTTCTGTAGCAAGTTCCATTCGTTTATCAGCATTTTTTAGTTTTGACATCGCATCAGAAACTTCTCCAACAGCGGTAATAAACGATTGTTTGAACTGAACAACTGCTTTTTCCTGTTCCAGAACTACAATTTCATAGGCTGTTCTTAATTGGCGCTTCTTGAAAATGGGCTGTACCAAATTGGCTGCAATAGTTTTAGTTACCGAACCCGGAAAATTAAACCAGGTATCAAATTCAAACGAATTAATCCCAATTGACGGGCTCAGACTCAGCGTTGGATACATAGTTGCTTTTGCAAGTCCGGTTTTAGCATTGGCAGACATAACGGCATATTCTGCAGCTTTAACATCCGGTCTTCGGCTTAAAAGCGCCGCCGGAACCCCTGAAGATAAACTCACATTCAATTCTGCTGCGTCAAGATTTCCTGAACGTGTGATGCTGTCAGGATATTCACCACATAAAATCTGTAATGCATTTTCCTGAACCGCTATATTTGCCTCTGCTAAAGGAACCAACAATTCTGCTGTTTTTTTCTGAGCTTCTGTCTGATAAAGTGCTAATGAACTAATCAATCCTGAGTTGTACTGCATTTGCATCATGCTTAACGTACTATTGCTCAAATCAATGTTTTTCTGTGCAATTTTAAGCTGCTCGTCGAGTCCTAAAAGATTATAATACGACTGGGCAACTTGCACGATAATTCTCGTTTTTAACGCCGAAAGGTTTTCTTTTTGGGCAAAATAACCCGCTTTGGCATCTCTCTTTTGCATGGCGGCTTTTCCCCAAATATCAGCTTCCCATGATAATCTAAGATTAGCACTGTAATCGTCCAGATAATCTTTGCTGGTAAATTGTGCGCTCAAAGAACCGTTAAGCGAATTTTTAGACTGATAACTTCTGCTTGCTCCTGCATCAAAATCAAGTGTAGGCAATAAGGATAATTTGGCCTGTTTGTAGGTAAGATCAAGCTGCTCCATGCTTTTTATGGCGATCAGCACTTCGTTGTTTTTAACGAGGGCTTTTTCGATTAAGCTCACCAGCATAGGATCTTTATAATAACTTTTCCAGGGATGCAAAATGGTATCTCCGGTTAATGTTATGTCTTCACGATATTTCTCAGGCGCATTTAAATCTGTTCGGGAATATTTTTTCCCTACTACGCAGGATGTCAGTAAAACACCAGCAAATAAAGAAATTCCAATTTTATATAGTACGCTCATTATTCTTCTTTTATAGTTTGAATTACAATCTTTTTACCGGATACTTTTTCCTGTAAATACTGAAAGAGGATAAAAAGTAACGGGATTACAAAAACTCCCAAAACCACTCCGCTAAACATTCCTATAGCAGCACTTACACTAATAGACCTGTTTCCTACTGCTGTTCCTCCAGAGGCAAACATCAACGGAATCATACCTACAATAAAGGCCAGGGATGTCATGATAATAGGTCTTAATCTCGATCTTGCACCTTCTATCGCTGCTTCGGCTATAGACAAGCCTGCATAACGTCTCTGAAGGGCAAATTCAACAATAAGAATGGCATTTTTGGCCAAAAGTCCGACCAGCATGATTAATCCCACCTGAACATAAATATTATTGTCCAGTCCTACTGCTTTTACTCCTGCAAAGGCGCCCAGAATTCCTGTTGGAATCGAAAGCAATACAGCAAGAGGCAATAAATAACTTTCGTATTGGGCTGCCAGTAAAAAGAATACAAACAAAAGGCATAATCCAAAAATGGCAATAGTTTGGTTTCCTCCTGCTTTTTCTTCAAGACTTAATCCTGTCCATTCGTAACTGTAATCAGATGGTAATTTATCCAGAACCGTTTCAAGATTCCCCATAATTTGTCCGTTACTGAATCCCGGCAATGCGACAGCTGTAATATTCACCGAATTATAAAGGTTATAACGGTTTACCGATTCCGGACCGTAGACTTTACGCAGTTTGACAAGGGATTTTACAGGCACCATTTCCATTTTGGCATTTCGAACAAATATTTCATTGAATGCTTCCTGATCTGTTCTAAAAACTCCATCCGCTTTGACATTCACTCTGTAAAACTTTCCAAATCGTGAAAAATCTGCCGATTGATCTCCGGCAAAATAAGTCTGTATATTGCCTAACATTTCACGAATATTCACGCCCATTTGGCTTGCCTTTTCTTCATCAACCTCCAGTTCAAGCTGCGGATAATCTGCCCTGAAAGTAGTATACGCATATTGTACTCCCGGTTGCTGCATGATCTGCCCAATTACTTTATCAGCCATTGCTTTTAATGTAGCAGGATCACGCGCTGTTCTGTCCTGAAGCACTATTTCGGCACCACTGGTTACACCAAATCCTTCTACTGGCGGCATTCTTAATACCATGATCTGACCTTCTTTTATGACAGATAATTTAGCGTTGACCATGTTCAGAATTTCATCAATATCCTTAACGGCTCCTCTGTCTTTTTTAGGTTTTAGTTTTATAAATCCTAATCCGTAAGCGGTACTCGCACTATTACTCAAAATATTAAAGCCTGTAATACTGGTATTTACATCAATAGCTTCAATAGTTTCAAGTTCTTTTTCCATTCTTTGAACCACTTCTGTAGTACGATCTAAAGCTGTACCCGGCGGCATGGATAAACTATAAAGCATAAAACCGTCATCTTCCATTGGTACAAAACTTTTTGGAGTACTCATCATCATCGCAATAGCGATGGCACTTATTCCTAAAACCAATCCTCCAGCAAGCCATTTTCTGCCAATAAGAAAACGAACTCCTTTGATATATTTACCCGTTAGGTTGTTGAAACCTGAATTGAATCCGACAAAAAAACGTTCTTTAAATCCATTTTTATGTTCCTCTCCTTCGTGTTTTCCACTATGGCTATTTTTTAATAGAAGAGCACACAATGCCGGAGTAAGCGTTAATGCATTTACGGCCGATATAATAATGGCAATCGCCAATGTATAAGCAAACTGCTTGTAGAAAATACCTGATGATCCAGTCATGAAACCAATCGGGATAAATACTGCTGACATGACCAGCGTGATCGAAACAACAGCTCCTGTAATCTCTGCCATCGCGCTATGTGTCGCTTCTTTGGCCGAAAGGCTCGAATCTTCTTCCATTTTACTGTGAACGGCTTCGACCACTACGATCGCATCATCGACGACAATACCAATGGCCAGAACCAAAGCAAAAAGCGTCAGGATGTTGATGGTGAACCCAAATACCAACAGGAAGAAAAAAGTTCCTACAATCGCCACCGGAACTGCAATAGCCGGAATAATCGTAGAACGAATGTCCTGAAGAAATATAAAAACTACTATAAAAACCAGAATAAAAGCTTCTAACAAGGTCGATTTCACCTGTCCTGTCGCCTCGTCCAGTCTTTCTTTGGTACTCATTACATTGACATACTTAATACCGGGAGGAAAAGATTTTGATAATCTTTCGACTTCTTTATTGATTCCAATCTCGATATCATTGGCATTTGAGCCTGATGTTTGTAAGATCGCCATTGTAACGGCATTTTTAGAGTTCGATTTGTTGTCACCACTGTAGGAGATTGAACCAAATTCTACTCGCGCAACATCTTTAAGCCTTAGGATATTATTACCATCGGTTTTAACGACAATGTTTTCATATTGCTCAGGTTTGTTTTTCTTTCCTTTATATCGAATAACGTATTCTAATGCTGCTTTTGATTCTTCTCCCAGTTTTCCCGGAGCCGACTCTAAACTTTGATCTGCAATCGCGCTGGTAACATCTGAAGGTACTAAACCTGCATTGGCCATTTTTCGAGGATCAAGCCAAACACGCATCGAATAATCTTTCTGTCCAAAAATTTGCACTTGCCCTACTCCGGGAACACGTTTTATTTGCGGTACCAGATTGATGTTGGCATAATTCTGCAAAAACAATTCGTCGTACTTTGCATTATCATCTGTATAAAGATTGAAAATAACAATCATACTATTTTGCTGCTTCGAGGTCGTAAGTCCCATTCTGATTACTTCCTGCGGCAATTTTGGCGTTGCCTGCTGTACTCTGTTTTGTACGTTTACGGCAGCCTGATCAGGATCGACACCTTGTTTAAAAATGACACTGATCGAAAAAGATCCGTCATTACTTGCAGTAGATTTGATGTACTGCATATTCTCTACCCCATTAATCTGTTCTTCAAGCGGTGTTACCACAGAACGTATAACGGTTTCACTATTTCCTCCGGGATATGAACCGCTTACCATTACGGTTGGCGGCGAAATATCAGGAAACCTGGTTACCGATAATCTTGTAAGACCTATGATACCTAATATCACCAATACAATGGAGATAACTGTAGCCAATACAGGCCTGTCTATTATTTTCTTTAACATGGAAAATGTTATTTATATTAAAAACAAAAATTTATTTGTTGGTTTGGGGTTTCGCCGCAGTTTTTGGCACTACTTCGACACCATCATAAAGCAAATCGATACTGTTTAATGCAATCTTATCACCTGATTTTAAGCCACTTTTTACAAAATAATCTGTACCTGCACTGCCGGCAATTTCTATAGGAACCATCGCCACTTTGTTACCTTCTTTTAGAACATAAACAAAGAATTTATCCTGAATATCCTTTACACTCGCCATTGGAACTGTAATTACCGAAGCTAAATTGCTATTCAGCACTACACGGGCAGAACCTCCTGAACGCAATTGCTTTTTAGGATTCGAGAAAACGGCTTTTAAAGCAATACTTCCTGTGGTACGGTCGATATTACCACTGGCTACTTCCAGTTTTCCCTGATGCTCGTATAGGCTGTCATCCGCCAGGATTAAACTAACGGTTTGGTTTGATTTTGCATCTTTAGAAAATTCAAGATAATCTGCTTCGCTTAAAGAGAAATAAACAAAAACGGTATTGATCTCAGAAAGAATCGTAAGCGGGACCACATCTGAAGGAGTAACCAGATTTCCTATTCTATTAGGAATCCTGCTGATGTAACCACTTACCGGTGCTTTTATCAAAGAAAAATCGGCGTTAAGCTGTGAAGATCCCAATGCTGCTTTTGCCTGCGCTGCCTGAGCTGATGCTGCATCGTAATTGGCCTGCGCTGTTTTTAACTGCATGTCTGAATATACTTTTGCCTCAACAAGCGGTTTGATCTTTTCGATTTCTAATTTGGCATTGGCAAGGTTAGCCAAAGCACTTTTGTAAGCTGCACGGCTATTATTTACCTGCTCTGCATAAACATCTGCTTTGATTTTAAACAGTGACTGGCCTTTGGTAACATAATCGCCTTCTTTAACATAAATCGCTTCAAGATAACCTGAAACCTGCGCTTTTATGTCAACATTTACAGTACCTTCAATAATACCCGGATATTTTTTTTCTACTTCGCCTGTGATCGATTTAGCCTGAAAAAAATCTACTTCAGGTTTTGGCGGCGCTACGCCTTCCGGTCCACTTTTACCGCATGAAGAAAAGCTAATGATAATCAATAAAACTACCATTTTGCTGAGTGTTTTATTATTTTGAAAAAATTGTTTTGTCATTTTATTTCACTTTTAATGAATACATAGGATTTGATGACAAAATAACAACCCAAAAGCCCCTTAAATGAACGGAACTTTACCCAACCGTATTTTTTTGATGCTGAAACGAACAATAGAACAACCGAGAAAAACAGTACGCTGACAGTACTGTAAAGAAGATTTAATCGAAAGATTTGTAGATGGTGACAGGTCTTTTTTTACCGCGCAAAATGGTAGTTTCGATTGCTGTAAAATTATCCTGATCAAAAGAAGTTAATTGTTCGAAAAAGGACTGCGTGATCAGAAGATTTGTTTTGTAATCATTGCATAAATCACGAACTCGCGCTGCGGTGCTCAGGACATCTCCGTGATAGGCAATTTCGGTTTTGATTTGTCCAATTTCGGCAACGGTTACAAGACCTTCGTTAATGGAAGCTTTGAACCTTGGAACCAAACCAAATTTACGCTTATACAATTCTTTTTTTCGTAATAAACGAACGGCAAAAGCTTCGTAAAGCTCGATACATTGCTGTCTTTTAAAACCTTCTTTTACTTTCCAGGTAAGCACGGCCTCGTCGCCTACATATTGGTAAACTTCAGCATTATACTCTACTAATATTTCTGATAAATCTGTAAAACATTCCTGCAGTAAAAGACTGTAATTATAATGCCCTGCTTCTTCTGCAACTGTGGCCGAAGAGCACATATCCAAAAACATAAAAACCCGGTATTCTACAACGGGAATCATATAATTGCCGCGTAAAAGATTTTTGAAATAATTACTTCCTAACCTACGGCTAAAAGCCTGTAAAAGGGTAATAAAAATATGAACGATTAAACAATAGGCTGTAAAACAAATCAGCCATTTTGCATTCACCTGAAGGGCAAACCAGTTATTGATCCTGATATAATGTACTTTGTTAAGTTCGAGCACGATCAAAAGTCCCAAAAAACAGACTATTAAAAACAAAAGACTTCGAAGCAATGTGGTGAGTAATATCCCGTAATTATGAAAAAACCGGGGATAGACGAATTCCTGTAAAACAAAAAGAATGCTTCCCATAAAAACACCTACCGTTAAGGCTCCTGTTATTTCTGAGAGCAAAAAATCCTTTACACCAATTTTGCGGGTAATAAAAAAAGCATCATCGATCATGCTGTACGTCATGAAGACATAGAACAAAAAAGCAGCGATCCACAGTGCAATAATCTGCAGGTATTCTTTAAATTTTAAAAAGGTTTTTAGGGAGTACTTCATTAAAGATAATTTTGATGCAATTCAAACCAAAAAGATCGTTTTGATTCGAAATAATATACAGCAAAATTAAACCTGTAATGAAGGTAAATGCAGGAAAGTATTACCCAAACGGTGATTAAATGAACCGAATAGTAAGTTATACCGCCTAAAATGAAGTTTTGAAAATTATTCTAACGATCCATCCATTGCTTGAAAAAAGGTGCTTTTTCCCTGCTGATGATCACTTCACGCTCAGGATCTGCCTTGAGCTGAATTTTGAGTTTGGCATTAAAATAATTAGCGATCGATTTGATGCTTTCGGCACGAATAAAAAACTGTCGGTTGGCGCGAAAAAAAATGTCGGGATCGAGTTCTTCCTCGAGTTCTTCCATGGTTTGCGGAATGGGTATTGTAGTGCCGTTTTTAAGGAAAAGATGCGAGGTTTTAAATTCTGAATACACAAAATCGATATCGGCTACATCAATGCTTTTGTAACCATCGCGGTAGGTAACCAAAAATCGTAATCTAAAAGAAGGTTTGTTCATGAATCCCTTTAAGATTGCCGCAATATCATCGGTATTATTTTTAACTTTCGATACCGATTTAAATTTGGTTAAAGCCTGTTCAAGTTCCGTTTTTTCGATTGGTTTCATCAAATAATCGATACTGTTTACCTTAAATGCGCGAACCGCATATTCATCATAAGCAGTTGTAAATATGATGGGGCAATTGATTTTTACTTCTTCGAAAATCGAAAAACTAATACCATCTGCCAAACGAATATCCATGGTGATTAAATCGGGCATATCATTCGTATTCAGCCATGTTACCGCACCCCGAACAGTATCTATTATATCCAGGATTTCGCAATCCGGCTCCAGTTCTTCCAATAATCTTTTAAGACGATTGGCATTGATACTTTCATCTTCTATAATTAAAATTTTCATAGTCTTAAATTAAAGGCAAACGCACACAATAGAAACCATTAGATTCTGAAAAAACGGGCATTCGGTCAAACAAAATTTTATATCTAAACTCGATATTTTTATTTCCTACTCCGGTCGAAATAAAGTTTTTACCGGATGTTGGCTGCAAATTATTGCGTACCACTAGATCGCCAACATCTGAATAAATAGCAATAACCAGCGGATTTGCTATTGTTGCACTGTTGTGTTTTACAGCATTTTCAACCAATAATTGCAGCGTTAAAGGCGGTAAATGAAGGTCGAGACAGGTCATATCTATTTGCAGTTTTAACTCTACTTTTTCTCCAAGACGTTTTTTTAACAGATAAAAATAAGCATTTAAAAATTCGATTTCTTCCCTTACCGAAATGGTATCCTTATCGAGATTGGAAATCATATAGCGATATACGCGCGTAATATTCTCCAGAAATGACGCGGCAGATTGCTGGTCTTCGTGAATTAGCTCTGTAAGTGTACTGAAATTATTAAAGATAAAATGAGGATCGAGCTGTAGTTTTAAAGATTCCAACTCTGATCTGGTAACAGCTTCCTGCAATTCAGAAGCTTTAATTTTTAGCTCGGCCGCTTCTTCAGAAGTTACGCGCCAGCGGTTCAGCAAAAAGATACTGGTATGAATGAAACTGATAAAAAGAGACAATATAGCAGCCATTAAATTTGACTGCCATATTTGTACCAATTCGCTTTCTTTTAATGGTGTCCAGGAATAAAAAAACTGCCATAAATGCGAAAAAGAATAATTTAAAAGAATATTCCCCGCGATAAGACATATAAATTGTGCAAAGGCCCTGAAAATAGGCTTTTGCTCCCAACTGATCCAATAATTTAGACTCCGGCCTACAAAAAGACTTAACTCTGTAAGTACGGCGCAATATACCAGAATGATAAAGATGTCAACTGTCCAGTCTAAAACCAGTAATGTATTTTGTTCAAAATCCTGATAGGGATTCAAGAAATAATACGACGATAAATAGAGAAAAAAAACAACCGGTATTACAATAATCCTATAATACTTATAGAAAAAATTCTTCCCTCTGGTTTTATTTTGCACATTTGAATCCATAAGCTACTATATTGACACTATATGCATTATAAAAAACACATTTGAGTATCTTATTGATACATCAAATCGTGTTTTAATATTGTTCCGTTTGCTGAAGATTCAACCGCTTTTAGCGCTCTCATTACTCCCCATTTTATACAAGTCGCTCCCCATGAAAAACCGGCTCCAAAAGTCGTTATCAGGATGTTTTGACCTGTTTTAAAATCATCTTTAAAATCCCAAAGACATAACGGAATAGTTGCCGAGGTTGTATTACCGTATTTATCGATATTTACTTTTACTTTCTCGATCCCAATATTCAAATGTTCGCTTACTGATTTTATGATTCTAAGATTCGCCTGATGAGGCACAACCCAGTCAATATCTTCTACGGTTAAGTCATTGCTTGCAAGTGCATCCTGAGAAACGCTTGACATAGACTCAACTGCTTTTTTGAATACAAAAGAACCTTCTTGTTTGATAAAATGTTCTCTGTGTATAATGCTTTGCATCGTTGCCGGCGTTTTTGAGCCTCCTGCAGGTACTAAAAGCGCAGATGTACCACTTCCGTCTGTACGCAGGATACTTTTCATCATTCCGTACTCTAAATCTGTTTTTTCTAAAAGAACCGCTCCTGCCCCGTCTCCAAAAAGAATACAAGTATTACGATCTTCATAATCTACAATAGAACTCATGGTATCCGCTCCTACTACAACCACTTTTTTATAACGTCCGCTTTCGATCATGGTAGTCGCCATTTCTAACGCGTACAAAAAACCGCTGCAGGCACCGTTTAAATCGAACCCAAATGCATTTGTAAATCCGCTTAGTTCACATACTTTACTTGCCGTAGGAGTCAAAAGATGATCCGGCGTTGCAGTTGCCAATACTAAACCATCAATTTCTAAACGATCTATTTCATAAGTTTCTAATAAATTCTCGATTGCGGCACTAGCAAGATCTGATGTTGCCAGATTTTCATCTGTAGCCAGTCTTCGCTCTTTTATCCCTGTTCTTTTTACTATCCAGTCTTCAGTTGTGTCAACCATTCTTGAAATCATCTCATTACTTAATATGGAGTTTGGTACAAATCCTCCTATAGCTGTAATTGTTGCCTTCATTTTTATTTGTTTTTGTTATTTTGAATCTTTTCTTTTGCTGTTTTTTTTGGGAGAAAAAGCAGACTGCAAAATAACGTCAGAAATTTGGAAAAGACAATAGCGGTATGTCTAAACCTGCGGCCATAATTCTAGTTTTGCTTTTATGTACTAAAGAATCCCAAAAACCATACTTTTGTGGCACCATTACTAATATATCAGCATCATATATGTTAATTTCCTTCTTAATCTCATTTATTACTGCATTTGATTTAACAGTTTTATAGAGGTATTTGACCTGTTGAAACTCTTCTTCGAGTGTAGAACTCAATAATAATCGGTCTTGTTCCTGCTTAAGATCGTCTAATTTTGCATCTACACTAAAAAATTCTACCTCTGCGCCCAGATTTCCAACAATGCTTCTTAACCAGCTGAATCTTTTGATAGACGAAAAGCTTAAAGTGTCGCAGGCATACAATATTTTTTTAATATTTTGAAAGCGGGCATTTAAAGGAACAGCTAACACAGGCGTATTTAAATTCTTGATTACTGATGTTGTCGAATTCCCCATAAGTTCCTGTTCGAAAGAGCGTTCCGCCATTCCCATAACTACAAGTTCTGCTTTATTAAGCTCTATTAAAGATGAAAGTTCTTCTTCTAAAAACGAATAACTGCAAAAGCAGCTTACTTCGATATTAAAGAGACTGGCAATGTCTTTACCTAAAGTTTCCAGCCTTTCAGAAGCTTTATCTAACTGTTTTTGCATGGCTTCGGCGCTAATGTGAGAATTGGCACTGTGAATACCTAACTGAAAGGAGTTGAAGAGAATAAGTCTGGCATTGGCACTTTTTGCAAGTCCGGCAGCATAAGTAACTGCATTATTGGCTATAGCCGAAAAATTTGTTGCTGCTATAATAGTTGGAGATACATTCATAAGATATTTATTAAGCAATTATTCCGGTAAAAGTGCTCAAATAATCTTTTCGGGGTTTTAAAAATAATACTGTAGAAGCATTATTTACTTCCCAAACGTATTATTGAGCTACCGAACTTTAAATTTACGACTAATTAGGATATATTTTTTTACTTCAGAAGTTAAAACTTTACAACTGGTTTCGTTTCTCAAAAACCATTCAACCGAAAATTTAATTTCCTTCTCTTTACTCCAAACGCTCTGTTTTTCTAAAGCATTAACCAATAGCAAATGCGAAAAACATAATTTTTGTTTAAACAAAACAATAGCACTTACAATACACAAACTTCAAATTAGACAATGCAAAACAATTAAATCGGTTATTTTTTAACATTATATCAATATTTTTATTATCATTGTAGCACAGTATAGTATAGTACTGCATTTTAACAAATTTTAATATATTATTATGCAAGAAAAAATTACAAAACAAAAATCGTCAGTCAAAAAGGTCCTTACCATGCTGTTATTTCTTACAGCAATCGTAAGTTCAGCTCAAACGTATGAATTCGAAAATGGCACGCGCACCAATAATGCCGACATACAAAATTGTGATTCCTGTTCAGGAAAAATAGTTGGCAATTTAGGTGGTACCAGCAGTGTTTCTGTCAATGTGAATGTAGCCGCGACAGGCTGGTACAAGCTGCAATTGTTTTACTGCACAGGCGATCCTAGAACGATTAGGTTAACGGCAGGTGCTGCAACCACTATTGCAATTCCGTGTGAGCCAAGTGGCGGATGGAGCACAGCAGCTTCAAAAAACGTAAGTGTATACCTTAACAGCGGTACCACTACTCTGCTTTGGGATAACACCAGTTCATGGGCACCTAATTTAGACAAGTTTGTGTTAACGCCAATTGGTTCTTCTTCTACACAAACAATTCCCTTTGGTACAAACAATAGCATCGTTTATAATTTAGGCACGAAAACCTATAATGTAAAATTTAATGGCGCGACCGTAATTACCAATGCATCGGCTTATGCTTTTAGTGATCAGCAGTATCTGAGTGGTAATTATGCTACGGCAACTTATACTTCAGAAGCATTTACAGATAATATTGGCAGCGGAACCAAACATATTTTTACTTTAAGCGGTAATTATACTTTGGGAATGCAGCAGGTTTTTTATGCTTACAGCAATAAAAATTATGTTGCCGTACAAGTTGTCCTTACCGGAAACGGTTCTAACTCTTATAAAATGTCGCCATTAACCAGTTATCAGGTAACGCCTAATTTTGGCAGCGGCGACACCAGGGCTTTATTTGTGCCTTACGATAATGATGCATGGATTCGGTACAATGCCTACGCACTTAACTCTGCCGATTTTACTGCTTCTGAGGTGACCAATATTTATAACAATACAAATCGCAAAGGTTTGGTTATTGGATCTGTTGAGCATACCAAATGGAAAACCGGTATTGCCGTAAGTGGCGGTGGTGCATCATCTGCCTATGTTTCGGTGATTGCAGGATGGACAAAAAACGATATTACAAGAGATCAACGTGGACACGGTTGGGTAAATGTGGGCCAAACAAGTTGTGCTTCGCCAAAAGTATTATTGAATGCTACTGATGACTGGCGTACGGGGCTGGAGGAATTTGCACAAGCAAATGCAGCATTGCAGTCTAAATATATTTTTGACTGGACGGCTCCAAAACCTATTGGCTGGAACAGCTGGGGTGCTATACAATCGAATATTAATCTTACAAAGGCAAAAGCTGTGGTAGACTTTTTTCATGATGATTGTCCAGCTTTCAAAACCGAAGACAATACCCTATTTATCGATCTTGATTCGTATTGGGATAATATGTCGGATGCTGAACTCGCACAGTTTGTTACTTATGCCAAAAATAAGGGATATAAAGCCGGTATTTACTGGGCTCCGTTCGTAGACTGGGGCAAGTACAATCGTCCTGTAGAAGGAAGTTCGTACACCTACAACCAATGTTGGACAATGGTGAACGGAAGTCCGCTTGAGTTAGATGGCGCTTATGCCATGGATCCTACAAGTCCGGGAACCAAAGCGAGAATTCGATATTTCATGAACCGCTTTAAAGCAGCAGGATTTGAAATGATCAAAATCGACTTTTTGACTCACGCCAGTATCGAAGCAGATGGTTTTGCCAACAATCAGCTGCATACAGGTATGGAAGCATACCAGGAAGGAATGAAATTTTTAGTAGATGAAATTGACGGAAAAATGCTTGTTCAGGCGGCAATATCGCCAAATTTGGCAACGGGTCCGTTTGTGCATGTTCGCCGTATTGCCTGCGATGCGTATACGAGTATCGGCGATACTGATTATACTTTAAATAGTACGACTTATGGCTGGTGGCAAAATAAGATCTACGATTATTTAGATGCTGATCATGTGGTTTTTGGTAATGCTTCGATTGGCGAAAATCGTGCTAGACTGTTAAGCAGTGTTGTTACAGGGACTATTACAAGCGGTGATGACTTTTCTGCTACAGGTCCGTGGAAAGCCAGATCGCAGCTTCTTTTACAAAATAATGATGTTATGAATGTTGCCCGTGCTGATATGCACTTTCTTCCGGCTGACGGAAATACGGGTTATAACGCCGCTAATATTTTCTCGGCAACCCATAATAATGTGACTTATGTGGCTGTATTTAATTACAGTAATATGGCAACTACCAACAATGTTAATTTAAGTCGTCTGGGATTGGGTTCCGGAAATTATACCGTAAAAGAATTATACTCGGGCACAATAAGTTCAACACAGGGTACATTAAACGTTCAGCTTCCTCAGGCCGATGCTGCTTTGTATGCGATTTATCAGGGACCGGTTTTAAGTACGCCCAATTACAACTGGGGAAATGCTTCGACGAACTATGTTTTTCCTAATCCGGCAACGACTACTTTCCAAATAAAATTTGATCATACAATTAATGGTCCTGTTGCCATTTCTATGTACGACTTAGTGGGGAGAGAAATCTGGAAAACGACTACTGTTGCTGAAGATATGATCAGTTCTGAAATACCTGTAAATCATCTTGCTAAAGGCGTTTATATAATAAAAGTTTCAACCGCAGCAAACAAAGTCCAAAACTTTAAATTTATCAAAAAATAAGTTTTATTTAGTTTAAACACGAATTTCACTAATTGACACTAATTTTAATTCTTGTGAAATTATTACACAAAGCAATCTGTGTTAATTCGTGAAATTCGTGTTTACTTTTTGTACTTATGTCTCAGCTTAGTTTGTGAAATTATCCCCAAACCAATTAGTGTTAATTCGTGAAATTACTGTTTTAAAATACCACAGATTCAAGAAATTCAATTACTTCGCCATTCGGACTATACACCAGACTATTATTTACAGTTACGGCTTTTCTATGATTTTTAAGTTCTAAAGTTTCTTTTGCTGATAATGGTTTTGCGCCATTTTTGATTGCTTCATCATACGCTTTTTTGGCATCCAAAACAGTAAAACAAATATGTAAAACTGAATTTTCGACATACGGATCTCCTTGCTTTCTTTTACGTCCCTGAGTAGGAAAATCGGCGTTATTGTCACATATTTCTATATAAGAATCGAATGCTTTGTTTTTGAGCATTACGCACTTTTCCAGATTAAATTCGGGTAGACTCCAATTGTGAACTTCCTCAAAATTTAGGGTTTTATAAAATTGCACGGTTCTTTCAAAATCCTGTGCTTTGATCGCAAAATGATGAAATCCTATTATATTATTCATTGTGATTGTTTTTTGATGTAAATACCTGATTTAAAAATTGTTTTTGGTTTAATTGCCTATAATTTTATCCCAACGCATTTTAAGATACATTGCTATGATATGTCACTCCTCTGGAGCTATTGAAAACTACATTCTGATTGGCTATAAATATTACGCTCCGCTGGAGCTATCGCGCCGTTTGTCATCTCGACCTAAGGAGAGCTCACACTAGAAATAACGTATAGAACGTCGCCAATCTTTATCGAGTTCCTTGTGTGATCCTTCGTTCCTCAGGATGACAAACTGGACGAAAATATTGTTATGAAAATGATTGAGCCCCGATAGACGTGGAAATCCTTTTGTGCCGGTGTTCGGCACAAAAGATTGTAACGTATAGCGGGATTAGCTCCTAAAAAAAGATTTCCTTTTATCATAGAAAATTTATTCCAGCCAAAACCATTCTTTTACCTCGTTTTCTATCGTTTCTTCTTTTACAATACTTTCATATTCATTGGTCGCACTATTGTGCTGATAATCTTTTTGCCATTCTTTATGATGCAAAACGATTTGCTTTATGGCATCAGAAATAAATAAAACCTCGTTGTTGGTCATGATGGGATGCAAAGACAAACGTACCCATCCCGGTTTATTGGTTTGGTTTCTCTGAAGAAGATCTTCAGTTATCTTGTTGGATTGTGCCTCATTGATATTGAATAAATAATGGGCATATGTACTTGCGCAGGACCAGCCGCCACGAACCTGAACCCCAAAACGATCGTTTAAAAGTCGGACGATTAAATTGTAATGAATGTCTTCTATTAAAAAGGAAACACAACCTATTCTTTCTGTTTTTAGATCTCCCAGAATAGACAAACCGGGAATCTTTTGAAACTCGCTATAACAGAGATTTAGCAATTCTTTTTCTCTTTTTTTAATATTTTCGATAGCCATTTGGTCTTTGAGTTTCAAAGCCAAAGCTGCTCTCATGACTTGCAGAAAACCCGGAGTTCCGCCATCTTCTTTGACTTCGATTGAATCACTGTAATGATATATTCCCCAGGGGTTGGTGATTTTTACATTTCCTCCTCCGGGATTATCGGGAACCTCACTTTTATACAACTTTTCATTAAAAACCAAAACGCCACAGGTTCCAGGCCCACCTAAGAATTTATGAGGAGAAAAAAAGATGGCGTCCAATTGTTCTTGAGGGTCTTTTGGGTGCATATCGATTGGTACATAAGGTGCCGCAGCAGCAAAATCGACAAAGCAGAATCCGTTGTTTTCATGCATTACTCTGGCCAGTTCATGATAAGGCGTAATGATTCCCGTAACATTTGAAGCAGCTGTAAACGAACCAATTTTTAAAGTTCTGTTGGTGTATTTTTGAAGCAATTCGTCGAGTATTTTTGGGTCGGTCAGATTATTTTCATCCGGAGGTACCATCACAACATCGGCATTGGTTTCATACCAGGAAACCTGATTGGAATGATGCTCCATATGGGTGATAAAAACAACAGGTTTATCAGCTTGATCCAACTCATTACTTACTCTGTTATGAGCATTACGCAATCCTATAAAACGCTGTAGCTTTGATAACGCGGCTGTCATTCCGGTTCCGGTTGTCACCAAAACATCAGATTCGTTAGCATTAACATGCTTTTTGATTAATTGTCTGGCATGATTGTAGGCATAAGTCGACGTTTTACCTGTTTCGCTCGAGAAAGAGTGTGTATTAGCAATCATTGGGCCTATTTTATTGAGCATAATATCTTCAATGGGCAGGTATAATCTTCCGCTGGCTACCCAGTCTGCATACAATAAGTTTTGTGTGCCATATGCCGACTCGAAAGTGTGGTTTACTCCTATTGTATTTCTTCTAAACTTAGAAAAATAGCGCTCTAACTGACTTGGTTTCGTTTTCTCAATAACATTCATTTCCATCTCATTTTTAAATTAACTTCTTTTTTTAAACTTTGATTTCTTGCTTAACTTTTTAGATTACTGATCTAAATGTTTCTTCTCTTTTCTCAATTTGCTATGTCGTTTTCCGTATAAAAAATAAAAAACAATCCCAATGGCCATCCAGATAAATAAGCGTTCCCAGCTTTCAAGAGGAAGTCCTGTCATTAGGAAAACACATACTGCGATTCCTAAAATGGGTACAAAAGGTACAAGCGGAACCCGAAATCCTCGTTTTGCATCGGGGCTTGTTTTTCGTAGAATGATAATACCTAATGAAACTAATGAAAAGGCAAATAGGGTTCCGATGCTGACCATATGTCCTAAATCTGAAATGGGTACAAATCCGGCCAACAGGCTCACAAATACCATGAAGAAAAGGTTACTTTTCCAGGGTGTTTTAAACTTGCTGTGGATATCACTAAAAAAAGAAGGTAAAAGTCCGTCTTTAGACATGCTGTAAAAAACTCTCGATTGCCCCATAAGCATGACAAGAATTACGGAGGTATATCCTGCTAAAATTGCAATAATTAAAGCACTGTTTAAGAAATGAAATCCTGTAACCGCAAAAGCAGTTGCCGCCGGACTTGCATCGCCAATAAAGGTTTTATACGAAACCATTCCTGTCATAACATAAGAAAATGCAACGTATAATACAGTCGCCACCAAAAGCGATCCTATGATCCCGATTGGCATATCTTTTTGCGGATTTTTAGATTCCTGTGCGGCTGTAGAAACGGCATCAAAACCAATAAAACCAAAGAATACCACTGCGGCTCCCCTAATGATTCCTGACCAGCCAAAGTGGCCAAATTCTCCTGTATTTTCAGGTATAAAAGGATGGTAGTTTACTTGTTGAATAAAAGACCAGCCTAAAACAATAAACAGCACAATTACGCTTAATTTTAACAATACCAGCAAATTGTTCATCGTTGCTGATTCTTTAGTGCCTTTTGCTAAAACCAACGAAAGCAAGGCTACAATTACAATGGCAGGAAGATTTACGATTCCGCCACTTAAAGTTGAGCCATCGGCTAGTTTTACTGGATCGAATGGTGAACTGGTTAATTCCGAAGGCAAATTGATATGAAGCTGTGCCAGCAATTTGGTTGCATAACTCGACCAGCTTACGGCCACGGTCGCCGATGCAAGCGCATATTCAAGAACCAGATCCCAACCAATAATCCAGGCCATAAACTCTCCCATTGTGGCGTATGTATAGGTATAAGCTGAACCCGCAACCGGAATCATCGAGGCATATTCGGCGTAGCATAATGCACAAAAAGCACAGGCAACTGCTGCAAGAATAAAAGATAAAATAACTGCCGGTCCTGCATTTTCGGCTGCTACAATGCCCGTAAGCGAAAATATTCCTGCTCCTACAATGGCGCCAATTCCAAGCGCGACAAGGTTTATGGGGCCTAATGAACGTTTTAATCCTGCTCCTTCATTTTGCTCATTTTCTGAGACTAATCTCTCTATTGATTTTTTTAATATCATAATTTTATTGTTGAGAATAATTTGTTTACCTCGCTTTTTGATAGCGTTTTAATCGTTATTCTGCTGGTAATGTTTAATGCTAAAACAGATAGAAAATGTTTTGAAAAACTATATTTTCTGACATTTAGATGTTTTAATAATCGGTTTTTACAAATTATAAAACCTGCGAAAGTTTTAAAAACCGTGCAGGTTTGTAGTTCTTTATTTTAAAAGTGATTTAAGCGTAGTCTGAAGTTCGTCTCCGTGAAGATTTCTTGCTACAATAATTCCTTTTGAATCGACTAAATAATTGGCAGGAATTGCTCTTACACCGTATAATTTTGCGATGGCACTATTCCAGAATAATAAATCAGAAACATGCAGCCAGTCTAAGTGATCGTCCTGAATTCCTTTTACCCAGTTTTCTTTCTTTTTGTCTAAAGAAATTCCGATGATATTAAAACCTTTATCATGGTATTCTTTGTAAGCTGCTACAATATTTGGGTTTTCTCTTCGGCAAGGTCCGCACCATGAAGCCCAGAAATCTACCAATGTATATCCTTTATTGTTTTCTGAAAAACGAACCGATTTTCCTTCGGGGTCGTTAGAGACAAAATCCGGTGCTTTTTTTCCCACCTGTAATCCGTTAAGCACTTTTACAAGTGCCTGAAGTTCTTTCACGTAAGTGGAATTTTGCTGACTTTTATCTAAAAGCGCAATGTTTTTTGTGATCTCTTCCGGACTTAATCTGTACGACCAATTTCTGTACAAGACATAGGAAGAAACCAGAGAGCCAGGATGTTCTGTTATAAATTTACTTATATCAATGTCCTTTGTTTTTCGGTAAGTATCAAACAAATCCTGAGATGCAGAACCTTCTACAACCGATGTGCTATAATACTTAACAGGGCTTAATTTTACCGTAACTAGAGATTTTTCAAGAAATATATATAGTGGTGAATCAGCTGTATTTACGCTTAATCCGTACAATTCAGGAAGTTTAACTTTCGTTTTAAAACTGAATTTTCCGGCGGTAACTTTTACCGAATCTATTGTGGTAAACATCTTGTTGTGAAACTTTTGCAGGTAAACATATTGGGCCACGGTATCGACAACTGTTCCTTTTAGCTGCACATTTGCGTCTTGTGCCTGGGCTGTTGTTGCGCCAAGGCATAAAGCTAGAAATACTACTATTTTTTTCATTGGGTTTGTTTTTTAAAAATTGGACATAGAAATTCCCGAACCAGTATTAAAATGGTCTATTATTGTATGGATAAAAAAGAAAAGGGATCTAAAAAAAGTTATGTGTAGTACATTCGGAAAACCAGGAGGTGGTTTTCTATTTTTGAAAATAAGTTACATTGTTCGGGACAGGCAGGTAATATTTGTTCAGTTTTCATTCTAAAAAATAAGTGATTTAATACTAATGATCTTACGCAGATTTACTAATGAAATCTATCTTATCTGTCCGCGTTGGCGGAAGGATTTAGCACCTTATTTGGCAACAGGTTGCTAAGACATCACCGGGCCTACTCCCTCAGTCTTTCTGGATAAGTTCATGTAGATTTTTTCTACTCTGCAAATATACAGATAAATTCTATGTAACTAGTAGAGTTTAAATTTATTTTTCAAAATATTTTAAATTAATTTAGAACAAAAGTAGTTGTAAAAGACAAAAAAACCTCAATAAAATAAGGGATAACAATAAAAATATCAGTTTGTTATGCACTTAAAAATATTCTGGTTTCATTTAAAATTTCCGGTATTTAGCGATTAAAAATATATACTGCATTATTAAGAAATGCTTTTCAAAACAAAAAAAAAGTGTCCTATTTAATTCCTTTCGGAAATGGTAAAGTCAAAAAAAAAATCAACGTAGGATTGGATGCCGCTGTGGGTAAAAGCGACCGGGGACTTTATTTTAGAATTGGAGAGGCTTTTAAAATAACATTATTTATTATTTAAACACATAGGAACATAGCTTTTAGGATCGGTTAAAAGGCGTTTCAATTTAAATATTAACGCATAGACAAGGTGTGAAATTTATGTTTGTAAATGTTTAAATATTTTCTCTCACAGATTGAGCAGATTTTTATTTTTTGATCTACCGTCTATTCTCTTTGTTCTTTATTCTATTCTCTCTCTCTCCTCCTACTTCCTATTCCTCATCCACTTTTCTATAGGTTCAAGAACGGTATTCACAATAGTTACCAAAAAAGTACAAATTAAAGCTTCGGCAAAATAACCTGAAGCGGCGATACAACCTATAGCGGCGCTGCACCATATTGTGGCAGCAGAATTTAGTCCGTGTACATTGGGCCCTTCCCTAAAAATAACTCCTGCTCCCAGAAATCCGACTCCCATAACTACCTGAGCGGTAATACGGGTTACATCGATATTGGGTGTGCTTGCAGCCACTTTTATAGACAATAATACAAAAGCGGCAGCTCCTGTTGCTACGAGCATATTGGTTTTTAGTCCTGTTTCTTTATGATGCCATTGCCTTTCAAAACCTATAATTAGTCCTGCGAACAATGCTATTACAAGTCGGGTAAAAAATTCTGTTGTACTCAAAATTATTGTTTTATAAGATTAGAAAAAATCTTTATTTTTTTTAAGATTAAATATAAGAATTTTCAGGATTCTAATTCCTAATCTAAACTTCTGTTTCAAGAATTTGATTTTCAAGTATCGCTTTTAATTGAGGCGCAAATGCCAATCCCCATTTATCAATTGCCACAATCAAGGGCATTAGGGATTCTCCTGATTCGGTTAGAAAATATTCTACCCGTAAAGGGATTTCATTATAAATTGTTTTTCCTAAAAGTCCGTGAAATTCAAGTTCTTTCAATTGATTTTGCAATACGCGTTTTGTAATACCATTTACAGCGTTGATAAGATCTTTAGGCCGCTTTATTCCTTTTGAAATTTCGTCCAGTAAACAAAATTTCCATTTAGAACCCACTACTTCCATGGCCACATTAAGTCCGCAATTATAATCGATTGGTATTTTTCGCTGATACATATTTCATTCCTTTTAGAAATACAAAAGTACAGACAAAAAAGATTTTCTGTACCAAATAGCAATGGGGATTAATTTATCACTATATGATTAATTCGCCCCTTATTGTTGTATTTGTTTATCAGCGCGACCTTTGCATTTCTAATTTTAATAGTTATACAATGAAAACTCTTGTAATTATAATACATCCCACGCTTGAAAATTCTTTAATTAATAAAAGATGGATTGAAGAATTAAAAAAATATCCTAACCACTATACTTTACATGATTTATACAGTTTGTATCCTGACGAAAAAATTGATGTAGAAAAAGAACAACAGCTAATAGAAAGTCATGACACGATTGTATTTCAGTTTCCGTTTTACTGGTTCAATTGTCCGCCATTGCTAAAAAAATGGCTGGATGAAGTATTGACGCACGGATGGGCCTATGGTAGTACAAGCGGTTATAAAGTAGCCAATAAAAAAATTGCACTTGCGATTTCTGCGGGTATTAGTAAAGAGGATTATAGGGCAAGCGGAAGATACAAATATACTCTGGAACAACTGACAACTCCTTTTGAGGTTACCTTCAATTATGTAAGAGCCAATTATCGTCCTTTATTTGCTTTTTATAATGCTGAAAATAATCCTTCTGCTGAAAGTATAGAAGAAAATACGGAGGAGTATATTGCTTTTCTGGAAGCTTTATAATTTATAAGAAGAATATTTATTGGGGAAGAAATATTCATAAAAAAAGCTGCAAGATTTCTTGCAGCTTTTATATGTAATGAGATTAGTGTATTTAATCTACACGTTTTACAGAAAGTTTGTCTAAACAAAAATAAGCTGCAGTATTCATTCCGTAAACTAAATCTGAATCTGTAGAACTCATCTGGAAAACAAGATATTTTACTTCTCCTAAACTCTGAAGATTACTTGTATTTACGTTTATCCATCCTGTAGGCATTACTAATGAAGATCCTGTATGATTGGCTAATGTATGTACAATAGGATTCGTGATTGTTCCGTCTTCGGCTACTCCGTAAATTAATAATTTGAAAGAATCACCTGAAGTGAATGCTCTTGCGAATCCATCTCCGTACAGACAACCGTAATACGGCCATGGATGCATGTTGATTTTTAATCCTTTCACTTCGTATAATCCTGTGTTTCCAATTTTAATCCAGTTAGAAAAAACGCTTTCGCTAAAAGTAGTTCCTTGTGGATTTTTAGGATCTAAATAGCTTGACCAATACGCCACGATATAAGGATCACCAGTTGTTCCTGGAGTTCCTGCTGCAATTGTAGAAGAAGTACCAAAACCGCTTCCGGCCATAGTTCCCCATTGATGAGGCACCCATCCATCAGATCCGCCAGGACCTGAACCAGAACCGTAATCTGTAATATCATTTACATTAGAAACGATAAAACCATCCCAATAATTATAACCTGAAGAGGTAGCTGTATGCGAAAATGTAAAAATATCAACATTTAAATTCGTGTTCGATACATACGTGTTTTCCCAGTATTTACCACCCGTTGTAGTGATTCCGCTGGTTAATAATGCACTGGTTAAATTAAGCGTTGATGTGGTTCCAATTGCCGGATCGGTAACTGTTTTTTTTGTTATATCACTGGCGTTTTTCGCTACTGCACTTGCGCTTTCGTTGCTTAAAGGGGCGTCATCATTATTACAGGATGAAAGTCCCAAGAAAAGACCAACTGTCAAAAAATAAAGTACTTTTTTCATAATTTATAAAATTTAGGGTTAATATTCGTCTTTAATAACTTTCAAGAAAAGGTGGTTTTTACTTGATTGCTTTTGGGAAATTCAAATCTTCGACGTGTGTAAAGAAATTGGTTACCAAATCTGTCGCGCCGGCTTCGGCATATGTCGAAACGTATACTTTTACAAAATCGATTCCAGGTAAATGAACTTTCTTTCCGTTGCTGTCTACAGCCCAGCTAATGTCTATTGACGGATCTTTAATCCCTCCGTAACCCCACTCAAAAGTTCCTATGTTATAGGTTGTTCCCTCTCCATCGCTTACATCTTTTACAGGCAGGTATATTTTTGTTCCTTTTAGCGTGTAAGATTCTCCCATCCATTGTGGGTAATAATTATAGCGTCTCCATTTTTTTGTTCTTGTAATAAAACCGGATGCCGTTTTATTGTCTGTCCATTTAAGATATTCTTTATCAAACTGCCAGTCTTTTGTACCTGCTACAGCAGCTTTGCCTGCATTTGGTTTGTTGTATGTAATTTCATAATTCTTTACAGTAGTCGATTTATTGTATTCGCTACCGGCAATTTCATACCATTCGTTATCGTCTGCAATACCGTTTTTATTTGCATCGTAAGCAACATAAACACTCACAGGAGAAACTTTTGAGTTGCCACTGTCTTCATTCATTTGAATCTTAAAATCACGTTTTCCGTAAGCATTTACTACAGTATGATCAAATGCTGTGGTAATAGATCCCCCGAAAGTTCCTAATGGAACCGCATTTCCTTCGATAAGATCTGACTTAACTTGTTCCAAAACTTCTGCTTTGGTAGTAAAACCATAATTATCAAGATTAAAACTCGGAGCAGGTACATAATCGATTAGCGATAATGCTTTTGAATTATAGTTTTTTCCCGTTTCTGAAACTGTAACTTTTGTAGAAGCTTGTTTTACCAATTTATCCAAGGTTACCGTTAGATCTATTGTATAATTAGCTGCTATTGCTGTTATAAACTGTAAGTTTTTGGTGTCTCCAATAACAGAATCTTTTACAGCTCCGCCAGTTCCGGTTACTTTTACTGTCCATTTGTATTTAGCAAGTTCAGCATCAGCATTTTCAATCAACACTTGTGGTTCTACGGTTACTGAATTGTATCTGCTCACAGTAAAATCTGAGGCTAATTTTAATGAAAGAGAAGCTTCTTTAACGGGTTGCGTTTCAGGGTTATCTTGTTTTGAATCGTCATTACTACAGCAGTAAAAAGTGCCAATAGCTACCAGAAACAAACTATGTTTTAAATACTTTTTCATATTCTTATTATTTTACTTTTTTTAAGTTGTATTTTTTTAATAAATGTAGATCTCCTGCACCTGCAAATTTGGCAGCCATGGAAGATTGCTGATGGCAAAGTCCCATTGGTTCGCTCACACAGTTGACTACTTTTATAAAATTAATTCCCGGAAGATTGGCTTTGTTTCCGTTTTTATCTACAGCCCAGTTGATATCAATATCTGGATTAACTGCATTTGCATATCCCCATTGCGGAGGTGTAAAATTCCATAATGTACTTTGCCCAGGGCGTGCTGTAACAAAATCTACATTAAGTCTTGTACCTTCATAAGTAACTGCGGTTTGAGCAGCCCATAAAGGATAATATTCTTTTTTGCTTTTAGATCTTGGTAAGTAATATGATTCAGGTGAATTATTTTCGCAAAAGATATGCTCACGATCAGAAAACATATCGTTTGGTCCGCCCACTACAACAGGTGCTCCGGCAGCTTTTTTATGGTAGGTTATTTTAAAATTCTTTGTTGTGGTGGCTTTCGTATGCTGGCTTCCTATGATTTCGTACCATTCGTCTTCGTCTGGTTTTCCGTTTCCATTTTTATCATAAGCAACATATACAATTCCGGGTGCCGGCGGATTCGCTTTGTCTGTTAAATCTCCTCCATAAATTCTAAAATCACTTTGTCCTGTAACATTTACAACGGTATGATCGAAACCAATAATAATAGAACCTCCAAAACCTCCTAAGTCTAGTTGATAACCTACATTAGTCTCATTGATTCTGCCCAAAGCAGTACGTAAAATATCTTCTTTTTTAAATCCGTCTTTGTATAAATCATTGGCAAACATTCCCGGTGCCGGATCAAAATCGAAAATACTCGTGATGTACGGATTGTAATTTTTAGTTTCGTTAGTTACGTTTACGATTGTTTTTTTGCTGCCTTTTTGGTCTCCTGAAGTGACATTTAAAGTAAGCTCATAAGCTCCAGCATAAATGGCTACAAAACGCAGGTCTTTTGTATTTCCTACAATAGAATCCGTCTTTTGGTTCACCGGGTTTTTAGTCAATATCCATTGGTAAACAGGGCTGGTAGTTTCGGCAAAAGCCGGTATGTTTACAACACTAAATGTCGATGTTTCGTATTTTTCCTGAAGTGTAACTGCGATCTTTTCTTCAGCTTTATCATCATCATTGTTGCTGCTGCAACCAGTAAACACGGCTGCAAAGGCAATTAATAATAAATGGGTAAGGTTTTTTTTCATGGTTTTTGGTATTATAATTTTAATTTAACATTCTAATTATTCTATTTTCTGGTCGGAATATTTTCTCCCAAAAGGTGCAAATCTGTTGCTCCCATTATTTCGGTAGAAGTTTCGCCTAACCATCCCGCTTGTTGGTTGAGACCATTATACACTTTTACAAAATCTACTCCCGGAAGGTGAATTTTGTTTCCGTTTTTATCAATTGCCCAATCAATATCTATAGCAGAATCATCGTCGTTGTTAGGTGCATTATCAGCATATCCGTAAAGAAATGCATACTGAACAAAATAGCTTCCGGTTCCGCTTTCATCAACAGCATTGTCGGGTAATCTTGTTCCTTTAAAGGTGAGGCTTGGCTGATCTTTAAGCCATTTTGGCCAGTAATCTAAGGAGTGATTGTAGGCGTTGTTTTGTGCCAGATAACCATCTTTACCCTGATTGTCTTTCCAGTAGATGTATTCTATATCAGTAAAAAGTACAGTTCCGGTTCCGCCTCCGGGAACGGGTGCTTTATTAGGATCTGGCCTGTAATAGGTGATTTCGTAATTATGAATCGTTTTTTCCATGTTGTGTCCGGCACCTTCTATTTCGTACCATTCATCATCCGGAAGTCCGTTTTTATTCTTGTCGTAAGAAACCATTATAACTCCCGCTTCACTACTGCCTCCGCGCATTGAAGTATCAGGATTAGGATTGGCATCTGCCCAGAAAGCATTGCCTAAAACCCTAAAATCACGTTTCCCTTTTATGTTTACAATGGTATGATCAAATCCAAAAACAATGTAACCACCAAATGCTCCAAGCGAAATAAGATCTCCGTTTTTCTTGGCTAGGTATGTATTGGCTCTGTCCAAAATTCTTTCGGTCGTTTCTCCGTCATTGGCTGCCGGTAAATCATTTATAAACTGTCCGGGTGCCGGTTTAAATTCAAATACCTTGTCAATAAAGGTTTTATATTCCTTTGTTTCTTTGGTTACATTTACCTTTACTTTTTGCGTTTGCATCATTCCCTGATCATTGATCAGTAACGTAAGTTCGTAAACGCCAACGTCTGTCGCAGCGAATAAGGTTTCTTTGGCTGTAACATCAGAAAACGCATAATTCTCTGACGGTCCTTTTGTCACGCTCCATGTAAATTTAGCCTCTGTACTTAAGCCATTATGTGCCGTAACTGATATTATTTTAGACCGTTGTACACTATATTCGTTTTCAACAGTAGTTTCGCCGTTATCATCGTCATTCGATCCACTATCAGAACAATTGGTAAGTGTTAGTGATACTAATAAAAGCACTGCGAATCGAAAATGTTTTAAAAAGTTGTGATACATTTTTTTCATTTTAATTTTTAGTTATAAAAGCAATATGTGCAGGAATATTCCCTGCTGTAGTTTTCCATTTTAATTTACCTTCGGGCGTAAAGCAATAGATGTAGCCTGTTACCACATAATTTTGTGCATCAGTAATATAAATTTCTTTGGTTTCAGGATTTATCTGAAGTCCGTACGGAATCATGATTTGTTTCTCGGTACCGTCTGTAATAATCTTATCACTTATTACTTTCTTTGTTTTTGTATCTAATATTCCATAAGTCACTTTATTACTATTGGTGAGGTAACTCCATGATACACTGTAATAATAGAGCAAATCGTCAACGAGACACATTCCTAAAACCGGCATATCGAGCTGCATTTTTTTCTCATCTGTTTTAGTATCAATCACAAAAAGATTCGAGGGCGTGTTGTAATAATCTCCTCTGGAACTCACATAAATATCTCCCCTGCTGTCGATTTCCATGCTGTAGAGATTGATCCCTACATCTATCTTTTTTATTTCGGTAAAAGTTTCAAGATCGATTACAGATACGGTTCTGTCGTAATTAGGAACCCTGTAACCTCCGGAATTGGCAACGTAAAGTTTCCCGTTGTGTACCACCATTTGTTCGGGCTGATAACCCACATTTACTTTTCTTTTTATTTCTAATGATGTCGTATCGATTTCTGCCACAAAACCTATTTCTGCATTGGGATCAATGGCAACCGGACCTGCATAAGAACTTACATAAGCTTTGTCTTTATAAAAAGCGACATATCTACAATTGGGAATGTCTATTTTTTTGATGCGTTTTGCTGTCCATTTATCAATAACCTCAACTTTGTTGGAAACATTAATTACAGCATAAACCTTGTTGCCATAGATTTGAATATCGTTTCCAACATCACCCAATTCTTTTACAACTGTCGGGTTTCGTTCTGAATAAATATCGGTGGTATAATTTCCTGTTCTATAACTGAATACGTCGATACTGGCACGGTTCATTCCCATATTACCTTCGTTAAGAAGATAAAAACCTTCTATTTTACCATCGCTTCTTGGCGCGGCAACATTTTTATCCGAAGATGGAAAAATGGTTTCTTCTTCCCGACAGGAAACAAAAGCAAGGGTTATCAATAAACCGAGGACTAATTTTGTTGTGATCTTTTTCATAGCTCGATACTTATTATAAATTTCATTGTGCGTCCCGGCATAGGATAATTATAAATTACCTCGTATTGCTGATCGAAAACATTATTAAGTTCTATTGCGCCTTTCATTTTATAATGCTGAAATGCAAATGATTTCTGCACTGCCAGATCATGTGTATACCAAGGCTGGACTTCGTTGACTTTTATATTATTGACATTACCATTGTAACGTTTTCCTACGTATACAAAACTGTAGTTGAAGTTCCATGTTTCGTACTCAGCGTTCAATATTCCGGATCCGCTATGCCACGGGGTGTAAGGGATCTGGTCTCCATAAGAGGACAATTCAAGACCGGCAAATTTGGTAAAATCCCTGTTTTCAGAATACGTATACGTTAAGTTGGTACTTAAATTTACTTTGCCAATATGCATGCCCATATTCACGACAGACTCTACTCCTTTACCTTTTACCTGCCCTATGTTGGTCATCATCCAGCGAAATAAATTTCCTGTAGGCGCTGCTACGATTTTATCTTTAGTATTGGTATAATAGCCATCGACCTGAAAAGATATTTTATCAAAGAATCCTTTATTTACCAGTAAATTATAAGTCAAACCAATATCGTACTGGTTCATATATTCAGGTCTTAAAGTACTCGAACCAACCATTGTATAATACAAATCATTAAAAGTGGGCATTCTGAAAATACGTTTTGCAAATGCTCTCACATTAAAATCGTAATTTTTAAAAGGTGTGTAGCCTAAAAATAAAGCGGGTGTAAATTCTTTTTTATCCGGGGCTTTTGCATTGTAGCGCACTTCTTCCTGAACATAAGTTCCCACAACGCTTCCCAAAGCTTTAAAACCACCATATCGATAAGAACTTGCCAAAGAAAATAATGCTGTATAACGCTGCGGAAAAGAAAATTGAGTATTTATTCCTTTTCTGGTTGCATTTAATCTATTGTACTGAAAATCTGTAGATAGCGAAACATCCCAATTCGACAATATACTGTACATGTTTACGGCTGAGAAATAATATTCCTGCTGGTAGTAACTATCGTCAGATTGTGCGCCTTCGGTTACGGTTTCGCCTAATATATTGGTGGTATCTCGTGCCACATAGTGCGTGTAATCGTAAGCATATTTTGCTTTGGCCTGAAACTTATATCTTTTGGTAAAATCCTTGATTAAAGTTCCTTGTGCGAAAAAATTCTTGTCGTATTGCCTGAAACCGTCTGAAAATTTATTTTCGACAATAGCTCCGGGTGCTCCTCTATCTGAATCATAATAGTACACTTTGGCATCCCAGGAACCATTATTGATTTTTCCGTAAAGGCCGGATTCAAATCGTAATGCTTCTATATCGCTATTATGTCTGGTGGCAGTGGTATCGTAGGCTACTGATCCGTCGAGATTGTTTCTTTTGTATCTAAATTTGTATTGTCCGTTTGATTTGATGTATTCAGAACTAACGTTCATGCTGACTTTATCGCTCAGTTTTTGTTCCCATCTAAAAGAAGGATCGAAATAGTTGATAGACATGGTTTTAAACCTTACCAGTAAATTTGTTTTTTTATCACCAACAAAAACAGGACGTTTTGTTCTTAAATAAATGGTCGAAGCGGCTGAAAAATCCTTTGCAGACTGAAAAATTTCACTTTTCTGTCCATTATATAAGGTTAGGGATTCCATGTCATCTAAGGAATATTTTCCCAGATCCGTGACTCCATTTTGCGCGTTACCTAACTGAATACCATCATAAAAAACACCTACATGGTGTGTACCCATATTACGTACATCGACCGTTTTAAGTCCGCCGAGACCGCCATAATCTTTAATTTGAATTCCTGCAAAATATCTCAATGCATCGGCAACATTATGGCTTGCTAAATTCTCCAGTAATTTTCCTGAAAGACTTTGTACGGGAATTACTTCCTGATATGGTTTCCCTTTTAGAATAACTTCTTTTAAAACACGCAAACTGTCATTAGATACTTGCGAATGAATCAAATATGGAGCAATAAATAAGAAAAATAATAAGAGTAATTTTTTTGTATTATACATCACTGATTTAATTAAATAAACCTCGCGGATGTAGTAATCAAAAAGCAAAAAGAGAGAATCCCACTATGCAATAGCAGGTCAATTTTTGTTGTTCGACTTTATTCCACGAAAGCCTTAAACTATGTGATTATGGCAGGTCTCCTGACTTGTTCCATCTTTAAACAACCTTCTCATTCGCCGCGGCGAACAATGGCATTAGTAACGTTTAAAGACTTATATAGAACTTACAGTAGCGGGTCTGCTCAGGATTTGCACCTGATTCCCTTTTAACTATTTTCTTTTATTTTTCTAAAGAAAACAGACCAAAATCTGACGTAAAGATATGATTATCTTTATAAAAAGAAGTACAACGTAACGAAATTACATTTTTAATAATAAATTAACAAAAATGTCATTAATAACACAAGTAACTTAAAAGCAAGTTTTTGCCAAATTAATTTGAGTCAAAATACAGCTGTAAGATCGGCAACGATTTCGATCGTTGAGGCTTGGAGAATTGGGTTCTAAAAACACATAACCCAAGGTTGAAAACTTGGGTTATAGTTGAAATAGGATTAGAAATGAAGGATCTAATAAAATGTATTTTTTTTTTATAAGCAATAAATATTTTACTATCTAAAAATTGTTATGGTATCTGCCAAATTTTCTTTGTAGATAAATGCTTTGATAAATTCCTGGACTTCATTTGTAGTTTCAGAAGGAGTTGCGAAAGAATTGATATGAAACTCATCATCCTGATCGAGGATATGAATAATTTCGGTATAGCCTTTAGAGATTAAACTACCCTTTAATTTAATAATATTCAACTGTTGTTGACTATCCAACTCCTTACGAACTTTTAGTTTTATAGCTTTATCCATTTGTAAATATTTTAAATTATTTGACTCTGATTCATTCTCAAATATAAAAATTAATTCGTTACTAATGTTCCTAAAATCGCTTTATAAAACATTATTTATCAACACACTAATAAACAAAAGTTTAAGAAATTGTTATTAATTTTATTAAATCGTTATCTACTTCCTAAATTTAATTTTCTTATATTTTATGCTAACCACAAAATTGATATCGATAATAAAAGCTTCTCTTTTATTAAAATTTCAATAACTTTGGATGCTACTATGCACAATCAACTTAGAGAACATATAGAAAAAATAATTCCTCTTACTGATGAAGAGTTTGCTTTTGTGTCTTCTCATTTTACTTCCAAAAAATTTAAAAAATATCAGTTTCTTATTCAGGAAGGTGATTCTGTCAAGTATTCTTATTTTATCATTTCGGGACTTTTAAAATTGGTATATACTGATGAAAAAGCAAAGCAGCATGTTGTTTCTTTTGCTATGGAAGATTGGTGGGAAAGTGATTACTACGCCTTTTTTACCCAAACTGAAGCTACAATGTCATTAGAATGCCTTGAAGATACTGAAGTACTTTGCTGCTCGTTTGAAGATTATAAAAACCTATGCAACGGCTTGCAGAAAATGGAACGCTTTTTTCTGGAGAAAGCCACTTTTGGTTTTCTGGGATCTCAACGCCGCATTGTTTCCTGGCAGACTTCTAACTCTAAAGAGCGTTACGACCAATTATTAAAACAATATCCTTCGCTCCTGCAGCGTGTTCCTAAAAGTCTTATTGCTTCGTATTTAGGCGTTTCGCGCGAAACATTAAGTCGATTATCTTCCTGATGTGACAATTCTCACATCAAAATCTTGAAAAATGTCACGAGTACTTTCCAGCCGTTATGATCAATTTTGTATTACAATTTTAAACTGTAATCGTGAAAAAAACGGCAAGCCTTTTAGTATTACTATTATTAACTACGATGCCTGTATTGACACAAACGAAAAAAGGAAAACAAATGGAAAAAAGAGAATTTAATCCTTGGGAATGGCAAAATCAACGCAGTTATGTACAAGCAATTGAAGTAAAAAATCCGCAAGGAACATTATATGTTTCGGGACAAACGGCGATAAGTGCTGACGGAATCTCCAGTAATGAAAACATGGAATCGCAAATAAAACTGGCATTGCAAAATCTGGAACAAGTCATTACGGAAGCCGGATATGAATGCAGCGGAATTGTTCGGTTGAATATCTATACTACTGCGACTGATGAACTTTGGCCACATTTTAATCTTATTCAGGATTGGGTGGCGAAACATGGTATGAAACAAGCGACAACTTTACTGGAAGTAAAAAGTCTTTTTGAGACTTTAAAAGTTGAACTCGAAGCGACTGTTGTAAAATAAAGTCTTCATGATATAAAAAAGCTGTGTCTTTCTTTTCAGGAAAAACGCAGCTTTTTTGTTTATTTTTTTTCTTTAAAATTAAAAAAATCAAATCAATTTATTTATTTTTTGAAAAGTTTTAAAATAAAAAAGAAGTAAAATCTTCTTACAATTTTAACCTTTAAACAATAGTCTTTCAAACGGTTATCTAAAAAAAACATATAATTCCGTCTATTTTTTTAAATTTTTTGCCTTATATTTCAAAACTAAAAATTCAATTTTTACGTAATTACCTCAAACGATAGTCTTGTAATAAGATAAATTCAATTCACTGGTACGTTTTTGGAAAAATATTGAATTTTATCTTATTCCTGATTATCGCTATTTTTTATTAAATTTTAAGAATATTAAGTTTGGACAATATTAATGTACTAAGATTAAAAAGAACTTTAGCTTACCTGGAAAGCAAACAACGTGAATTAAAAAGACAAAACGAAAACGATACCCGAAGTCTTGAGTCTATGATAAAATATCTTAAAAAAGATATGCTGGAACAGTTTAAATTAACCGAGTATGACATTTACATAAAAGGCGAAATTCACAATACCGAAACTTTTATTCATAGTGTAAAAAGTATTATAGATACTAATTCTAAGTAACCCCATCACAATCTGTCAAAGTACATTAATTATTGAGCTATTTTATTATACTCATCAATTGCTTTATTAGGATCTGCGGTTGCATATTCGTTCTCCGGTTCTGGAATGACATGAATTTTTGAATCGCTTAAAGAAACAATTGCTGAACATACGTAAACACCAATTTTACCTTCGCTGTATTTGTAATCCAGTAAAGTTAGTTTGACGATTTCGTTGATCGAAAGTTCATAATAATTTCCGTAACGAATAATCTTAAAATAAATCTCTTTATTGTCTACAATTTCAAATTGATTGGTTTGAATATTTTCGAAAACAAAATTATTTTTTACATCTTTTTCATTAAATCCCCAGGCTCTAAACTGCACAAAACCATTTACAAAATCAATTGAGATATAATAGGCCGTTCCCTGTTCGTCACATTCGATCACAAAACCAGTTTTTCCCATTCCTTCGACGGCCAGCGTTCCTTCCCAGACAAAATTTTCAGAAGGTTTATCAAAACAAAAAACTTCGTATCCGCTTCGACAGCCAATTCGCCATTTATTTTCATTTTCTACCTCAAAATTTGCCGACGGATTTCCTAAAATAGGCACCGGAACAGGCAAGTTTCTATGGTGAATAGTTCTTTGGTAAAGTGTTCTCCAATGATGATAGGTTTTTAATAATAATCGTCCGTTACTATCAACATCCAGTTGTTTTGGTGGTGGAATTACACGAAGAGTGTTGACATTTCCGCCAACGAAGTAAAAATTATAAATCAAATAATACTCGCCCTCTTTTACAATTCTTGCTGCATAATTACCTTGTGGCATTAAAACATTATTATGAAAAGCATGGTATTCTCCCTTAAAATCCGGAGAAAACCAATAACGCACTTTGATATCTTCGCGAATGGAACCCAGCAAATAATGCATTCCTTTTATTTCTACCACGCAAGGACATTCGATATCATCATAAACGTAAGCCACATGCAATGGTTTTTGCAGTACAAAACCTTTTTCTTCTCGTTTTGCTACGCCAATACAACCTCTTCTATAGGTTGGTCCTACTGCGCTTCGGGCACAAATCAGCAAATAATCTTCGCCTTCGAACTGGTATTTATAAGGATCCCGAAAACTCAGCCATTCACGCGGATTATTATCCCGGCTTTCATAATACGGAGCATCACTTTTTAGCGGTAAACCATACTGATTGTCTTTTGTCCAGTGAATCAAATCCGGCGAAACTGCCCTTCCTACTTTTTGTGTAACTCCTTTGTCCTTACGCTTTAAACCGGTATAATACATCTCATAACCTTCTCCGTCAGAGTTTTTACTAACATGCATTGTCCATAACATATCATCATCCCATTCGCCTGGATCGCCTACAAACAAGGCATTTTTTACTCTTTTCCAAGAAAGACCATCTTTTGATACTGCATGCGCAATATAATCGTGATTGGGAATAATAAGATGAAATAAATGATGCACTCCGCTTTCATCTATAAATACATCAACGTCTCCTATTTCCCAATTACTAAATCCTGAACCTGAATACATATTTAACCTATTTTATTATTGAACATATTGTGTCATTTTTGTCATCCTGAGCGAAGTCTAAATGCCACATTTCAAGGCATTAAAATCCCTTGCTACAATATGAATCGTTCCTTTGAAACTTTCTAAAAACAACGATCATCCGGACATCTCAAAGGATAACCAACATCTGTTATTTATTTAATTATTTTATAATGTTTTAATCCTTCTAAAATACCGGAAGAAGCTGAATCTTTGGCCACATAAATACTTTTTGTAGTTTCATAATCAGCCAATTCAACACTACGATTTCCTACGATGATTCCTTTTACAGCGCCTCTGAACATATCGATATCGTTTCCTGAATCTCCTGCCGCAATAACATTCGATAAAGGAATAGACCATTTACGGCATAAAAATTTAATCGCATTTCCTTTTGAAGCTCTTTTTGGGATAAAATCAAGAAATTCACCATGACTCGGGATGATATTTACTTTGTACCATCCAGCGCCTAAAACGGTGATTAATTGCTCGTGATCGTATTTTTCTTTATCATAATAATAGGATATTTTATAAGGGTTTTGCGCTTCTTCTTCCTGCAATCGTAACCACGCAACTTCTTTCAAACGGCTGACAATATCTTCTCTTTTCCATCGACCAGCCAAAAATTTAGCCCAGCCTTTGTCTAAAATATAATCTTTACCATTTGTATAATAAATTTCGGTTCCTACAGAGCAAATTATAAAATCCGGCAAAGGAAACTGTTCTTCGTCGATCACTTGTTTTACCAAAGCTAAGTTTCGTCCGGATGCCAGTGCGAATGCCATTTTATCGGTACGATTAATCAAGTGTTCTTTTAATTCTTTTAAGCCGGGATTGTTTAATTTTGGTTCTATTAATGTACCGTCGATATCCGAAACAAATAAATGCTCAACCTTACGTTTTAATCGTTCGATATTAATATTAGGATAATGCTGCTTTTTGATTCCTGAACCTGATGATAATGATAAATTTTCATTGACTAAATCTACATATTGGTTTACGTGACTTAACCAACTGTAATGTTTCTGAATATTTATTGCTCCGTTATTCGAGTAATATTTCCATTTATTTTCATTGGTTAAAATATTTCGCAATGCTTTTTTGATTTCGTCTTCGTCCAGCGGATCTACCAATTCTCCGTTTTGACAAGTCGGAATAATTTCTGATGGTCCGCCGTTCTTGGTTACCACAACAGGTAAACCCGAACTAGCCGATTCAATTACGGTTAAACCGAAGTTTTCATGCAAAGCCAAATTCACAAAAACACCTCTTTTTTCGGCTGCATAACGATAGATAATCGAAACCTCATTTTCGACGTCATGTTTCTTCGGAATTGCCATTTTTCCGTACAAATCATATTTGTCCATTAATAGTAATAAATCTGTCAGAACATCTTTTTCAGATTCCGGCATTTTCGAAATATCTTTTCTTATTCCCGCAAAAATCACCAGATTGGCAATGCTTTGCAGTTCTTTGTCTTTACCGTAAACTTCAATCAAGGTATGAAGGTTTTTATGGCGATCAGGCCTCGAAAGTGCCAGAATAAAAGGTTTGTGCGGATTTATTAAAAATTTCGAAATGGTTTCTGCTACCCAATATTTTCTCTGCTCCTCATCCATTTGCTTATCAGCATCCTGTTCTCTGTGATAATAAGGAACAAATTTTCTAGTATCAATTCCGGGAGAAATGGCATGGTATTTACCTAATTCAAAATTTTTGTAGGGTTTATAGGTTTCAATTTCCTGTTCTGTCGAAGTAACAATAAATTCAGATAATTCTAATGTTTTTTCTTCGGCAGCAATTCTTTGTTTGAACTTGAATTTCTTTTCGATTTCTTCTTCGCTCAAACCACTTTCGAGTAGTTTATTTTTTTTATGAAAACCTAAAGAATGTCCGGTATGCGCGAAAGGAATATTTAAAATTGTAGATAATTCACTGGCTACATATCCTGCGTCGCCATAATGAGAATGAATCCAGTTTGGGAAAATATCGTGAAGTTTGATATGCTGAACAATTCCGTTTACAAAAGTGTCTAAACCTTCCCATAATTGTTCTTTTGCTTTGTACTTTTTCCCTAGAAAAGGAATACGCCTTATGTCCAGTTTGTCATTAATGATTTCGATAGGTACTGCATATTCCGGAGAAAGGTTTTTATCATCAATTAACCTTGTAAAAAGATGAACATGTTCTACATCTTCGTGTTGTGATAAGAACTCTGCAAGTTCGTATACATATTTTGTTTGTCCGCCATTATCAGCATCTCTACCAATCTCCAAACCTGAACCTTTTAGTAGGCCGTGAATGTTGATTAATGAAATTCGTAATTTTGTCATCATTGTCTTTTATTTGTTAGAATTTTTAAGGTACGAAAAATCGAGCAGTTTGGCCCAAAATCATACAAAAAATAACAGGATTATTAACATTTACAGACAAAACTGTAAGAATGATAGTGGTCAGAAAGCCAATTTTAAGATTTTCGAAAAAGACGAAAAAATTGTAGATCATAAGATCAAAGATTTACAAAACGAAATTTTAGCCACAGATTATAGGATTAAAATGATTTTATAATTTGTAAAAATCATCTTAACATGATACGTATTTCCTCGCAAAAAAAAGCCACGAATTCACGAATTTAAAAATTGTTTCATCTTTTATGAAAAATAAAATTAATCTCGCAAAGGCGCTAAGACTCAAAGTTTAAACACAATATTGTCATTTCGAAGCAGGAGACTCGAACGATAGCGAACAGACCAAGTAAATCTTCGCGAGAAGCTTGACAAAAGCCCATCATTAAAATTTATTCTTCAGGCAGTAAATCATCCAAATCAGATGTTTTATAAAACTTAAGGTTGTTAAGCTTCATATACTTACAAATGAATTCTAAGGTTTCAATTTTTGTCTGATAATTTTCGGTTACATTTTTTACGGGTTTATGACCGCATAACAGCAAAATTTTATTGTGTTTTTGGGCGTAATCCAGTAATTCTAAAACATACGGAATACTAAAATGTATGTGACTGTTATCGATATCAAAGGCAAATACAATTTTTGAGTTGCTAAAAAAACTGTCTTGTTTCTCCGGAGCTTCACCACCAAAAGCTCTTCCTCTTATAATTTTAAAATCATCCGATAAAGCTTTATCAAGTGCGTCAGATCTTTCTCCGTAGGGATACGCAAAGGTCGTAACATTAAAACCTAACCTTTTCATGGAAACAATCATAGGATCTACTTCCTGTTGCATATAGGCATCGATTCCGTTTTGGTTGACAAATTTTACAGCATTGTAATGATGATATCCGTGACCGGCAATTTCGTGACCTTCTTTTTGCAATTGAAGAAGTTTTTTAATCTGAGGCTTTCCTATCGAATCGATTCTGCAAACATTAAAAGTCGCTTTCCATCCGTATTTTTTTAAGGCCTGATCGGCTTCGTACCATTCGTCTACATACGCATCATCAAAAGATAAAATCACACCTGCTTTGTACGGTTTCGATTCTTGTTTTTGTTTTTTGTTTTCGCAGGAAAAAAAGGTTAAGAACATTAAAAAAAATAATGCTTTAGTGTAGTGTAGCTTCATAATATACTTGTAATTAATAGTTCTGACTATGAAATAAATATAGTTTTATACTTCAAATATATAACATTCTTGCAGACCTTTCATTTAAATTTAATAGATCATGTACTCCTATTCGCGCATGATTTTTTTTTTAAATAACTATTGCTTTTTAATTACTTTTATGACAACAAATTTGATTACTATCCGGTTATGAATAAAGTATTATTAGTTGAAGATGATCCAAGGGTTGCTTCGTTTATTACGAGAGGACTTGAGGAACATTTGTATGAAGTCAAAACCATTACCAAAGGTTTTGAAGCGATAAAAGAAGTAATGGAGAACGAATATAATATTATTATTCTCGACATTATGCTTCCGGATATTACAGGATTTGAAGTTTGTGAAGTTTTACGAAGCCGGAAAATAATTGTTCCAATTCTTATTCTGAGCGCGCTCGATACTCCGCACGAAAAAGTAAAAGGATTACAGGCCGGAGCGGATGATTATCTGGCAAAACCTTTTTTGTTTGAAGAATTACTGGCGCGAATCAACGCCCAGCTTCGTCGTGCCGAATTCAGCACCGGAATTCTCGATTTTCAGTCGTATGCCGGAGTCGAAATTAATATGAAAGAACAAAGCGCTACAAGAGACGGAAAAGAACTGAATTTATCTTCGAGAGAATTAAAGCTTTTGATCTTTTTTATGAAAAACCGCGAGAAAGCCTTATCCCGAATTTCGATTGCACAAGCGGTTTGGAATATAGATTTTGATACGACATCAAACACCGTAGATGTTTATATTAATTATCTAAGAAATAAGATCGACAAGAACTTCCCTACTCCTCTCATTCATACCATAAAAGGAACAGGATATATGCTCAAACAAAAGAGTTATGAATATTAAAAATAAGTTAGCCACTAATTCTACTTTGCTTTTTGCTTTTATAGTAGGACTGCTTATGGCCGGATCTTTCCTTTTGTTTAGGAGTCATATGAAGGATCTTTATTTTGATAATCTAGAAGATCACGCCATGACAACGGCTCTTTTTTATTTTGAAAAAGATGAAATAAAAGAACTCAACCGTTCGCGTTATCAACAAATTGAACTTCAGTACAAACGCATCAATAATGAGTCTATACGTGTCTATGATGCTAAGACCAATAAAATTTATATAAAAGACGCTATTGATTTTCATTTAATTGATAAAGACTTAGAGAACATCAAAAAAGAAAAATTACTAACGTTTACAAGAGGCGACAGACAATTTGTTGGTTTGTTTTATAAAGACAATCAGGGCGATTTTATCATTGTAGTTTCAGGAATCGATCGTGCCGGAAATCGACAACTGGAAATGCTTGGTCTTATGTTTGTTTTGTTTTATCTCGCCGGAATTCCTCTAAATTATCTTTTAGGAACTTTCTTAGCCAAACAAACTTTCCGTCCGTTTACCGAAGTGATTGCAAAAGTTAACACCATAACAACCGAGAATCTTCATTCGAGATTAGATGTACCACAAACAAACGGCAAAGATGAGATTAAAGAATTGGTGACGACCTTCAATTATCTTTTGGAAAGATTAGAAAGCGGTATCATGATTCAGAATAATTTTCTGAAAAATGCTTCGCACGAATTAAAAACACCTCTTACCATTATTATAGGAGACATTGATGTATCGCTCCAACAACCCAGAACCAACGAGCAATATGAGCAAATTCTAAAATCGCTGCGCAAAGATACCTTACATCTTAAAGCCACTCTCGAAGGTCTTTTGGTTTTATCCGGATTGGAACTTTCTGAGCCGCAACAAATGGAAACGATCAGAGTCGATGAGATATTATGGAATGTTCTCGAGAAAAAAGCCATAGAATATCCCGAATCTAAGGTTTCATTCAATTTAAATGCGATTGCAGATCAGGAAGATTTACTTTCTGTTTACGCTAATAAACACATGCTTTTTATTGGGTTGTACAATATCTTAGATAATGCTATTAAATTCTCCTCTCCTGCACCGGTTGAAGTTTTTGCACTTTCGGATGAAAATAAACTCATTATAAAAATCGTAGATCAGGGTCCCGGAATTTCGGAAAAAGATCAAAAATCTATCTTCGATCTCTTTTTCCGAAGCGATAATACACGCCATATTCAGGGACAAGGATTGGGTCTTTTTATCACAACGCAGATTCTTAAACTTCATAATATTACTTTAATCGTAGATTCTGAACTGGGGAAAGGTACTTCGTTTTCTTTGGTGTTTCCATAAAGAATTTAATTGTTGAGTATAATTAACAACATAGAAAATAACTTAATCACAATCATTGTCATCCCGGGGAACGAGGGATGACAAAAATGCCTACGCTTAAAACGTCAAACAATTACACATTTACATTAAAATATCAATACCTAAGATTATCAATTTTCACAATCGCTAACATTAGCTTAACACTCTAATCTTTTTCTAATCTACTTTAAATCGAGCTTTAATCTACTTATTTTTAACATTTTACCCAAGTAGTTGATTTTAAAGAGCTAATTCCTTTTTCTTGAAATAACATCTTCATAATCCTAAGTTAACAATGAATAGTTTTATCATTTTAAGTTAACAAAAGCGTTAAATCTGATCGAAACAAAGACAGTTTCTTTGTCAAATAAAAACTAAAAACAACATGACAAAACTAAAACTCTTTTTTTCGGCATTTATGCTTCTTGTTATGGGGAACATTTTTGCTCAAATTACAACCTCATCTTTATCTGCAAAAGTTAGCGATGGTACAAGTCCGCTTACTGGCGCTGAGGTTACATTAACACATTTGCCTACCAATGCAGTTTACAGAGCTGTTACCGACAAACAAGGTAGGTTTAGCTTCGAAAATTTGAATGCTGGCGGACCTTACGAACTCGAAATTAAAAGTTCAGGTATTAAAGATTATTCAAACGCACAAATACATTTAGCATTGGGCGATAATGATTTACCTTTAATTGTGGTTAATAAAGCCGAAGATAATGTATTAGAAGAAGTGGTGATTACAGGCTCTAAACCTTCGTCTAAAAATAACGGAACAAGTATTAATGAGAAAAAAATCAATGGCTTACCGTTAATCAACAGAGGAATTCAGGATGTTACAAAACTGGTTCCGCAAAGTTCAAACAACTCTTTTGCAGGAACCAACTTTAGATACAACAACGTTACAATTGACGGTTCTATCAATAATGATGCGATTGGTTTTAGTCCATCTTTAGGAGGTCAGTCCGGAACTTCTGGAATGCCAGGAAGCAGCACACGCTCGAACTCTATAAGTTTGGATGCGATACAGGACATTCAGGTTTATATTGCTCCTTACGATATTAAATTAGGAAACTTTTTAGGAGGAAGCGTTAATGCTGTTACCCGCAGCGGTACAAATGAAGTAACAGGATCTATTTATAGCTATGGAAGAAATGCTGCCATCACAGGTCCTAATAATGCTGGTGACGGATCAAAAATGCCAAATTCGTTCGGGGATTACCAAGTTGGTTTCAGATTAGGTTTACCTATTATCAAAGATAAATTGTTCTTTTTCACCAACATGGAATATGCAGAAAGAACAGATCCTTTGTTCTATAATGCCGGAGAAACCAATTCTGCAGGAAAATTAACTTCATTGGTTGATAATGCTACAGCAGAACAAATTTCAAACTTCGTTAAAACAAATTATGGTTTTGATCCTGGAAGTTATGGTGCTTACAACAACTTTGCAAAAAGCCAAAAATTCTTCAATAAATTAGATTGGAAAATTAATGACAAACACTCGCTTTCGCTAAGAAACAATACAGTTATTTCTCAAGCTTCGAATTTAGAGCGTGATGCAGCAAACTTCAGGTTTTCAAGCATGGATTTCACTCAAAAAAACCAGTCTATTAGTACGGTTTTAGAATTAAAAAGCCACTTTAACAGCCAATGGTCTAACTCATTCCTTGCAAGTTATTCGGCCATTAAAGATTATCGTGATCCAAAATCATCGAATGCCATGTTTCCTCAGGCAGAAATTGGTTACAACGGGGGAACTATTTTCTTAGGAAATGATCGTGAAGCAACTGTTTTTAACATGAAACAAAATACGGCTGAAATCACTGATAACCTTACTTACAAAACAGGAAATCATACTTTATTGTTTGGAACTCACAACGAATTCTACGACATTAATTACGGATTTGTTAACGCATTAAACGGAAGAGTTTCGTACAAATCTCTGGCAGATTTCATGAATAAACTTCCTACTCGTGTTCGTGGAACATATCCTTTTGATGGTTCAACGAGAGATCAGATTTTTGATAACCCGTACGCTAAATTCAAAGTAAATCTTTATAGTGTTTATGTTCAGGATGAGATTAGAATTGGAAACAAACTTAAAGTTACTCCTGGTGTAAGAGTTGATTATACTGATTTACCAAATAAACCAAAATTAAGCCCGCAAGTTCAAAATTCTCCTGCTGATCCTAATTACGGTAATACTTATACTTACACACCATTAAGCAAAATCAATAACAACTTTTTTACTACAGCATTAGTTTCTCCAAGAATAGGATTTACATATAATGTAGATGAAGATAAAACGCTGGTTTTAAGAGGCGGATCTGGAGTATTTACAGGTAGAATTCCGTTTGCATGGTTAGGATATGCTTACTATAATGATGGTGTTGGTTACGGAAGTTATGATAAAAACAACCTTACTCCTGCTCAGGTTGCAACAGCTGGTGATCCCTTAGCAACAGGCGGATTAAACGGATATCACGATGCTACGCCAAAAGTACAGGCAGATTTAGTAGATAATAAATTTAAAATGCCGGCTGTATTAAGAAACTCTTTGGGAATCGATAAAATCATCAACGGTTACAAATTTACAACCGAAGGTATTTATACGAAAGTAATTCGTGATCTTGAATTTCAACAAGTAAATAAAACAGATAACCCTACTTATTTCTCTTACGATACGAATCACCAAATGCCAATTTATGCAGCAAACATAAACTCAGCTTTTTCTAATGCTTACTTGCTTTCTAATACAAATAAAGGATACCGATACAGCATTACCGAAATGGTTTCGAAAACATACGATTTTGGTTTGAATTTTATGGTGGCGTATACTTATGGAGATTCTCGTGACGTTACAAACGGAATTCGTAATTCTATGGAAAGTAACTTCCAGATGAACCAGTCATTGACACCAAATGATCCTCAATTGGCCACTTCAAACTTTAATATCAAACACAGAATCGTTTCTAATGTAGGATATTCGGTAAAACTGGCAGACAACAATACTTTCTCTGCTAATGCGTATTTTAATGCGCAATCAGGAAATCCGTTCTCATGGGGATTTGTAAACTCTACAATTGCAGGAACAGGACAAGCAGCAGGATTAGCTTATATCTTTAAAGATGCAGCAGAAGCAGCTAAATACATTGGTGTAAATGCAGCAGGAGTTCCTTCAGCAACAGCAGCTCAACAAGTTGCAGCTTACGAAGAATTCATTAATGGAAATGATTACCTAAAAAGCAGAAGAGGAACATTCACTCAAAGAAATGGTGATACTACTCCTTGGAACATTCAGGCAGATTTGAAATTAACAGATGAAATTAAAGTTCAAAAAGTAGGTACATTCCAAATTTCATTTAGCATGGCCAATGTTGGAAACCTTATCAACAAAGATTGGGGAAGAAGTTATTTCGTTCCAAACACTTACAATTCAACAGCCAACCTTGGGTTAACAAAATCAGGAAACTTAGGCGGAGTTGCTACTGGCGATCCAACATATACTTTCCAAAAACCTACGGCTACACCTTATACTGTGGATCAATTAGCTTCAAGATTCCAAGGACAGCTTGGTCTGAGATATTCGTTCTAAAGATTGTGTTTTATTTTTTTTATTTGTCCCCCAGTTTCACACCCTTATGAAACTGGGGGACTTTTTTTAAATCTAAATTCCAAATTCCATAAAGGAGAGTAAAAGATTTTAATCTTTTACTCTCCTTTACAAAGTTTAAAAAACTCCAACAATTGGAATTTGGAATTTTAAAAAATTGAAAAATTACCCTTTAAGTGGTAATATAAACTTAAAGGTACTTCCTTTTCTAAATTCGCTTTCGGCCCAAATTTCACCTTGATGTTTTTTTATAAATTCACTGCAAAGTAATAGTCCTAAACCATTTCCGGTTTCGTTTTCGGTTCCTTTTTGAATCACTTTTCCGTTAATTTTAAACAACTTCTCTTTTATCTTATCAGGAATTCCAATGCCGTTGTCTGTAATGGATACCTCAACTTTTTGATTTATTACCTGCATTGTAACTTTAATTTCTCCCTGCTGATCTGTAAATTTAATTGCGTTGGTCAGTAAGTTTCTCAAAACGGTATCAATCATGTATTTATCCAGCTCAACTTCGATAATTTCAGTGGGTTCAAAACTTAGATCTATGTTTTTATTTAAGGCGCTATTTTTATTGAGTGCTATATTTTCTTCAATCAATTGATTTAATACTACTTTTTGCGGATTATATTCGATCATTCCGGTTTGCACCCTTGACCAGTCTAATAAATTCTCCAGCAGTTTATAAATATTTTTGTTCGATTCGTGAAGCATTCCTGTAATTTCCTTAATCTCTTCACGGCTGTAGGTATCAATTTTTTGAGCCAATATTTCTGACAAGGTAACTGATGATCCCAACGGACCTTTAAGGTCATGGGCGATGATAGAAAAGAATAAATTTTTATCGTTTAAAAGTTTCTTGATTTTAAGGTCTTGCTTTTCCTTTACCAGCAATAAAAATCCTACTGTGCCAATAAGAGTGAGCAAAAACAAACTTATGCTATACAAACTGTCGAAAATACTGGGTCTGAAAAAATATTTTTGCGGATCGACATAACTATAAACGGCTCGCAGAAAAATTAAAATTTCAAATAAAACGTAGCATAGTAAATAAAATATTCGGAAAAAATTAGTTCCTTTTTCTCTATAGTAACCTATTGTTGGCGGTAAATAAATAGCAAATATTCCTATAGACATAATGAAAATACGGGTATCAATAGTACTCTCGAATAATGTCGCTAGGTTAAAAACTACAATTGTGGTAATAGTAAGGCCTTTTTGTAAATCATAATGTCTTTTGCACTTTGTTTTAAGCAAAGACATTATCGCTATAGTTTCGCAGCAAACCCCGAATAAAATAATAGAATTAGCGATATTAATCGAAATAAAATCCGGAATGATATTTCTTAAAAAAATTAGTATCCAGCCTATCGTCAGTAATATTTTACCATTACCAAAGGTTTTTAGTTTTTTTCTATTCTCAACCGTAGCATACGAAAACGAATAACTAAAAATAAGAATGCAAATAAACAAGTTTCCCCAAAAATAAAGTATAAAAATCGTTTTTGGATCTAGCGGCAAAAATTTGAGCATTATAGACTTTAATGTTTAAAAAACTGATGGCAAATATACAAGTTCATGATGTAATCCCCTATTATACTAAGCGCATTGGTTAAGAATGACTATTTCGGATACAAGTTATTTCAAAAAAAATCTGTTTTTATTTAAAATAGACTAAATTCAGCTTATGATTCAGCTTATGAAAATATGTGCAATTCCTGTTCTAAAAAACTTTCCATTTTATAGTCGGCTAAACTTAAGTTAACATCCTGATTTCCGTTTGTAAATGCAACCACCTTCATACCGGCTTTTTTTGCAGCCATCATTCCCGAATAAGAATCTTCGATAACAATACAATTTTCAGGATCTATTCCTAATTCTTTAGATGTCATTAAATATATAGCAGGATCAGGTTTGCCAAACTCAAGAAATTCAGCGGAGAATATACTATCAAAATATTGAGCAATACCTGCTTTTTCTAAAACTACTGGTATTATTTTATAAGGCGAATTGGTGGCTAAACCAATTTTAAAACCATTTGATTTGAGTTTTTTAATAAAGGATTCAATGCCGTTTATTTCACCCCCAGCCTGCTCTATCAGTTCAATTACTCTTGCAATCACCATTTCTTCAACCTCTTCAAGCGTTTTGCTATCCCATGGATATTTTTCGTACCAAAACCTGGTTACTTCTATAGTGGTCATTGTTTTGGTTACATTAGTAAATTCTGTACTTAAGACTACGCCAAGTGATGAAAAAACCTCAAATTCGGCTTTTTACCAAAACGGTTCCGAATCAATAATTACACCGTCCATGTCAAAAATAACTGCTTTCATAAAGTATCGGAATTCAAGTTTACTATAACTGTGGTTGAGCTGCAAAAATAAATCTTTTAGTTTTAGAATATAAACTTTAAAAACTAAAAATGATTTTCTTCAACATTCATAAATAGCATCAAAGTGCCTAAATATTAACATTCAATAAAAATTCGCCTGCAACCTTTAAAATTATTCATGGTTTGTAGTGCACTATAGTATCGCCAAATCTTCCAAAAGTATTCAAAGCCTATTTTCGTTATAAAAATAACCTCATTAACTTACATTAGAATCTTTACAAATTTGAAATACTATGAGATAGTCATGAAACGAATATAAGCTTACTCTTGCTGTATTTATTTATTAAATAAGAATTTACACAAAAAACACTGTCTTCCTGATAGTTACGTTATTTATTTTTGTAATTTTATTCGTTCAAATACGCGAAATCACCCTTTCTACGAGCCTAAAAACATGTTTTATCAGTACATTTTTCCATAAAAAGCTACTTTTTTTACCGAAAAATCAATCCGCGAATTCAGAATTTATACATCAAAACTTATCTGACATAAAAAGGACATTTCATGACATGAAAAAGCCGTTTTATAACATCTTTTTCTGGTGATAGGTAATAGATATCTAATTTTAAAATCAAATTAAGGAAACAGTGTTAATTAGCATACAATACTATTGAGGTATAAAAACAAAATGCTAAATCTTCGAAAGGTTTTACTTTTTGAAAGTTTCTGTTTCAAAATCTGAATTATAATATAATCACTCTACAAAAACAGGTAAAAATACCTGTATATGAGACATTTATAAAAAGTAAATTAGCGTTCTATTAAAATACTATAGCGTTCTGTTTTATAAAAAAATAGTCGTAATCTAAAACTAAATCTAATCATTAACTATTTAAATCAATATAATTATGGAAGGAACAATTGGAGAAATACGTCTAATGGCTGGAAGTTATGCACCTGTCAATTGGGCATTTTGTAATGGTCAGATACTTGCAGTACAAAGCAACACTCCATTATTTGCTATTATAGGTACCACATATGGCGGAAATGGCTCCACTACATTTGCATTGCCCAATTTGTGCGGTCGTACAGTTATTGGAAGGGGTCAGGGAGTAGGTTTATCAGATTATGATTTAGGTCAGATATCCGGAACAAATGCGATAACACTAACAAGTTTAGAACTCCCTTCACACACACATGTCTCTTTGGCTTCGATTTCAATTCCTGCTTATTCAGATTCAGGTGATCTTGATACGCCCGCTGGAAACACTCTTGCCGCTAAACCCAATATGTACAGTTCAGCACCAGGTGAAGATGATATGAAACCTACTGCATTCGGTGTAACTGTCGGACCAATTGGCTCGGGGCAGCCAATCACTATAACTCAACCCACATTGGGCATGAATTACATGATCTGTTTAGTTGGAAATTTTCCTCCCCGCTCATAAACGAACAAACTCAAAAACTATAATTTAAATCTAAAAATATATTAATTATGGAAGGAAATTTAGGAGAAATCCGATTATTTGCCGGAAACTTCCCACCAGCAAATTGGGCTTATTGCGATGGATCTTCACAAAGTATTGCTAACTATGACGCTCTTTTTGTCATAATAGGCACCACATATGGAGGAGATGGTGTATCAACATTTAATCTTCCTGATCTTCGTGGCCGAGTTCCAGTTGGTGTTGGTCAGGGCATAGGCCTGCCTAATGTTGTACTGGGTCAGATAGGCGGAACAGAAACAACTACTATGACCATAAATCAAATGCCCACACATAGTCATATTGGAACCGGTTCAGTTGCAATAGCTACCGTTAATGCACCAGGAAATACAGGATCACCAACAGGAAATGTTTTAGCCGGTTTAACAAAAGCTTATACCGCAATAGCAGGCGACGATACGCTAAAAACCGCTGCGGCAACGGTTACTCTTACAAATACAGGCAACACTACTCCTTTCAGTATTATACAACCTTATCTTTCTACAAATTACATTATTTGTATGCAGGGTATTTTTCCAACTAGAAACTAACTAAAAACAATAATTATGGAAGGAATAATCTCAGAAATTCGATTATTTGCTGGAAATTTTGCACCTAAATTTTGGGCAATTTGTGCGGGCCAAACACTTAATATTAACACTAACCAGGCATTATTCAGTCTTTTAGGGACTACATACGGAGGTAACGGAATTCAAACCTTTCAATTGCCTGATTTTAGAGGACGAATTGCTGCAGGAACAGGTCCTGCGCAAGGAATTACTCAATTTCCATTAGGTGCCAAAATTGGTACAAATACTGTAACGGCAACTCTTTCAAATCTGCCATTGCATACACATACAGCTCAGGGTTCATTGACATTAAAGGCGTTTGCAGATACAGGAGATACAGGGTCTGCATCAGATGCCAGTCTGGCCTCTTTACCCAATCTTTATTCTACAGCTACACCAGATAGTGCTTTAAAGCCAGTAACAGCTGTAATAACAATAGGACAGACAGGAAATAACCAGCCCATGTCAATTCAACAGCCTTATTTGGGCCTGAATTATATAATATGCCTTCAGGGGCTTTTCCCTTCAAGAAACTAACATAAATTACCCATTAGAGTTTCTAATGGGTTGTTTTGTTTTTTTAAATTATCTATTCAATTGCTTATGAAAATAGCTTTACTCATGCCCCGATCTGTCATTTACCCTTCGATGTCTTTTGACATAATGGATGGATTTAAATCTGCCCTGAAAAAAACAAGCCACGACGAAAAACATGAAATTGTAACTGCCAGTATAGGAGTTGGCGGTAATAATAAGGAAATTTATACTTGTTCTGAACAATTACTCTTAAATGGTACAGATATTATAATTGCTTACATAAACCCTGTTACTGCTGAATTTATACAACCGCTTTTTGAAAGTTCGGGTAAATTATTGATTGTATTAGACAGCGGTTACCACTTTCAAAATTTTGAAAAAAAATTATCTAACGTTTATTTCATTTCATTAGAAGGTAATTTATGCTCACGGGCTATTGTTCGTAAAGCTATCGAAGAAGGTCAAAATAATTTTGTTTTTACCTGTTCTTTTTATGATGCAGGATACCGCCCTCCCTACACGTATTCGACTGCTGCAGAAGACAAAGGAGCCACTATTAGTTATAACCACATTACTCCTTTGAAACGTTCAGAATTAAACTTAAGTCCATTAGATCAATATATTGAACAGCATAAGGATGTCTCCATATTTACCTCATTTTGCGGAGACATGGCAGAAGATTTCTTTAGAGAATCATCAAAATTAAAAAATATTGCTTCTTCAAAAACATACGGAAGTGGCTTTACAGCCGAAGAATTATGGCTCAATAAAATACCATATCCAGGATACAACTGGAGCTGTGCAGTTGCATGGTCTTCAGTTACTGACAATAAGGAAAATGAAGATTTTATAGCTACAATGAAAAATATTAAAGAACAGAAAGCGAATCTCTTTTCTCTTTTAGGATGGGAAGCTGCTTTGTTTATTACAAATTCAGATGGCCAGTCATTAGATAATATTGCTATTGACTCCCCGAGAGGAAAAGTATACATGAATCCAAACACTGGATTTTCCGAAGCACCACTGTATTACGCTACTGTAACCAAAAATGAAGAAACAGGCAATTGCCTCTTAGAAAATATAACTGAAGTTTCGGGCTTGGAGGAAGAACGTGAACGCTTACAATATCATATCCTGGCTGTTCAAGATATACCTTCAAATTCCTGGATTAATTCTTATGCCTGTCTGGAATCATGAGTACTATTAGAGACATAGCGATTTTATGTAATAACAGAATGGCTTTTCCGGCTATACAAACTTTACATAGCCTTGGAAGGCTACATTCTATTGGAGTACCTGTAGAAAATGAAGATGTAAAAGCCTTTTGTGCTGTTTTTGCTTCAGATGCAGGAATTAATTTAATAATAATTGAAAAATCGAAACTAAAATTTCAGCTTCAGGAAATCACGGCAATTAAGGATCTGAAATTCATTTTTACAATGACTTTTCCATGGAAAGTCCCTGAAGAACTGATCAGACAACATCCTAATTTGTTTTATAATTTCCACTATGGTCTGTTGCCGGAAATGCGTGGAGCAGATCCTGTTTTTCAATCGATCAAAAAACAAAAAAATGAAACTGGAATTTCTGTTCACGCTATAGAAAAAGAAATTGATAAGGGAAAAATAATCTTGCGAAAAACGCTTCCGCTGCATACAGATTTTACACATGGAATGTTATGCACTCATTTATCGTACCTCGCTTCTTATATTTTGCCAGAAGTATTAACGCTTCTGCATCGTAATGATGAAGGTATGCATCAGGATGAAACAGTAGCGGAATACTATAAAAAACCCACTATTGCTGATGTCAGCATTCAATGGGAACATCAGGATTCAAAATCAATTCAGGCTTTAGTGAATGCATGTAATCCCTGGAATAAAGGAGCTTACACGCATTGGAATGGTTTAAATGTACGAATAGTAGAAGTCTCACAAACGGATACACTGCGCGCAGATCAGCATGCTCCCGGAACTATTTTAGAAATAAATGAAAACAAGGGATTAATCATACAATGTTATAATAATACCCAATTGCGTATCAATACAGTTTATACGGATGAAGGATTTATGAGTGGGCATAAATTGCTCGCTTTTGGTATCAAAAACGGTGAACAATTTGCCACTTTATAATTTAACTATCTTAATTATGGAACATTTTTACTCTCAAATCAAAAAATTTTTAAATATCGCCTTGTTTTTGGGGATATTTTTACAAAGCTACATTGTGAATTCTCAGACTCTGGCAAACGGTGACCTTATTTTTACCGGCTACGATTCAAATTTCTCACAAACCGATGGTGGTGATGTATTTTCGTTTGTACTTCTTACCCCTATACCTGCAGGTACTGTAATTAATTTTACAGACAGAGGCTATTTTGAAACCTTAACCTGGCAAGTTGTAAGTGGTACCGAAGGATCCATTTCATGGACTAGTGGAACTGCTATTGCGGCAGGAACAGAGGTCATGATAAAAGGTATGACTGCTTCGACTTATAACGTGGCTACTGGTGCTACAACAACAAATGGTACCGTAGTTATTACCGAAGGAACTATGACAAATGGACTAAATTTATCTTTTACGGGAGATCAGGTTATCGCTTTTCAAGGCGGTGCAGGCTCTGTTACTGGAAGCGGAGTTACCCTTATTAGTGGATTACATTATTTTCGTTGTGCTACTGCACCGGGAACCTCTCAGGCAACCTGGGATCCTGATGCCTGTGCCAACGGAACAAATGGCTCTATCAGGCCTCCGGCTCTAATTGCAGGTACAAGTGCATTTTATACAGGAGGTTCTACTCCTAGCGCTGCAAAGTTTAATCTAAGCAGTACTGATCCTATTACTACTATAGCACAAATTAGAACCGCAGTCATGAATCCGTCAAACTGGACACTTTCTGCTATTTCACTTGCCATGCCATCAGCTGCTCCTTTTTTAGGAACACCACCAGCAATTACTGGTAATCCGCCTAACAGAACGCTTTGTATTGGCGGTACCACTACTTTTCCAATTACCGCAACGAATGCCAGTGGTTATCAATGGCAGGAAAATACAGGAAGTGGTTTTGCAAACCTTTCTAATACAGCACCTTATTCTGGCGTAACTTCAGCAACTTTAACCATAACAGGAGTAACGGCAGCGATGAGCGGTTACACCTATAGATGTATTGCAAGCGGAACTGGCACAGCCACCTCTAATCCGGCAACATTAACTGTCCCTAGTACAACTGTTATTACAACTGCACAAAGCAATGTTACCTGTAATGGCGGAAACAATGGTTCAGCCACTGTATCAGCTTCAGGAAGTTTTCCACCCTATACGTATTTATGGTCCTCTTCGGCGGGTACAGCAGCAACCGCAACAAATCTTACTGCAGGAACTTATACAGTTACGGCTACAGATAATATTGGATGTCCTACACCATATACTGTAACAATAACAGAGCCTACGTTAGCAGCTTCATCGCCATCAATAACGACCCAACCTGCTTCTTATTCAGCTTGTACAGGATCAACTGCTTCATTTACAGTTGCTGCAACAAATACTGCAACTTATCAATGGCAGGTAGACAATGGCTCCGGATATGCTAATATTACCAATGGAGGTGCTAGTCCTAATTACTCCGGATCTAATACTGCAAACCTTAGCATAAGTTCTATTACTTCTGGAATGAATGGTTATTCTTACCGAGTTGTACTTACAAGTTCATGCTCCAATACAATTGCATCGAATGGTTTGGCGCAATTAAATGTAACTTCGCTACCAGTAGCTACAGCAATACCTGCTTCTGCATCAATTTGTAGCGGAACTTCTCCAAATATTGCTTTAACATCAGCACCAGGTGGTGCTACATTCTCCTGGACAGTTGTTACAACAAGTGGTACAGTTACTGGTGCTTCTGCTAGTTCGGGGACTTCTATCAATCAGACTCTTACTGGCAATGGTATTGTTACTTATACCGTAACACCTAGTCTTAATAGTTGTTCTGGTACACCGATTACCGTAGTCATTACAGTTAATCCTCTTCCCTCTATAGCAGCACAACCTTCAGCTTCTACCATATGTGCAGGAGCCAATACAACTTTTTCTGTAACTGCTACTAATGCCACTGGCTATCAATGGCAGGTAGATCAGGGTGCTGGTTTTTCTAATATTTCAAATGGAGCACCTTATTCAGGAGCCACTACAGCTACACTTACTATAACAGGAGCCACTACTGGACTTAATGGATATGTTTACAGAGCTGTCGCTACAGGTACATGTATACCAAATGCAGTTTCAAACGCTGCCGCACTTACTATTAATTCTGCACCGGGTATTACAACACAACCTTCTGCCAGTACAATCTGTGTAGGAGCGAATGCTACCTTTTCTGTTACAGCTTCTGGTGCTACCGGATATCAATGGCAAGTAGATCAGGGTGCTGGTTTTTCTAATATTGCAAATGGGGCTCCTTACTCTGGAGCAACTACTGCAACACTTACTATAACAGGAGCAACTGTTGGATTAAATGGTTATGTTTACAGAGTTGTCGCTACAGGGGCATGTACACCTGATGCCGTTTCAAACACTGCAGCTCTTACCATAAATTCTGCACCCGCCATTACCACACAACCTAGTAATAGTATTACCTGTTTAGGTACAAATGCTACTTTTACCGTTGCTGCTTCCAATGCTACCGGATATCAATGGCAGGTAAATCAAGGTGCTGGTTTCTTTAATATTCCAAATATTGCTCCTTATTCCGGAGCAACTACAGCAACACTTACCATAACAGGTGTTACTGCCGATATGGATGGATATGTATACCGGGTTGTAACGACAGGCTTATGTACACCTGCAGCTACATCTTCAGCAAGAACATTAACAATACCTATTATTATTGCAGGCGCATCACAAACTAATATTGCCTGTAATGGTGTTGCAACTGGTATTGCAACTGTTAGCCCAACCGGAGGAACAGCTCCTTATACCTTTCTATGGTCTAACAATGCGATTACTTCTTCTATAAGCGGCCTTACAGCAGGAACTTATAGTGTAACGATTAAAGATGCTAACCAATGCGAAAAAATACAAAATTTCACAATAACTGAACCACCTGTATTAGTGGCGTCTCAAGGAGCAATAAACAATGTAAGCTGTAACGGAGGTTCTAACGGAACTGCTACGGTAAATGTTACGGGAGGAACAGGCATAGGCAGTTACACTTATTCATGGGCTCCAACAGGAGGTTCTGCCGCTACAGCATCAGGACTTGCAGCTGGAACTTATACAGTAACCGTAACAGATGCTAATTCATGTCAAAAAACTTTACCTTTTACTATTACTGAACCTGCAGCCTTAGCTGTAACATCTTCGCAAGTTGATATATTATGTAACGGATCTGCAACTGGATCTGCAACTCTAAATGCAACCGGAGGAACAGGAACAGGCACTTATACTTATTCATGGGCTCCGTCAGGAGGAACAGCTGCTACTGCTACTGGCTTAACTGCTGGTACTTATACAGTAACAATCACAGACGCTAACAGCTGCTCAACTACAAAATCAATTACAATAACAGAACCTTTAACTCCATTAACTGCCTCTCAAGGAACAACTGTTAATGTAAATTGTTATGGACAAACTACCGGATCAGCTACCGTAAATGTAACCGGCGGGACCGGTTCTTACTCTTACTCTTGGGCACCTTCTGGTGGTACAGGAGCTACAGCGTCAGGCTTATCCGCTGGAAATTATACTGTAACCATTTTCGATGATAATGGGTGTATGACATCTCAAAACTTTAACATCAGCCAGCCTGGAGCAGCACTTTCAGCAAGTACATCTTCAACAGGAGTTAGTTGTTATAACGGATCAAATGGTACTGCAAGCGTAACGGTATCTGGAGGAACTCCTAATTATACTTATTCATGGGCACCTTCTGGAGGTACTGCCGATACAGCAACAGGGCTTACTGCCGGAAATTATACCTGTACAATTACTGATTCAAAAGGATGTATATTGATTCAACCTGTCACTGTTAGTGGTCCTTCTGCATTATCCAGTACGATTGCAAAAGTAGACGTTTCCTGTAATGGAGGAACTAATGGATCAGCTACCGTAACAGCTTCTGGAGGAACTGGTGCATATACCTATTCATGGGCACCAACAGGTGGAAATGCCGCAACAGCATCGGGGCTTCCTCAGGGAACTTATACCGTAACTGTTACTGATGCAAATAGTTGTTTTATAACTCAAAGCGTTACCATAGATCAGCCTGCATCTTTAACCGTTATCCCATCACAAACTGATGTTTTATGTAATGGTGGAGCTACCGCAACAGCAACTGTAACAACTAGCGGAGGAACTTTACCTTATACTTATGCGTGGTCACCGGCTGGCGGAACTGATGCAACTGCAACAGGGCTTAGCGTTGGAAACTATGCTTGTATGATTACTGATGCAAACGGGTGTACTTTTACACAATTTTTCGCAATTTCCGAACCTCCAACTCTTACTTCATCAATAACAAAAATAGATGCAACTTGCTTAATAGGCGGTCAATCAACTGTAAGTGTTAATGGCGGTACGCTCCCATATTCTTATTCATGGTCTCCATCAGGTGGAAACGCAGCAACTGCAACAGGTCTTAGCGCAGGAAATTATACAGTCATTGTTACTGATGGAAACGGATGTACCACTACCCAAAATACAGTTATTGGTACAACTAACACACTTGTTGCTACTACATCTCAAACTGATGTTTTATGTAATGGTGCAAATACAGGTTCAGCTTCGGTAGTTCCATCAGGAGCACCGGGTCCATTTAGTTATGTTTGGGCACCCTCTGGCGGAAATAGCGATACTGCAAGCAACCTTACAGCTGGTAACTATTCAGTAACAATAACTTCTGCAAATGGTTGTTCTATTGTAAAAAACTTTACAATTACTGAGCCTTCTGCTTTAACAGTTACTCCATCACAAATCGATCTGTTATGTAATGGTGGAACTACAGGACAAGCATCTGTAAGCGTAACAGGAGGAACTGGTGCATATACTTATGCATGGTCTCCATCAGGTGGAAATGCTGCAACTGCAACAGGACTTACTGCCGGAACTTATATGGTAACAATTACGGATGGTAACTTATGTCAAACCACACAATCGTTTACAATTACAGAACCTAATGCTCTTACTGCTACAATTGCTCCAACAAATGTGAGCTGTAACGGAGGAACTAATGGATCTGCAACTGTAACAGTTTCTGGAGGAACTGGTGCATATACTTATGCATGGGCACCTACCGGAGGTACTGCCGATACAGCAACAGGACTTAGCGCAGGAACTTATACTGTAACAATTACTGATGCTAATAGCTGTACTACAACTCAAAGTGTTACTCTAACTGAACCAGCTGTTTTAGTCGCTTCTGTGGGAAGTCAAAGTGATATTACCTGCAACGGTCTTAACAATGGATCTGCAACAGTAAATGTAACTGGCGGAACTGGAACTTATACCTACGCTTGGTCTCCATCAGGTGGAACTGCTGATACAGCAACTGGACTTAGCCCGGGAACTTATACTGTAACAGTAACAGATGCAAACAGTTGTACTGTAAATCAAAGTTTTACAATTATAGAACCAGCTGTTTTAACTTCTTCTATTACTGGTCAAACTTATATTTTATGCAATGGAGGAACTACAGGATCTGCGACTGTAACAGCAATTGGCGGAACTGGAGCTTATACTTATTCATGGTCTCCATCAGGTGGAACTGCTGATACAGCAACAGGACTTAGTGCCGGAACTTATACCGTAACTGTTACTGATGCTAAGAGCTGTACAACAACTCAAAGTGTTACGATAACTGAACCTAATGCTCTTACCGCTACAATAGTTCCAACAAACGTGAGCTGTAACGGAGGAACTACAGGAGCTGCAACCGTAACTGCAACTGGAGGAACTGGTGCATATACTTATGCATGGTCACCTTCTGGAGGAACTGCAGCAACGGCAACAGAACTTACTGCGGGAACTTATATCGTAACGGTTACAGATGCCAATAGCTGTACTACAACTCAAAGCGTTACTATAACAGAACCAGCTGCTTTAGTAGCTTCTGTGGGAGGTCAAAATAATGTTACCTGCAACGGTCTTAACAATGGATCTGCAACCGTAATAGCAACTGGCGGAACCGGAACTTATACCTACGCTTGGTCACCATCAGGTGGAACGGCTGATACTGCAACAGGACTTAGCCCGGGTGTTTACACAGTAATCGTAACAGATGCAAACAATTGTACTGCAACTCAATCTTTCACAATTACAGAACCAGCTGTTTTAACTGCTACCATTACAGGTCAAACTGATGTTACTTGTAATGGTCAGGCAAATGGATCCGCAACGGTAACAGCAACTGGCGGAACAGGTTTATATACTTATGCATGGTCTCCATCAGGTGGAACGGCTGATACTGCAACAGGACTTAGTGGCGGAACTTACACCGTAACCATTACTGATGTTAATAATTGTGCAACAACTCAAAGTGTTACTATAACTGAGCCTAATGCTCTTACTGCTACAATAGCCCCAACAAACGTGAGCTGTAACGGAGGAACTACAGGAGCTGCAACAGTAACTGCAACTGGAGGAACTGGAACTTATACTTACGCTTGGGCACCTTCTGGAGGAACTGCTGCAACGGCAACACAACTTACTGCGGGAACTTATGTCGTAACGGTTACAGATGCTAATAGCTGTACTACAACTCAAAGTGTTACTATAACTCAACCAGCTGCTTTAATTGCTTCTGTGGGAGGTCAAAGTGATGTTACCTGCAACGGTCTTAACAATGGATCTGCAAACGTAATAGCAACTGGCGGAACCGGAACTTATACCTACGCTTGGTCTCCATCAGGTGGAACGGCTGATACAGCAACAGGACTTAGCCCAGGTGTTTACACAGTAACCGTAACAGATACAAACAATTGTACTGCAAATCAAAGTTTTATAATTACACAACCTGCTGTTTTAACTGCTTCTATTACTGGTCAAACTGATGTTACTTGTAATGGTCAGGCAAATGGATCTGCAACTGTAACAGCAACTGGAGGAACCGGAACCTATACTTATCTATGGTCTCCATCAGGAGGAAATGCTGCAACTGCAACAGGACTTAGTGGCGGAACTTATACCGTAACCGTTACTGATGCTAATAGCTGTACTACAACTCAAAGTGTTACGATAACTGAGCCTAATGCTCTTAGTGCTACAATAGCTCCAACAAATGTGAGTTGTAACGGTGGAACTACAGGAGCTGCAACCGTAACCGCAACTGGAGGATCTGGTACCTATACATATTCATGGTCACCTTCTGGAGGAACTGCTGCAACGGCAACAGGACTTACTGCGGGAACTTATACAGTAACTGTTACTGATGCTAATAGCTGTACTACAACTCAAAGCGTTACTGTAACTGAACCAAGCTTAATCGTTGCTTCTATTACAACCAAAACAGATGTTACTTGTAATGGTGCAAGTAATGGATCTGCAACGGTAACTGCAACTGGAGGAACTGGCGCATATACTTATGTATGGGCTCCATCAGGTGGAAACGCAGCAACGGCAACAGGACTTAATATTGGAATTTACACCGTAACAGTAACTGATGTTAATGGATGTAGTGCAACACAAAACGTTACAATCAGTGAGCCATCTGCCTTAACTGCAACAACTACACAAACAGATGTAACTTGTATGGGAGCAACTGATGGATCTGCAAGTGTAACTGCAACTGGAGGAACTGGTACATATACTTATGCATGGTCTCCATCAGGTGGAAACGCTGCAACTGCAACTGGTCTTATCGCAGGAAATTACACTGTAACAATTACCGATGCAAACGGATGTTCAGTGACAAAATCACTAAGCATAATAACAATTCCTGATGTAACAGCGCCAGTGCCTAATTTAGCAACATTGCCAACTATCACTGCTAGCTGTTCAATTACAGCGGCTCAAATTCCTGTTCCAACAGCAACTGACAACTGTGCAGGAATTATAAAGGCTACCACAACTAGTCCTTTAAGCTACACAGCTGTGGGAACTTATACAATCACATGGACTTATGATGACGGACATGGAAATACTTCATCTCAAAATCAAACGATTAATGTAACAGCTTCATCTTTAGATCAGGTAACTTTTAGCAATGCTGAATATACTTTTGATGGAAATCTTCATAGCCTGCAAGTTGAAAATCTTCCTGCCGGAGCTTCTGTAGCGTATACTATTACACCAGCGGCAAGTACACAAAATGGTGCAATAAATGCTGGTATTTATACTGTTACTGCAATAGTTTCACCTTCAGCAAGTACGCCAAATTGTTTACCAATTACACTTACTGCGCAACTTACTATCAATAAAGCGCCTCAACAAATTACTTTTGATGCAATTCCTGCAAAAATTCTTGGAGCAAATAATAACTTCAACTTAGAAGCAACTTCTAGTTCAGGTTTGCCAATTCGTTACTCTTTTACATATACTTCTGCCCTGCCACCTGCAAATGTTTCGGCAATTGGGTTAGTTAATTTGTTAAGATCTGGCGATTTAGTAATTGTAGCACATCAGGATGGTAATGAAAACTATTTACCTGCTGCGAATGTGGAACAAGTTCTTGTTATTAAAAACAATGATATAACGATTCCAAAAATTACGCTTGGAAGTAAAGTATACCAAAATCCCGCTAAGGAAATTAAATATTTGATGGAATGTGGTGAAAACAATCCAAATGTTGCCTTCTCAAATGAAACCGGAGCAACATTCACACCTTCTGCCAATTTTACTATTACAACTCCTAAACCGGGAATTTATACGCAAAATGTTACTGTTACTTCACAAGACGGAACAGCAACGGCTATGTATGCTTTAACTATAGAAAAGCCATTTGGTTTCTATGATATTGTTCATCAAAAATTCAACAATGTATTGCTAATCAATAACAATCCTCAAACCAATGGAGGTTATGAATTTGTTTCGTACCAATGGTTTAAAAATGGGCAATTGGTAGGAACAGGTCAATATTATTCAGCGGGAGATGATTTAGCGAATTCATTAGATACTTCTGCCGACTATAGTGTAAAAATGACCACCAAAGACGGAAAAACACTTCAGACTTGTAGTGCCAAAATTACGACTCAAAAATCGTTGGTGGCCAGACTTTATCCTAACCCAATTCAAACAGGACAAGTGATTACGGTCGAAGCAGATTTCCCTGCAGAAGAATTAGAAAACATGCAAATTAGCCTGTATTCTGTTTCGGGTCAATTGATAAAAACATTGAAATCATCTACGGTAAGAACTGAAGTTCAGTTACCTGATGCTGAGAGTAATATGTATGTTGTAGTTATTGAAACTGCCAATATCAAGAAAACGCTAAAAGTAATTGTAAATAAATAAAACCTGTCAGTGCTATTTTCGAATAGCACTGGCATTAAAAAAAAATAAGATGAAAAAATATATACGAAACTATATAACATCAATATCCATCGTTACAGTAGTTTTAGGATCTTGCCTAAACAGTTACGGTCAGGATAGAAAGCAGGAATTATCAATAGCTGTGGGAGGACCGTTTTCATTTCTAAAATCTAATAATGGCGGAGAGCTAGTACCCGGAAACGGAATAAATGCAGGAATTCGATATTCATATTACTTAAATGAAGGTTTAAGTATTGGTATTGGTGCCGAATATCAAACTTACAGTTCTGATGTGAAATATGGATTTTATGGCGGACAATATAACGCTGTTGATGCTGAAAATGAAGCTTTTCAATTTCGATACAAAGCAACAAATTTAAGAGAGCAACAAAAATTAGGATACGTTAATATTCCAATTAATATTCAGTTTGAAACTCCCGGCGCTACAAAATTATATCTTGCAGCAGGAGCTAAAATAGGTTTTGCTACCACCGGAAGTTACGAAAGTACTTTCCAGAACCTTACTACAAGCGGCTATTATCCGCAATATAATGTAGAGCTGTTCAGCCCGTCATTTGCCGGGTTTAAGAATGTAAACAACTTAAAAACAAGTAAACAGGATCTGGATACAGAGGTGTCTTATTCTGCTACATTCGAAACTGGTTTGAAACAAAAAATTGGGGATCACAGCGCTATCTACATCGGACTTTATTTAGACTACGGATTAAATAATATCTATGATAATAAAGGAAGCAAAAATCTGGTACAATACCATCCGGAATTACCTGTGCAGCTGCAATACAACAGCGTACTTGATACTTCTATTTCAAATGATATCAGATTGGTTTCTTATGGGCTTAAACTAAGATATGCTATTCGATAAATCAAAATTTGATCAGTGAGATAAGCTCATCAGTAGTAATAAAAAAAATCCATTCGTTGCGGCGAATGGTTTTTTTTTTATTCAATTTTAACTGCTTTAATCTCGATCTTATTATACTGGGCAATAGATTTTGGTTCATGCCAATATTCTATAATCGTCTTGATAACCTGCTTGAATTTATCATAGTCAAAAGGCTTCACAAAATAACTATGAGTAGGCAAAGAATAAGGATCGATTACAAAACTCTGCTCAAATAATGTGGTAAAAAACAAGTACGGACAATTGAATATCGTCCCTACTCCATTATTATCCGGATTCGTTTCCATTACTTTATAATTCATAACATTCAATAGTACAATATCAGAAAACACCAAAAAAGGTTTAATCTGATGGCGAAGCATATAATTACAAGCCGTTTCGGCAGTATTAAAATATAGAATTGGGTTCGCGTAGTTGAGTTCACTAAAAACCTCAATAAATAATTTACGGTCTTCCTGTTTATTTTCTATTACAACTATAGGTCCTTTTTTATTCATAACAATAAGTTTAAATTCTGGTTTGCACGTGCGCTACTTCATGGAGTTTATTCTATTCAAATATTTTAAAAATTGAGCGAAAATTACTTACAAAATCTTCATTTCTCCTTATATAATTTTCATTTACCGCAATATGGTTAAGGATTTCTTTTGCTAAAAGCTAAAATGCTGTTAATTATATAATTACTGTTTCAAATTTTATAAGTAAATACCACTACTTCATAACTAATTTTGAGTTACACATTTAGAATCAGGAAAATACATTTTGATTATCTAATAATTTAATATCAAATAGCTATGAATACTTCAAACCATAAAACAAGACAAACTCATGGAAGTTACATCAAGGACGATCGCATTTTGCAGCCACAGCAAGATGAGACTCGCTTAGAATCTGATACCACACAAAATGATATCTATGCTTCAAGTTACAATAGCAACGAAAGTTATGTTGATGAATATCAGAAACGAATGGATGAAGAAGGAGATTATCATGACTATCAAATTTTAAATGAAGAGGAAGATCCGGATGATTTAGATGATAATTTCGAAGATGCACTGGACAGAGAAAATGAAGACGACGATTATTTTGAAGAAGATGATCTCGACGAAGAGCTTGACGAAAGTGATTTAGATGATGATCTTATAGAAGATTATGACGAAAATGATCGTGAGCCGGACAGTTTCACTACCGAAAAATTAAAACAGGACGAACTCGATCAGGAATACGATATCGATCAGGATCTTGAAGAAAAAGATCCCGTAAACAAACCCAGAGAGTTTTAATAAAAGCTTTGCTCAGATAAACCATTCTCTCGTGAATGGTTTATTTTATTTCTCATAAATCAAATCAGCTTATCATGGATATCTATACTTTTTTTCAATTAATAATTGTTACAATCGCAGCCACAACGGCCATGACTTTATTCAGTTATATTGTATCAGCAAGTTTTCGGGAATTGTACAAAGAACCCGTTTTATTAACTTTTATGTTAAGCAAACTCAAACTCGAATTATCCAATAAGGTAAAAGAAACATTAGCCTGGTTATTGCATTATTTTATAGGTTTCCTTTTTGTCCTGGCCTATTATTTTTTATGGGTAAACGACATTTTACCTATTTCTTTTCTAACGGCCTTTTTACTGGGTTTTGTTAGCGGAATCATTGGCATTATTGGCTGGATGATTATGTTTAAAATGAGTGATCATCAACCTAAAATCGATTTTAAAGGCTATTATTTTCAGTTGCTTCTCGCCCATATCATTTTCGGTCTTGTTGCAACAGGTATTTATACTCTTTCATTAACTGTTTTAATCTTAACAAACGCTCATGTCACTGTCTAAATACAATCAAAAAAGAGATTTTAAACAAACTCAGGAACCAAAAGGTAAAGTCGAAAAATCGGCAAGCCAATTGATTTTTGTGGTACAAAAACATGCAGCTTCGCATTTGCATTACGATTTTAGATTAGAAATGGATGGTGTGCTGAAAAGCTGGGCGATTCCTAAAGGTCCGTCTATGAATCCTGATGATAAACGTTTGGCAATGATGGTCGAAGATCATCCGTATAGTTATAAAGATTTTGAAGGCACAATTCCCGCAGGAAATTACGGTGCCGGAAATGTTATTGTTTGGGATAATGGTACTTATACGCCAGATGAACCAACGCCAAACCCTGAAAAAACCTTATTGGCAGATCTTAAAAAAGGTCATTTAAGTTTTGTTTTAAAAGGAAAAAAACTAAAAGGAGAATTCTCATTAATCAAACTAAAAGGCAAACAGGAAAATGCCTGGTTACTCATAAAAAAACACGATCCTCATGCTACAGAAAGTGATATCTTAAATAAAAATAAATCGGTTATATCTGAAAGGACTCTGGAAGAATTAGAAAAAAAATCCAAAAAAATGGATGAGAAAGCAAATGAAAAAAAAGCTTCAAGAAAAAATCATTCCTCAACTGAAACGCCTGCCGTTTTTATCAAACCCATGTTAGCCAATACCAAAGAAAAAGCGTTTGATGACAGTAATTGGGTATTCGAAAACAAATACGATGGCTACAGGGCGATTTCTGTAATTAATCCTGCTGATATACAATTATTTAGCCGAAATGAATTATCTTTTAATGCCAATTTTAAACCTATAGCAGATGAATTACAAAAAATAGATCATATTGCAGTTTTAGACGGTGAAATTGTTGTGGAAGACGAAAACGGAAAAGCCAATTTTCAGCTACTTCAAAACTATCTGAAAACAGGTTTTGGAACTTTGAAATATTATGTTTTTGATCTTCTTAATTTAGATGGAAACCTCATCACTGATTTATCACTGCTCGAAAGAAAGGAACTGCTTAAAACTTTATTCAATAAATATGATTTTAAAAATATTTATTACTCAGAACATACCGTAGAGAAAGGGTTGAAACAATTCGATCTTTCGATAAAAAATAAAGGCGAAGGTATTGTTGCCAAAAAAGCCGATAGTACTTATATCCCCAATAAAAGAAGCAGCTACTGGCTTAAAATTAAAATTTCGAATGAAGAAGAAGCCATTATTATTGGAATTACCGAACCCAAAAAATCCAGAAAATATTTTGGAGCCATTTTACTGGGGCAATATTACGGCAAAAGGCTTCAGTTTATAGGAAAGTGCGGAACCGGTTTTACAGATTCGACCCTAAAAGAGTTGTATACAAAACTGCAGCCGCATTTTGTGAATGAATCTCCGCTTAGCGAAAAAATTGCACTAAGGGATGAAATTCAATGGGTGAAACCAAAGCTGGTCTGTCAGGTTAAATTCTCAGAATGGACAAATGACAAGCATTTAAGACATCCTGTATATCTGGGTTTAAGAATAGATAAAAAAGCATCGGAAGTTTTTGTTCCATCTAATATTAAATCAAATAATGCAATCGAAAAAGATGTAAAAGAAGATACCATGAAAGAGAAACCAACTCCCTCAACAGAAAACGATTACGATTTAAAAATAGGAAAAACTACTTTGCATTTGACCAATCAAAACAAGATTTATTTTCCTGATGATGGTATTACCAAAGGAGAAATTGTACAGTATTATAATGAGGTAGCCGATTTAATTCTTCCCTATCTTAAAGATCGTCCGCAATCTATGAATCGTTTTCCTAACGGAATCAATGCGCCCGGATTTTATCAAAAAGATGTCGATGTTGATAAAGTTCCGTCCTGGCTCAAAACCAAAAAAATCTTTTCAGAATCGAATGAAGAATATCTCAATTACCTGATTTGTAATGACAGGGCAACTTTGCTTTATATGGCCAATTTGGGCTGCATCGAAATGAATCCGTGGAATTCTACAATCAAACACGTCGAAAATCCGGACTGGCTTGTGATTGATATTGATCCTGAAAAAGATGACTTTGCAGAAGTTGTAAAAACGGCTCTAACCGTAAAAGAAGTTCTCGATGAACTCGAAACCGATTGTTATTGCAAAACTTCAGGCGCTACCGGATTACACGTTTACATTCCGCTAGGCGCGCAATACGATTACGATTCTATTAAAATCTTTGGCGAATTACTGGCTACCGAAATTCATTCGCGTTTACCCAAAACAACCTCTTTAGAACGAAGTATCAAAAAAAGAAACCATAAAATTTATATTGATTATCTACAAAACCGACGCGGGCAAACTCTGGCATCGCCTTATTCTGTAAGGCCTAAGCCGGGAGCAACAGTTTCGACCCCATTAGAATGGAGCGAAGTAAATTCGAAACTGCATCCATCCCAATTTACTATCAAAAATGTGCTGAAACGTTTTGAGAAAAAAGGAGATTTATGGCAGCCCGTTTTAGGAAAAGGTGCTAATATTAAAAAGATATTACACAAACTGGAAAACAAAAATCCTCATTAAGAGGATTTCTTTTTTTCCAGACTTGCTTTTAGCATCGCCATCAAATCGTCGCTTTGTTTGTGAACAACTTTAAGTTTTGGTGCAGCTTGTTTTTTACCCTTCGCTTTGTTCTTTATAATTTGCATAAGCTTGGCGGTATATTCGTCTTTATAAGCGCTGATATCGAATTTCTCCGTAAGCTGATCGATCAGTTTTTCGGCCATATCCATTTCTTTCGTGGCTTTCTTAGACGCTGCGGGCAGTTTTAATTCTGATGTATCTCTTATTTCCTGTTCAAAACGAATTCGGTTTAAAAGAATCACATTTTTATATGGTTTTAAAATGGCCAGGCTTTCCTTGTTACGCAAAACAAAACTCGTTACCCCTACTTTACCTGATGCTTCAAGCGCATCTCTTAGCAAAGCATAAGCATTCATGGCGCCTTTGTCAGGCTCAAGATAATACGGCTGTTCGTAGTAAATGCTATTAATTTCTTTTTCTAACGCAAAACTCTGAATGTTGATCGTTTTTGTTTTCTCAGCATCTGCGGCTTCAAAATCAGCATCTTCAAGAATTATATATTTGTCGTCTATTTTATACCCTTTTACAATATTGGCATACGCGACTTCTTTTCCCGTATTTTCATTTACCCTCTTGAATTTGATGTTGGCATGATCTTTTTCATCCAGCATATCCATATCAATACTGCTTTCCTGCACAGCAGAAAAAATTTTAATGGGAATATTGATTAACCCAAAACTAATCGATCCTGTCCAAATTGCTCTCATAACTTTAATTTATAAAATTGAATTTCCTTCGACCCATTTCAGGGCTTTATTGAAAGCTAGCTTTTTAAAACCACGTAATTCACCCGTGCTATTAAAAGTAAATCCGTCATTAAAATTCATTTCTTCAGAGTCTGAGACAATCGCTACCCTGTTCCAGTTTTCAAATTGTTGTAATCCCAAAACAGCATCCTGGAACCAGACATTTTCAGTAAAATTCTGAACATCTGTATCTAGCGCAAATAAAAAATTAATTTCATTTGATTCTTTTGATAATCCTTCTAATTCAGGAAGCACAACGCTCTTAAAATCAGCTGTTGTTACCTGACCCAAAGCCCTAAAAGCAATTAAATTTTTGGCTGTTTCTATTTTATGTATCATAATGATTATAGCTTGAATTGTTGTTGTAATAATTTCTTTTACAGAGGATTAAAATTAATCAGGATCAAGTCAGAAATTTTACACGATTATGGGTAGAGATTACAAAACTCCAATAACACAAGTGACAGTCACCACTTACAAGGATTTTTTCACGCAGATTTTAATGTAGATAATAATAGCTTAAATCTTTTAAAAATCTGCGTGAAAGAATTCATTATACTTAACAGGTTTTACCAATAAAACTTCATGAAAAAAACTCCAAAATCTATGACTTCGGAGCTTCTAATTTACCTTTTAAATCATTTTGCCATTGCAGCATCGTCAATAAAACCTAACACTTCTAGCTGGTTTCTAAAGTATTACAAATGTCTCGCTTCGATTTCAGCAGATTTATAATTGAGGCACAATTTCCTTTTTTTGCTGAAGTAAAAGACTTATTCGATAAGCATTACCAAGAGTATCTTTTTGTAGTTCCATTTTGTTTCCTTCGTATTTTTTATAGATTAAACGTTCTTTTTCTACATTGGATTCCAAAATTTCAAGCGATACTAATTTTCCCGGAATAATGGCCCCAATCCAGTTAGGATCTGACTTTTGATGCCAGGTAATGCATACTAATTTTTCTCCTTTTTGATGATGGAAACTGTTTGTTTTAATTCTTTCAATTGCCATTTGATTTCCATACAGCAATGATGTTGTGTGTGTTTTGTTGTTAATCGAAGAATTGATGACCTGCAAACCAGAAACATTATCCAGCATTGCATCCGGTAATGAAGCCTCTTTATTCAAAGCGTTTTCATTCGCTTTATCTGAGCAGGAGAAAAGAAAAAACAAAGAAAGAATTCCTGTAAAATAGAGTATTGTTTTCATATTTAATGACGTATTGGAAGTGTGAATACATAATCGTTTTTTTCCATAGGCTTGTGGCAATTCATACATTCGATTACAAAATCGGCTCTCTTGCCATACGGAATCAGTTCTGTTGTTTTAAAACGCGAAAATCCCCAGCCGAAAGTTTTCTTGTATTTATTATGATCCTTAATCATAAATTCTACTTGCTTAAAAGCGCCCTGAGAAATATTGCCATCCTCATCTTCAATTTCATCATAAGCCGCTTTAGCCAAAATAGAACCGTCCGGCCAAGGGCTAATCTTCTTTTCTTTAATCGCTTTTATAGCAATATCATTTCCGTAGATAATTCGCATTGTTCCATTATCCATACGTTGCGTCGTACTTACAACAGCCCAGTTTTTATAATCGGATATGTAAGCAATCCCGTTTGGTGTCTTTGGTATTTTAACTGAATTTTCAACCTTTTTTAATTCTTTCGATTGATCATTCAAAGCCTTTATTTTAGATGTATCCTGAGGTTTATTATTCACTCTTAAACTCCAAATATAATTTTGAAGCACTTTTATATCTTTTTGAGAGAGTTTTGCCTGAGGATGTGCCAATGTATAACTCTGCAAAGGCATCGCTCCCTGAGAAACCTGATTGACAGATTCCCAAAGTTTTGCCTTTTGATCTGCCGGTGATAACTTATCCCATTCAGAAAAATTGAGTCCGCTCCTTCCCTCTTTTATATGTTGTGCAACAAACCACGACACGGGAACTATTTTATCATACCAACTTAAATTGGTTTGGTTCGAATGACAATCATAACAGGAGTTTCTTAAAATAGTTTGTACTTCATGTGGTACTTTTAAATCTCCCGTAACTGGTGGATTTGTAATTACGGGACGAATAAATTGTATTCCTGCAAAAATCAAAAACAAGATTATTAACGGAATCACGATGACTTTTCTTTTATACACTTTTTGCTTCTTCATATCGTTGTTTTTCTGGTTAATTGCTAAACTTTAAACTCAATTTAAATTTGAAAATCAAAATCAGACAGACCAAAAATGATCATTTCGAAATTTCATACTGCAAATAAAGAACTGAAAACCCACTGAAATCAACTTAAAATGCGCGAAAGGGAAAAAATGAACTTAAAAGGGAATAAATAGAATTGAATAGAATTTGGCTTTCTCTATATTGATATCTTAGTTACAGAAATTGATTTCCAATTCTCTTTTTAGTATCGAAATAATTACACCCAACCCATATTTATTAATTAAATTTGACTCTTGAATACAAACTTTTCCCATGAAAAAAGACAAGCTTTATCTTTTCACTTTTTTATCATTACTTATTGTCGTATACATTTGCGGATACTTTAGCATGAATTATCTGGTCAATCTGAGTACCGAACAATTTCTAAAAATTCAGATTGAATCCAGTAAAAGAGAAGCCAAAGAAATGGCGAACCTGATTTCTTTACAAGCACAACAAAATAGTGATAGAAAGGTAATCATTAATAACGTACAAAAGAGCATTGAAAAAACCGATACCCAAACCGGATTCATTTGCATGTTCGATCAAACAGGAAAAGAAATATGCCATCCTAATCCGGAAAAAATTGGCCGAATGACGGGTCCTGAAGAATCGTATATTTCTACAACGCATAACGAAGTAAATCCTGAAGATTTTTATTCGTATCTAAAAAACAAAACCGAAGGCGGCGGTATTCGCAACTACAATAATCCAAAAAAAGATTCTGAAATTATCTATCTCTATCCGGTAAAAAACACCGATTGGATTATTGCTTCGCACGCCAATCTTCAAAGCATCAATAAACAGGTGCAGGATTTAAAATTCTACTTTATTCTGGTGTACATAAGCACTGGGGCTTTGATTGTTTTGCTTTCTTTTTTTATGATTCGCCTTTTTGGAAGTCGATACGAAAGAAAACTGGAACAGAAAAATGAAAACCTTTTAAATGAAGTTTTAAGCCTTTCGAAACTCAATTATGATTTAACCAGTTACAAATCAAAATTAGAATTGAATGAGCAATTAAAGGTTCAGGAAGTATCTAGTTTTACTGCGAATAAAAAGAGGATTTTAACGAATCTTAAAAACGAAATCGTCTCACTCGAGATAGAACAAATCGCTTATATCTACATGGAAAATACGATCACTTACGTGAAAGATGTAAACGGAAAAATCTCGACCAGTAACAACAGTCTCGAAGAAATTTACACCGAATTAGACAACTCAACTTTTTTCAGAGCCAACAGACAATTTATTCTGGCTATAAAATCAATAGACAAAATACTCAAATACGGTAATAATCAGTTGAAAATCGAAGTTGTTCCCAATTCTACAATCGATATCATCATTAGCAAAAATAAAGCTGCAGAATTTAAAGCATGGTTGAATAAATAAGAAATATTTCAAGTCAAAGCTGAACCGATATTTCATAGAAAACCAAAGCTCCCATACATATTTATATATCGCTCCTATGGAGCTTTTATATAAACTGTTTATACAATGTCATTAAAAACAACAATATTGTGTTTAAACTTTCTTCTTAACTCCCGATAGCCATCGGGATTGCGAGATTAATTTTATTTTCTAAAGAGCTTAAATGTTTGTTAAATTGTCTACTTTAATACCCAGTCTGTATTTGGGCTGATCGTAAAAAAGTGAAGCATCTAAGACGGTATAGGACGGAATCGAAAATTTGAAAGTCGTCGTATTGGTCTGGTAATATTCGCTGCCATAAATACCTCCAAAAACAAAACCTAACCCTTGCGCGGGACCGTTTACAATTCTATAACTCGCCCATAAATTCGCCGTTCTTGGAGACCCCGCTGTTGTTGGCCTTAATCCCTGAACGTTGGCATTACTTTTTTCAAATTTACTATCATTATACGTATAACCAGCGACGATATTTAATCCTGAAATTGGATTGGCAATCAACTCAGCTTCAAAACCTTTACTCACCTGAGTTCTGTCCTGAATAGAATAATTGATATGATCCGGATCATCGCGTGTAATGTTTGTAACCTGAATATCATAATAGCTAAGTGTTGCTGATATCTTATTCAAATCAAATTTAAAACCTCCCTCATACTGGTTCGCCTGATTGGGTTTAAAAGTGTTTCCGTTAAAATCAGAACCCGAAACGTTGCTAAAACCATTCATATAATTACCAAAAACAGAAATCCTGTCTTTCATAATTTGATATACCATTCCAAATTTTGGTGAAAATGCCGTTTGATTGTAATTTCCTGCAATAGAGTCTTTACTTGGGTAATAAGTTCCTTCATTTTCGTATCGATCTACACGAATTCCCCCCATTACTAATAATTTGTCTGTTACATTCAAAACATCCGAAACGTAGGCGCTATACGTATTTTCGTTAGTCGATACATAATTCGTGAATTTTATCTTAGGATCAGCAAACATTGGAGCCACTTTATTTATATTAAAATTATTGTAAGCATCTCCCGGTTTTTTATAATCCATAACAGGCATATTTACAATAGCATCCTTACGTGTAGCGCGTAGGCTGTAAAAATCTAAACCGGCCACTACCCTATTTTTTAGTTTACCAATGTTAAAAACACACAATAGCAAGGCTTTAAGAATTTTATTACTTAAAATATATATCCGGTAAAAAGAAGATACATAAAGTCAAAATCATACAATTTATTCCTGTTTGAAGATCGTCTCAAATGACTTTTTAAACAAAGTAAAATTGACTTTTTAAACAAAACTCAAAAAATAATGCCGCTATAACTTTGCTCCCGTAACAAATAACACTTACTAAAAATGGAAACAAATAATTATCAGGGAGCATTGCAAAAACCTTTACAATCAGGATTTAATGCAAAATCAACAGCAGACGAAATCATCAAAGGAATTGATCTTACCGGAAAAATTGCTATTGTAACGGGCGGACATACCGGAATTGGTCTAGAAACAACCAAAACACTTTCGAACGCCGGAGCCACCGTAATTGTTGCCGCAAGAGATTTGGCTAAAGCCGAAAAAAATCTAAACGGAATCAACAATGTAGAATTAGAAGCGTTGGATTTCATGAATCCGGATTCTATTGATGCTTTTGCCTTAAAATTTTTATCTTCAAACAGACCTCTGCATCTATTGATTAATAATGCCGGAATTATGTGGGTGCCATTACGAAGAGATCATCGCGGTCATGAATCGCAATTGGTGACCAATTATTTGGGTCAGTTTCAATTGACTGCCCAATTATTTCCTGCCCTTAAAAAAGCAAACGGAGCGAGAGTACTGAATGTATCTTCATACGGGCATCAAATGGCACCTTTTAATTTTGATGATCCTAATTTTCTTCATCGTGATTATGACACGTTACAAGGTTACGGACAATCTAAAACGGCTTGTAATTTATTTGCTTTAGAATTAGACAATCGCACCAAAGAATTCAATGTAAGAGCTTATTCTTTACATCCGGGAAGCGTTTTAGGAACCGATCTAGGGAGAGAAGAACCCATAGAATTATTCAAACAAATGGGAACACACGATCAGGATGGCAACCTGAAACCTGAGGTTGCTGCTTTGCTAAAAACAATTCCGCAAGGGACTGCAACAACCATCTGGTGCGCTACAAGCCCAATGCTCAATAATATAGGCGGAGTGTATTGCGAAGATGCGGATATAGCAGAACTTGACCTCGGCAATATCGAACATAGATTTGATGATCCTGCAACAATTCGCGGTGTGCAGCCCTATTCTTTAGATCATGATAATGCCAAAAGATTATGGGATTTAAGCGAAAGAATGACCGGAATCACATTCGAAATTAATTAATCCCGTTACTGTAGAAAACAAAATGCCACCAGAGATTCTTATCTTTGATAAATTGAAATAGCAAATCTGCTGGTTAAAAATTAATAATATTTCAAAATGGAACATATCTCAAAATATTTAACTCAGGATATCAAACTCTCGTGCTACGAAGATAAGTTCTTTAAATCAGATTTGGTTTTCGATGATCATATGTTGATTTGGTTCATATCAGGAGAAACGAAAATCATTCAGGCCGACGCTGCTTTTACTTTCAAGGCAGGGGATATTTTTTTGATTCCCAGAAATTTACTCGCCACTATTATCAACTATCCTAAAAATGGTCAGCCACATAAAACCGTCGTAATGTATCTTTCGACCAAACGCCTGAAGGAATTCTACAAAAACATCGATTTAGATGCAAACAGAATTGCTGAACAAAAAATTATCAGTTATAACAATCATCCGTTATTAGAAAGCTGTCTGGCTTCATTAATACCCTACTTTGATATCGAAGGCGATTTCCCTGAGAATTTAGCCTCTCTAAAAATCACCGAAGCCATTAGTATTCTTAGAGAAATTGACAAAGGAATCGATAATATCCTCGCCAACTTTGATGAACCCGGCAAAATAGATCTAATAGATTTTATGCAGCGCAACTTCATGTTTAATATGCCAATGGAAAAATTAGGCTATTTAACCGGCCGAAGCTTATCTACTTTCAACAGGGATTTCAAAAAATACTTCAATACAACCCCACAAAAATGGCTCACAAAAAAAAGACTAGAGCTCGCCCATTATCAATTATCCGAAAACAAGAAAAAACCAATCGAGGTTTATTACGAAGTGGGTTTCGAAAATTTATCTCATTTCTCGTATGCCTTTAAAAAACAATTTGGCTATGCACCGACCTCGCTGAAGGTTTAGATTTTAGATTTTTAGATTTTTAGATTTTTAGATTTTTCCCTATCATTTTCAAAGTTTATAACTTTGAAAAAGATTTATTCTAGCATAGCCCGAGGTTTCAACCTTGGGATACAGATTGTGATAAAATATCGGCATCGTGTTGTGTATATATTGCAGTCATGGATTGCATCAAACGGTTTAAACCGTTCGCTATGTTTAAAGCAATCAAACAATAACAAAATCCGCACACATCCGCATTTTGGCGTAAGTGAATCCGTGCCATCCGTGTGCCATCGCTCATTTACTCATTATCTAATTATCTAATTTTTCGATATCTCATATTAACAAAATCTATTTTATGCTTTCTATTGCTCTTAGTGTAATGTGGTTCATTGTTATTAAACCTCCATTTCATTTTATCCTGCTTACACTTTTACTTTTAAATCTTATTTCAGTAGTAAGAAATTGGTGCGAACATATGGGAACTTCTTTAGAACGCAAGACTAATACATATTGGTTTCCAATGGGTTTTGGCATTAGCAATCATGATGTTCATCATCAACATCCAAATTTGTCCTGGCTTACATTAAAAATTGGTTTAATGAAACGAAAGAAAAATTCTAATCCGATAAAAAGCCTAAAGGGCATTTTTTTTGATAAAGCATTTACTTTTTACAAGGCTAAATAAGATTTTAAAGGATTAAATATTCTTCTCAGATTTTAGCAGATTAAATTTTAGATATTATCTACGTACATCAGCTTAGATCTTTTTAAAATCTGGGTGAAAATTTTTAAACAGATAGAAACATAGATTCTGCGCTCCGATTAGAGGTAGCTTAAAAAAATCTAGATTTTATCACATAGTTATTCGACTCAAGCTATGCGGTAATATTTAAAGTGAAACGCCTTTTAAACGATCCTAAAAGCTATGTCTCTATGTGTTTAAATAAAGCCAAAGATTAAAAGATTTTTTTTTACCCAGATTTCGCAGATTACAACAGATTATGCAGATTTAATTCAAAATAATCATCTGCAAACATCTGCCTAAATCTTTTTAAAATCTGCGTAAAAATTTTTACACACATAGCTTTACGACCGGTCTATGCGGTAATATTTAAAGTAAAACGCTTTTTAAACGATCCTAAAAGCTATGTTTCTATGTGTTTAAATAAAGCCAAAGATTAAAAGATTTTTTTCACCCAGATTTCGCAGATTACAACAGATTATGCAGATTTAATTCAAAATAATCATCTGCAAACATCTGCCCAAATCTTTTTAAAATCTACGTGAAAATATTTAGACATCTAATTACCTCTTAATACCATAAAGCAAAATCCTTTTAAACGAATAAATCGCTGGAAGTTTAGGGAAATACTCCGCAATTCTCTCTTTATACGTTTTAATAAAAAGCGCTTTCTCCTCCCCTTCCAAACGCTCTATATACGGGATCAAAGCCGAGCCCGATATAAAATTATAAAGCGTTTCATGATCGTTGGCAATGATAGGATATACTTTTTGCTGAATCTGCAACTCTTCGAGTCCGCCATCAAACAGAATTTGCGCATATTCGTCGATACTCAAAACAGGGGAATCTCTTTTGTAGCCTTTCAAATACGATTTAAAAGGTTCTTCATCAACCAAATCACTAAGAATTACATTGAGTTTATTTTCCGGCTGAACCGGCATTTGTACTGCAAATTGTCCTTTTGGGTTCACGAGTTTTATTAAGTCTGTAAATAACGTTTCGTGATCGTTTGACCATTGCAAAGCTGCATTACTAAAAATTAAATCCCATTTTTCGCCTGAAGCTAATGTTTCTTCTGTAGTTGCTTTTCTAAAATGCAGACGATTTGTTTCTAAAGCTTTCGATTGTTCCAGCATTTCTGCCGACGAATCTACACCCAGAAAACTGGCTTCTTTGAATTTATCAGACAAAATAGCCGTTTGCTCTCCCGTGCCACAACCTAAATCAATGGCTTTCATGCCGTTTACAGGCTTTATAAAATCGGCCAGATCATAAAAAGGCTGATAACGAATATTTTTGAATTTATTATAGATTTCCGGATTCCAAGGCATTGTATTTTATTTTATAAATTTCATTCGATCAGCAAAAGTTCGCGATCAAAGCAAAATTGGGTTACTAAAAACTAAGATACAAAATTCTTGTGGGTTTTATTAGGAGCTTTATCCAGCTCCCGAAGCTCAATGTCATTAAGTTAAGGAGAAATCTATAAAATCACTTAACAGTTAATCAAGAAAGCAATTAGAAAAATCCGTTTTATCAGCGTTTTCGCTTTAGCTCCCGAAGTCTTGGGACAGTACAATCAGCGTCTAATTTTGACACGGATAAAACAGATTTACTTCGTAAAAACGCGGATAAAAGCGGATTTGATTTGCAATAATTTTTATTCTTTTAAAGCTTAACTTAATGACATTGCCCGATCCCGAAACTTCGGGACGGGACTATATCTTTTATTTTTCTAAAGAAAAAAAATAAAAGGAATAACGCTTCTGCAAAAAGGAATGCTAAACGTAAATATAGCGCGGATTTGCAATCATGAGTGTGCCAAACTTTTAAAAATGGGCTGAAAGTCCTAAAAGCAATAGCGTAGTGCAACGCACTACGAATTAAATCAAAAGTGGAAATTGCCTTGAAAGGGCAAAAGAAAATAGAGCATAAAGAGGCAAAGAAAAAGGTGTTTTCCAGGAGAACATCATGTAAAGTAAATGTGCTTTTTGAAATTAGGCTTCCGCCCTTTCAGGGCTTAAAATTACAATCGTTTTTTATTCATAGTGCTTCGCACCATGCTATTGCTGAGGCTCTTTCAGAGCAACAGGTTTCGCAAATTTATAATTTGCAATCCGTGCCTGTTCCAATATTAAAGTGATTTTAGATTATCGTTCTTACTATATTGTGATATCCTTTGCGGGCACGAATTGCAAATATGCACTATTGTGTCTTGGTAATATTAATATCGCGGGCGATAGGGTTTTGAAATATATAACAATAAAGAAAGATTAAGCAATACGTATAAATACGGGTTTTAGTGAATGACTGTTATTACCTTTCAGCATATCGTCTTTTCATTAATTAAATAAATTGTAAACTCTTAAACCGGCAAAATAATATGAAACTCAGCGCCAATATTTTCTTCGGCTTTTGAGAAAATAATGCCTTTGTGGTTTTCTACGATTTTTTTGCCAATGGCGAGGCCAATTCCGGTTCCGGTGTAAACTTCGTTGTTGTGTAACCTTTGGAAAATGGTAAAAATTTTATTCTCGTATTGTTTGTTAAAACCTATGCCGTTGTCTTTTATGATGATTTCGCAGTAGGTTAAAGTGGGATCCAAGGTTGGAAATTTTTTAATCTCACTGGCAGTCATTTTATGCGAATTGATTTCGACTTTAGAGCTTGAACCGTCGTTTTTATAGAACTTAAGAGCATTGCTTATTAAATTATAAAAAAGCTGGTTCATCTGTAACGGAATCGCATTGATAACAGGCAATTCACCTACTTTTATCTCAAGATCGCGTTCTTCAATCATTAACTCAAAATCAACCAGAATATCAGCTATAATAACATTTAGATCTGTTACTGCAAACAGTCTGTCAGGGTTGTTAAGATAAGAATAAGCCAGTAAATCTTTAATGAGCGTATTCATTCTTATCGAAGATTTGCTGATTTTTTCGACTAGAGTAAGAGCTTCAGCAGAAAAATCTTCATTCATTTCCAGCAATCGGCTTATGAACATCAATATTTTACGCAAAGGTTCCTGCAAATCATGACTGGCCACATAGGCATATTCCTGCAGCTGCACATTAGCGCCGTGCAAATTCTTAACAGAACTTTCGAGTTCTTGATTCGCTGTAAGCAAATCGGTAGTGCGTTCCTCTACTTTTGCTTCAAAACCACTTGATAATACCTGCAGTCTTTTTTCGATAATTCTGCGTTCGGTAATATCTTCAATTGCCAGTAAAATCAATTGTTCTTTACTGGTTTCATTGGTTACTTGTCTGGCATTTAAAAGCATGACACTTTCGCCGTAAGGCAATAAATTTACTGAGATCTGATAATCATCAAGCTGCGTTTTTTCGGGCAATACTTTTTCGAGCATGGCACGCATCGGGATATTATCAAAAAGATGATTTTGTATTTCGTAAATTAGTTTTCCGGTGGCTTCTTCCTTGGTAATATTGTATTTTTTAGAAAATGCCCTGTTGATATTTTTTATCCTTAAATTGGTGTCCAGCACTACAATAGGTTCTCTAAGAGTCGCTACAATGGCCTCAGTATAATTTTTAGATATATTTATTTGCTGTTGTTTGTTCAGGAGTTCCTGATTAATCTGCAAAAGCTCTTCGTTACTGGATTGCAATTCTTCTTTTGAGGTTTCCAGTTCTTCATTCAGACTTTGCAGTTCCTCGCTCCCACTCAATAATTCCTCATTGGCGCTTTGCAGTTCTTCGTTAGATGCTTCCTGCTCTTCGCTAATGGCGTTTACATCGTCATGAATTTTGGCCAGTTCTTTCTCGAGTTGCGCAATCCTTCTCAAATTAGTATTTTCGCGTAGTTCTTCTGCCGTAATCTGATTCGAAATTACATCTTCTTTTCGAACAACGGTTTTATAAAACAAAACCAAAAAGTAAGGTTCTGAAGTATCTTCTAAGGGATGAATTTCAATAGAAACTTCGCTAATAGTGCCTTTATTTTTAACCTGAATTCCTTCTTTTTTGACCAAAGCTCCCGTTTCTTTGGCTTTATGCCAGGTATTTCGTAGTTCAAATGCCAAACCTTCCTTGGTCATTTTTAGCAAATTAAACGTAGGTTTTCCTGTCGAAAGTTCAATAAATTCGGATATAGAAGCATTTATATGTACAATGTCCATTTGCTCGTTTACAATAACACTGGCAGGAGTATATTTAGAAATCAAGAGTGCTTCGGCGCTTTTTCTAAAGTCTTCTTTGACGATTTCTTTTCGTTGAATATCGGCTTTTAAGGTTTTCAATTTATCATTGCCTCCCATACCGGAATGTACCAATCGGCCTGAAACCTGTTTACGGGTATAAATTTTTCCCGCTTTCTCGAATGGCTGAAAAAGTTCAGCGGCAGGAACAGCAGTTTCTGATTTTCCTAAAAGTAAAAATCCGTTTTCTTTTAAGGCGTAATGAAAAGTAGCCAGCGATTTTTTCTGCAAAAACGAATCCATGTAAATGAATACATTTCGACACGTAATCAGATCCATTTTGGCAAAAGGCGGATCAGTTAGAAAATTATGTACTGCAAAAATGCATAAATCCCTAATTTGACTTTTAATTTTGTAACCGTTTGTATTGGCGGTAAAATATTTGGTCAGGATGGTTTCAGAAACATTTCGCATTTGCGATTTTCTGTAAAACCCAATTCGTGCTTTGGCTATCGCCACTTCAGAAATATCCGAAGCAAAAATCTGAATTTCTTTTCCCTCCAAATTTTCGCCTAAAAACTCATGAAGCGCAATTGCCAAAGTATAGGCTTCTTCTCCTGTAGAACATCCTGCAATCCAGATACGTATGGCGTTTCCTTCGGTTATTCTGTTGGTTAATAAGGGAAAAACTTTTTCTCTCATTATTTGAAATATCTTGGTATCTCTAAAAAATTCAGTCACAGGAATCAATAAATCGTTGAACAAATCTTCTGGCGCCAGTTTATCGCCCTGAAGTACTTTTAGATAATCTCTTAAACTTACGATTTTATTCAAAGCCATTCTTCTGGCAATGCGTCTGCGTATGGTAGTTTGTTTGTAATAAGTAAAATCTACACCGCTATGATGGCGTAAAATTTTGATAATTTCCTGAAATATTTCTTCGTCATCGGGATCGTTTTCTTCGCTAATCTGATCTCTGGCTTTTGATAGTTCGATCAATTTCTGTACAATCTTACCTGGCGATAGCACATAATCTACTACTCCGGCATTAATAGCGTTTTGAGGCATTTCGTTGTTAGCCGCTTCAATATCCTGGGCAAAAGTAATTCCGCCGTGTTTTTTGATCGCTTTAAGACCAATTGTTCCGTCAGATCCGTTTCCTGAAAGCAATACGCCATAGGCAAGGTCAAGATGCACCTCCGCCAATGAATTAAAAAACACATCTATTGCCTGATTTTTAGTGTCCTTTTCTCTTGGGTTCAATTTTAAAACACCATCAAAAGAAGTAAGCATTTTATTCTCCGGAATAACATATATAGTATTGGGAGCCAAATGAATATCATCGGTAATTTCGTTTATTGGAATTTTGGAAACACGCGAAAGCAGCTCTGTAAGCATACTGTCATGCAGCGGATGCAAATGCTGCACAATGACGTAGGCCATTTCAGAATCAGCAGGAATGGCTTCAATAAATTGTCTAAAAGCCTCTAATCCTCCTGCAGAAGCACCAATACCAACTATGGGAAAATCCTGGCGGGTAGCCTTGGGTAAATTGTTCTTTTGCTTATGCATGATTTCAATTTTTAAATATTTAAGTAATTATAAATCAATGCATAATATTAAAACTGCATATTTTTTTACTAAACTGTAATAACGAAAGATTCAATTTTTGCATCTCCTAATTTTTCTTTCCAATCTGTTTCGATCACCTTTTTTAATAATTTCTTTAAATCACTAAAAGCAATAGGTTTTACCACGTAAGCGTTCGCACCTAATCCGAAAGTGCTTTTGACACCATCTGCAGTTGCAGATGTTGAGTAAATAGCAATAACCGGAATATCTTTAAACTTAGCATCTTCGCGAATTTGCTGTAAGGTCTCAAAACCGGATAAAATAGGCATATTCAGGTCTAAGAAAATGATATCCGGAATACCCAAACTGGTATCATAAAGACGATCGAGAAGTTCTACACCATTTTTACAAAATTCGATTGGATAATCGAGATCAAGATCTTCCAGAGCTTCTGCAAAAAAATCTCTATCGTCTTCATCATCATCGGTAAGTAAAATCTTTATATTCTTTTGAGTATTCATCATTGGGTCGCGTTAGATTCAAATGTACGCTTAAATAAATTGGAATGAAGAATTAGCTTTGATTAACTTAACATTTTATCAATAAGATTATCAATTTGTTTAAAAAATAGCTATTAATACACTTAAATCATTGATAATATTGAGTTTAATTCACTTTTACACACTTGTATTATATCTACATATAAATAGTCTTTTACCTACATAAATATTTTTTTATTTTTTTAAGAAAGAAGGAACGATCCACTACAAATAAGCTTAAAATGAAATTAATGGCTTATTTTTGTGTTATGCAAAATGAAATAGCCAAGAGATTGTGCCAATGACAAAAACAATCATATATTTTTACATTCCTAAACAAGTCACACTTCTTGACTTAAGCGGTGTTGTCGAAGTTTTTCAGGAAGCAATTGGTTTAGGATTTCAATATGAGCTTCAATTTATTAGCAGCCAGTCTTCTGTAGTTTCATCTTCGGGGCTAGAGTTTGCATCGTTAACCCATTTTTCTAAAACAAATCCAAAAGAAAATGATCTTGTTTTTATTTCGGGAAGCAGTACGCACCAGATCGATCTGAATGCTGAAGACGCTTTGTTTTTTGAATGGCTTCAACAATTAAATGCTAATCAAACTACAATTTGCAGTATTTGTTCAGGCGCTTTTCTTTTGGCGAAAGCCGGACTTTTAGACCATAAAGAATGTACGACACACTGGAAATTGGTAGATAAGCTCAAAAAAGATTTTCCGCTTGCCAAAACTCAAAATAATACTTTGTTTACCCAATCGGGAACTATTTATACGAGCGCCGGAATTATAACGGGAATTGATCTTGCGCTGCATATCATCGAACAGCGCCATGGCAAAGAAACCGCAGCTACGATTGCAAAAGAATTGGTAGTCTATAAAAGAAGGCATGGCAATGACGAACAGGAAAGCGTGTATTTGCAAAACCGAAATCATCGCGACGAAAAGATTCATATCATTCAGGATTGGATTATTTCGAATTTGGAAAAAACGTCTACAATCGATTTTTTAGCCGAATTGATTCACATTGGCCCCAGAAACCTGACACGAATTTTCAAAAAACAAACCGGAATCACCATCGCAGAATATCGAACCAAACTACGGATCGAAAAGGCTAAAAGTTTACTCCTTAATTCTGATTATAAAATAGAACATATTGCCCATTTATGCGGTTATAAAACCTCCAAACAATTAAGGGTTATTCTCGAAAGTTATCTTGACGCCTTACCTACTGAAATCAAAAACTGCTGGTCTTAAAACGACTATCGTTTGTCCTTTTTTGATCTTTAATAGAAAGGTAAATTTGCCTATAACAATCTAATTTATAAAAAGATGAAACTTAGAGACCAAAATACAGCCCTGATTTTAATTGATGTTCAGAAGGGTTTTAATGAAGAAAACCATTGGGGCGGAAACCGAAATAATAAAGATGCCGAAACCAAAATGGCTCAGATTCTCGGGCAATGGAGAACATTAAAATTGCCCATTTTTCATATTGTGCATAGTTCTCTGCATCCGGATTCAAAACTGCACGCTTCGCATCCGGGATTCGAAATCAAAGACGAAGTAAAACCTATTACCGGAGAACCTGTGATTACAAAAAATGTCAACAGCGCTTTTACAGGAACTGATTTAAAAGAAAGATTAGACAATCTCAATATCAAAACACTTGTTATTGTGGGCTTAACAACGAATCATTGCGTCTCGACAACGGCAAGAATGGCGGGAAATTTTGGTTATGATGTCTACTTAATTTCTGACGCGACAGCAACCTTCGACCGAATTGGCATCAACGGCGAAAAATACGATTCGGAATTAGTACATCAAATATCCCTGGCAAGTTTGCACAACGAATTCGCAGAAGTAATCGATACTAAAAGACTTTTAGAATTAATTTAAGAGTTTTTTGCCACAAATTTCTTTTGTAATGCTAAAAATAGTTAACCACAAATTACACAAATTTCCGCAAATTTCTTTTTACAATCTTTAATCTTAAAAAAAATAAAAACAATACTAAAGTCTAATGTCTATGCGCAATCATAAAAAAATAATTTGCGAAAATTTGCTTAATTTGTGGTTAAAATTCATAACCAACTAGAATAGCTCATTTTATTGACCTACATCAAACTTTTGCATCTTAAACAATTCTAGATTTGCTGCTCATTAATTTAAAATATCCAAAACAAAATGATCGGCACACTACCATATCCTTTAGAAAAATTTGGTTTAACAAGCGTACAACGTGTAGAAAACGCGCTACAACATCTGCAAAACGGAAAAGGAATTTTATTAACCGATGATGAAGACCGCGAAAATGAAGGTGATTTGATATTTTCGGCACAACATATGAGCATTAAAGATATGGCTCTGATGATTCGCGAATGCAGCGGAATTGTCTGCCTTTGTCTGTCTAACGAAAAAGCAGATGAACTCGAATTGCCTTATATGGTTAAGGAAAACACAAGCAGTTTTCAGACTCCGTTTACCATAACTATCGAAGCCAAAGAAGGCGTGACAACCGGAGTTTCGGCAGTAGATCGCATTACCACTATTAAAGCGGCAAGTGCTGTAAATGCAAAAGCCTCAGACTTAGCCAGACCCGGACATATTTTCCCTTTACGTGCCAAAAACAACGGAGTTCTCGAACGAAACGGACATACAGAAGGCAGTGTAGATTTAATGAAATTAGCAGGTTTACAACCAGAGGCTGTTTTGTGTGAGTTAATGAATGAAGATGGCAGTATGGCCAAACTTGACAAAATCATTAGCTTTGCAGAAGAACACGATTTGGTAGTATTGTCTATTGAGGATATTATTTATTACCGCAAATTTGTGAGAGATTATAAGTAACAAATGATATACGAGCAACTTGGTGATTATATAAAAAATCGTATTGAGGTTTCTGATGAAAGCCTCAATACGATTTTATCTTATTTTAAGCCCCTAAAACACGATAAAAATGAGCTATTGGTTTCAGCGGGACAAACCAGTCAGAATACTTATTTTGTGGGCAAAGGCTGCCTGAGAATCTATTATATCAATGAAGAAGGAAAAGATGTAACCCGATATATTGCTTTCGAAAACCAAATTGCTACGGCGTTAGTAAGTTTTATTACCAAAGCCCCTTCGGCAGAATATATACAAGTGATCGAAAAATCGGAACTATTGTATATTACTCATGAAGATTTTAATCACTTACTTCAAACCATCCCGGAATGGATGCAATTTTATTGTCGCTATTTAGAAAGAGCTTATGTCAATAATACCAACAGATTGATGTCTTTTACCACCATGGATGCTCTCGAACGATACCAGCTTTTACTAAAAATAAATCCGACGATTGTAAAACGTTTACCAAATAAAATTGTGGCGTCGTACATCAACGTTTCGCAGGAAACACTAAGCAGATTGAAGTCTAAGTTTTGATGTTAAAAATCAATATTAATTATTAATTATTAATTCTGTATTCTTTACTCTATATTCTTTATTCTAACTATTTACTACTTTTTTAATGAAACAATGTTGCATTTATAAATAAGAATTTTATATTTGCAACAATATTGCATTATCAATATCGATTCATCTGAATGAAAAAGAATTTTAAAATATTAAATCTTTTTATGCCGCTAATAGTAGTATTTGCTATACTATTTCCGGCAATACATTCGTATGAACACATACAGAATCATAATGCGGCGCATAAATGCATTCAGCATTACAATTATTCTTCTAAAACCGAATTTAAAGTACACGACCATTCAAACGAAGAATGTGCTATTTGTCATTTTAAATTTAGCCCTGTTGGTACTTTCTCATTTGTAACCTTTCAATTTTATAAAAACAGTACAATAATCCATTTTGTACATTTTTATTCAAAATCATATTCTCCATTTTTCAAAGGCTCTTTATTCTCATTAAGGGCACCTCCTATTGTCTAGAACTATAAAAAGTAATCATTTCATTTTTATGAATTGATGTGCGTTTGTATGTTTTAGAATCTAATTTAAGTTCGAAAAGCAATTCACTTTTCTTAATCATTACTATTAGTTTTTTCTTGCAACAACTTGCTTAGAAACACGTTTTACTATTTGGATATGTAAAATTTTCCCTTTCGGGGAATAAAACTAAATTGTCTATAATCAGATCGAAAAGAATAGTATGGCCATTATTTTCTACCACATTAAATTCAATAATCTAATTGAATCAGCACTTCGCACGCCTGCTTTTTACATTTCACATTCCACAATCTAAAAATCTAAAGTCTAAAATCTAAAATCTAAAATTTTTGCGTCGTCTTGTTATGCCGTAAAGTGCCATTTCCTGCGATTTTCTGCGCATTAGACTGCTTTTTTGTAACTCAATTTTTTACATATGAATCCTTTTAAAATCAACAAAATGAAGCCAACTAAAATTCTTGTCGTCGCTTTACTAAGTGTTTTTGCTCTGTCGTCATGCAGCAGCGACAACAACGAAATTGATACCGAATATCCTGTAATCGATAATTCGGCTTCGAATGCATTCCCGATACAATGCAGCGAAATCACCCGCGGACAAAAAATTACTTTTAGGGCAAAATTTACAGACAATGCTGCTTTGGGATCATACAGTCTCGACATTCATCACAATTTTGACCATCACACGCACAGTACCGAAGTTAATAATTGTCTTGCAGATCCTATCAAAAAGCCTGTGAATCCTATGTTGTACATCAATTCAGTTACAATTCCAGATGGACAAAAAAATTACGAAGCTGTGCAGGAAATCACGATCCCAACCGATATTGATCCGGGCGATTATCATTTTATGATCCGCCTGACCGATAAAGAAGGCTGGCAGACCATTAAAGGCTTAAGTATTAAAATTTTATAATGAATTGATGAACGAAAATAAACCGAATCGATTACGGACTTTTTTCCTGCTGCTTTGCTGTTTTGCTATAGTTACAAAAGCTGCAGCGCAATCTGTTCTTGTATCCGGCAGCGTATTTTCCGACGGCCATAAACCGTTGGATGGCGCTATCGTTACCCTTTATCCTTCTGCTATAAGTATGCTTACAGATCAACAAGGGCATTTTTTCTTTCCTCAAATCCCTAAAAATTCTAACAGATTAACAGTGAGTTATTCCGGTTATTCGCTTTATGAAGTAAAACTTTCGTTGGAGAAAAATTCAAATGCCCTGCCTCCTATTTTCTTAAAACCCGAAGCAAAACAATTACAAGAAGTTGTGATTACAGATAGCTATGAAGCACGCCGAAAAAAGACAGAATCTCTGAATATCGAAACCGTTAACAGCAGTTTTATTCAGCGCAATCTCGGCGGAAGCCTGATGCAATCGCTGCAAAGACTTCCGGGTGTTAAAACCATTTCTATTGGTTCAGGAGGTTCAAAACCCCTGATTCGCGGAATGAGTTTTAATCAGGTGATTGTGGTAGAAAATGGTATCAAACACGAAGGCCAGCAATGGGGCGCTGATCATGGTTTAGAAATCGATCAATATGCCGTAAATCGGGTTGAAATTATCAAAGGGCCATCTTCATTCCTATACGGATCTGATGCTATTGGCAGCGCTATTAATATAAAACCTGTCCCCTTTCCTTCTAAAAATGTTTTGGGCGGAATCGCTGATTTTACAGGAAAAAGCAACAACGAACAATTTGGAGGATCGTTTAATTTATTTGGCCGCAATGAAAAATGGTTTTTCGATACCCGAATCACCGCGATGGAATATGGCGATTACCGCGTTCCTACTGATACCGTACATGTGTACAACTATGCCGTGCCGTTGTACAAAAATCATTTGCGTAATACCGCAGGAAAAGAAATCGATTTACACGGAAGTGTTGGTTACGTTACTGATCGATTTAAATCGGTTTTCTATATAAGTAATATTTACACCAAAAGCGGCTTTTTTGCCAATGCCCACGGACTAGAACCAAGAAATGTTGACACCGACCTTCATGACAAATCGAGCCGTGATATTCTAATGCCTTATCAGGAAGTGACGCATACTAAAATGAGTAATACCACTTCATTTTCAATAGGAACTCATAAACTGGAAACACAATTGGGTTTTCAGCAAAATTTCCGTCGCGAATGGAGTCATTATGTCAATCATGGCTATATGCCACCGCTTTATCCTGAAGATATGTATGCGCCAAAAGATCTCGAAAGGCAATATGATAAGGAAGTTTTTTCTGTAGCTATTAAAGATGAGTTTTCGATACAAAAACATCAAATTACAATGGGTATAAACGGCGAACAGCAGCAAAATACAATTAATGGCTGGAGTTTCCTGATTCCCGCTTTCAAACAATCGAATGCCGGATTATTTGTTTACGATAAATATCAGCTCAATGATTTATGGCTGCTTCATGGCGCAGTACGTCTGGATTATGGGCGAATCGAAATGAAACAATATACAGATTGGTTTCAAAGCGAAATTACAGAAAATGGCGAGACTCGTTCTGAGTATTTAAAACGTTCAGAAAACCTGACAAGAACATTCAACAGTTTCAACTGGTCAGCGGGTGTTAATTATACTCCGGGACAATTATCGCTTAAAGCTAATCTGGGAACAAGTTTTAGAATGCCCATTGCCAAAGAACTGGCCTCAAACGGGGTGAATTATCATTATTTCAGGTTTGAAAAAGGAGATCCCAATTTATCGGCAGAACGTTCGTATCAATTAGATCTTGGTATCGATTGGCAGCAAAACAAATGGTCGGTGCAGCTGAGTCCGTTTTTCAATTATTTCCCCAATTACATTTACCTGAATCCTACTTCACAGCATGATATTTATTACGGAGCCGGAAATCAGGTATTTGAATATAAGCAAAGTAAAGTCATGCGTTATGGCGGAGAATTGCAAACACGTTACCAATTCCTGAAAAATTTAAGCGGCGAGATTTTGGCTGAATATCTGTATTCAGAACAATTATCAGGGAGCAAAAAAGGCTATACACTTCCCTTCTCTCCGCCTGCTTCGGTTTTGTTTGGACTGACATATAATCCCGAAATTAAAGGCTTAAATGACACTTATTTCTCGCTTGATTATCGCTATACCGCACAACAAAATCAGATTGTTCCTCCCGAAAGAAAAACGGCTAGCAGCAACGTATTCAATCTCACAATGGGAACCAAAGCAAAAGCGGGACAACAGGATTTTATCATTAGCCTTCAGGTTCAGAATTTATTCAATGCAAAATACCTAAATCATACCAGTTTTTACAGGCTGATTGAACTTCCTGAAGCAAGCCGAAATATTATTCTATCTGTGAAAATTCCCTTTTTAATACATAAATCAATTTAATATGAATTCAATTAACAAACCCCAATTCCTTATGAAAAAAGCAAAATTATTGCTGCTGTTTTTTGTTGTCGCCGCTGTATTTACAGCCTGTGATAACGACGATAATAACGAAGTTTCTAAACCAACAGCCACGAATGTTGAGATTGGAACTGCGAATAACAAACGCGCCTTAATTGGCCGCGATTTCCATTTCAACGCTGATGTAATTGCCGGTGATAAAATTGCCGATGTACAAATCAAAATCCTTCCTAAAAAAGGTGAAACTTATACTAAAGACTGGAAGTTCGAATTGTCATTTATAGAATATAAAGGAGCTAAAAACACCAATGTACACAAGCATTTTAATATCCCTGCCGATGCTCCCGAAGGTAAATTCGATTTCTCGTTTATCGTTCTGGATGAAAACGGGTCGCAACTCGAAATCAAAGAAGAAATGACCATTACAGATCCTGCCAATATGCCTGCTGATCCGTTAATTGGGCGTGATATGCTTTCTCGAAATGACGATCTTATTTATTATATGGAAACATGGACAGAACCGGAACTGATCTTCAAAAAGAACGATAAAATCACAGCGCATGCACAAGTAAGCCAGATTATGGGCGACGGAATTCTATATTCTGTTTTGATAAAAAAGAGCCTTAATTACCATCCCGAAAGTATTGACAATCTTGATTTCAAAAAAGTTATCGTGATTTCAAAAGTAGAACATACAGGTCTTCCGGCGGCTTCAAAAATTACGACGCTGCAAAAAATCAATGACGTTTGGGGTGGTGAAAGTATCGTCGTTGGCACTGATAAAGATGCCGAAGGAAACCCTACAACCGCAGATAAATCATGGCAATCCGGACAATACAACTGGGTCATACTTTATAAAAATACCTCTTATAATCTGAGCGTCTACAAATCAATGCCTATTACCATTAATTTTTAATTTGTAAATTTTTTAAAACCTAAATTAATTTAAACACTTTTTACCATGAAAAACAATTATTTCAAACTCCTTCTCTTATTTGCTTTATCCGCTTTTGCTGTCTCTTGCAGCAATGACGATGACAATACTACCGAAACGCCAGAAGAAACCCTTTCTGAATACAAATTTTTAAGAGTATTATTGTCTGATGAAAAAACAACCGCCATTACGCTTGTAAATCCGGTTGACGCTACGATAACTTCTTTTAATGCCAAATTTGCAAAGTCATCACTTTATACCACAGAATCCGGTCGCTATGCGGGACTTGTTCACCGTGCAGACAATACGGTTGAAACTTTCGACAGCGGATTCGAAAGTCACGGTGATCACGTTGATGTAGACGGAATCCCTAAATTTGGTACCTTAACAGGACAAGCGCCTTTGCCAACGCATTTTAAAAGTAAAATTGGAGAATTACTCACTTTCAATGACGGAGACGGAACTTTATCGGTTGCCAAGGAATCGGAGATCAATACAGCCGGAGCTAAATTTAAAGTAATAAATGCAGGTTTATTGGCGCATCATGGCGCTATGGCGACTTTCTTAAACGGAACTTACGCCATTACCCAAAAAGACAATTCAGTTGCGGGAACATTGCCTGAAAAAGTAAAAATTATCGACAATACAGGTAAAACGCTTTTTGAATCTACTATTGCAACAAAAGGAATCCACGGAAATGCTTCTGACGGAACTTACGCGGTTTTTGGTTCAGCAAACGGCGTGCTTGTAGTAGAAAGTTCAGGAAAACAAAAATTAATTGCGCTTCCGGAAGACTTTGGAAGTGCCTGGTTTGGAACCATTTTAGAAACGAAAGCCAAAGGAAAATTTATAGGATATACCGCCGCAAAAGGTGCTTATTTAATTGATGTTACATCCGGAACGATCAAACCAATTTTGCAAAGCACTAGTATTATGCAATGTAAAGTAAGCTACAATACCAGTAAATTAGGGATTCTGCTGTTTTCAGGCGAATTCAAATTATTCAACCTGACCAGTTTGCAAGTTGAAAAAGAAGGAAAAGTAATTCCGGAAACAGCAAGCGATGCAGCCTCGAAACCACAAATTCAGTTAACAGAGAATTTTGCGTACATCACTTCTCCATCAACCGGAGAATTATTGCAATTGAATTTGTCTAATATGAAAATTGAAAAGAAAATAAAGGTTTCGAATACACCTTATACGATTACTCTTTTGGGCTTTGAAAATAGTAAAGGTCATTAGTTTTTGTTTTTTTTATTTTGAGAAAGACTGTCTGTAAAAGGGCAGTCTTTTTTTTTCTTACTTGTCATTGCGTTGAACGAAGCAACGATGTTTTTTAAGTCAAGAAAGTAGCCCGTTTTTTTGTCATCCCGAGGAACGAGGGATCTCCACAAGTAGCTCGACAATCCAAGCAAAACTTTGTGTTAGTTTCTTGCGGAGATCCCTCGTTCCTCGGGATGACAAACTTTGTGGTGATTTTCTTTGTGGCATTTCTAGTGTGATCTCTCCTCCGTCGAGATGACAAGATTGTGGTTACAAGATTGTGTTAACATTCTTTGTCGAATTTCTCGCGGAGATCCCTCTCCCGAAGCTTCGGGATCGGGATGACAAACTTTGTGGTGATTTTCTTTGTGGCATTTCTAGTGTGATCTCTCCTCCGTCGAGATGACAAAAATGCGCTGACTAACTTTGACAAAGATCCCCAAACCCAAAAAAACCAGCGAAAACCCGCTAAACCCGAATAATCCGCGGGCCAAAAAAAAACGAAAAGGCTGTCAAAATTAGACAGCCTTTACTTTTTATGATTCGCAACTACTACAAGTCACCAAACTCGTAACCAATTCTTTAGATACACTTTGGCTGCGTTGGTAATACAAACTCTTGATTCCTAATTGCCATGCTTCGATAAGCAAACGGTTTACATCCTTAATTGGTAAATCCGATGGGATATTTAAGTTGATACTTTGTCCCTGATCTACATATTTCTGACGGATTGAAGCTTGTTGCACAATCTCTAACTGACTGATTTCTTTAAAGGTTTTAAAGACATCTTTCTCTAATTGACTCAACTGACTCATGTGCTGAACGCTTCCGCCATTTAGCATGATTTCTCTCCAGACTTCTTCGTTATCAAGGCCTTTTTCTTCTAATAAGGTTTTTAGGTATTTATTTTTACGCATAAAATTACCTTTACTCAAACCTGCTTTATAGTAATTACTGCTAAAGGGTTCAATTCCCGGTGAAGTTTGCCCTAAAATAGCCGATGATGAAGTCGTTGGCGCAATTGCCATTGTTGTGGTATTACGTCTTCCGTATCCTTTTAATAACTCCGGTTCGCCATAAATTCTGGCCAAATCCTGAGTTGCCTTATCGGCTTTATCACTGATATGTTTGAAAATTTCTGTGGTTTTCATTTTGGCTTCAAGACCTTCAAACGGAATCATATTTTTTTGCAAATACGAATGCCATCCTAAAACCCCTAATCCTAGTGCGCGGTGTCTTTTTGCAAAACGATTCGCTGCTGCCAGATAATAATTCCCTTCTGTTTTTTCGATGAATTCCTGTAAAACCGCATCAAGGAAAAAGATCGCCAGTTTTACTGCTTCAGTATCTTTCCATTCTTCGTAAAGTTCCAGGTTCATTGACGAAAGGCAGCAAATAAACGATTCATCAAAGCTCGATGGCAACATGATTTCGCTGCATAAATTACTTGCGTTGATACGCAGGTTTTTGTCTTTATAAACTTGTGGCTTGTTTTTGTTTACATTGTCACTAAAAAAGATATAAGGCAATCCTTTTTGCTGACGGCTTTCCAGAACTTTAGCCCAAACTTGTCTTTTATCTGCATCACCATCAATCATTTCCTGCATCCAGTAATCCGGTACACAAATTCCGGTAAACAAGTTCTGGATTGGATTTCCGATGCTTTTTATCTTCAAAAATTCTTCGATATCCGGGTGATCTACGTCTAAATAAGCTGCAAAAGCCCCTCTACGAACGCCACCTTGCGAAATCGTATCCATCGTCGTATCAAAAAGTTTCATGAAACTTACCGCTCCACTACTCTTTCCGTTATCGGTTACGGCACTTCCTCTTTCGCGCAATTCTCCAAAATAGCCTGAAGTTCCTCCGCCAATTTTGGTCTGCATGATTACTTCACCCAATTTATGTGTAATTCCTTCGATTTCATCTGGAACGTGAACATTAAAACAAGAAATTGGCAAACCGCGTTCTGTTCCCATATTGGCCCAAACTGGCGAGCTGATACTCATCCAGCCGCGTTCGATCATTTCTACAAAAGACTCTTTTAACTCAGGTTTGTACAATCTTTTTGCAGCAGCGGTACAAATTCTGTCAATTGCCCCTTCTACGGTTTCACCTTTTAAAAGATATCCACGATTTAAAATTTGCTCACTTTCAGAGTTTTTCCACCACATTTTATTGTCTGCTTCGCTTAGCGGAGCGCTGTTTCCTGAAATTGTATCTATTGTATTCATAATTGTAATTTGCTGTTTTAGAAAAGGTCGTTTGCCGTAATACTTTTGTCGTGTTTGGTATATTCTACCGGTCTTTTCGCAAAGAAATCATCAAGGCTGTTGGCAAAAACTTCTTCCTCGAACCATGCCATTGCTTTATAATCTTCTGCAGGAACATTAAATATGGTTGGAATATTGATCTGAGTCAGACTTTCGTCTAATCTGAATTTCATGAAGTTTACCAAATCTGCTTTTTTGATTGTTTCGATTTCACCATCTTCAAAAATCCAGTCTAATATATCGGCTTCAACGTTGATAGAATCCTTAACCGTTTCCCTGATAAGCGTTAAAGTTTCCTCATCAAAATAATCCGGGAATTCTTCGCGTATTTTGTTTACAATATAAATTCCGCCATTGGCATGAATTTGTTCGTCTATAGAAGTCCATGCGATAATATTGCTCACATTTTTCATATATCCTTTAAATCTTGTAAACGACAATAAAATCGCAAACTGGCTGAAAAGTGATACATTTTCGATTAGAATACTGAATAATATCAGCGAAACCACGTACTTTTTATTGTCTTGCGATTTTGTATCTTTTAATACATTCGAAAGATAATCTACACGTTTGCGGATCACCGGAATCTCCATAAGTTTTTCGAATTCATCATTATATCCTAAAACCTCCAAAAGGCGCGAATATGCCTCAGAATGCCTGAACTCACATTCAGCAAAAGTACTTCCTAATCCGTTGAATTCCGGTTTTGGGAAATGCTCATAAATATTACCCCAAAAACTTTTTACGGCTACTTCTATTTGTGCAATGGCCAATAAACTATTTTTGATGGCTGTTTTTTCGGCGGCATTCAAAAGCGAATGAAAATCCTGAGTATCAGCAGTAAAATCGACTTCGGTATGCACCCAATACGCTTTATTGATGGCTTCAGTAAATTGTAACACTTCTGGATATTCAAAAGGTTTATAGTTGATTCTTTTATCGAAAATAGACATATGTATAGTATTAAATGGTGACTTATTTAAAATAAAAATGATTCGTTTATTGGGGGAGTTTAAACGATATTTCTATAAATACAAAATTAACCCACAGTTCTTCTTTAAACCACCTTTTGATGTTAAAAAACCATCCAATTATCAACAGCCGAAAGCCTCTTAAAATCGATCAGAAATTTACATTTTATCAACAGCCTTAAAATATTCCGTAACACCCAAAACATCAGCTATTTAAAATAAATCTAAATAGAGTTATCAACATAAAAAAGGAAGTCGATATCCATTTCAAAAAAAACAGTTATCAACAATCGACTTAAAAAAAGTAGCTTTTTTCATACGTTTTTATCGTTTTATTAAAAATAATTTCGTCCGGCAAGAACATTTTCAGTCTTGTTCTTTTTATACCATTATTTGCTCATCTTTCTACTCTTAAAAATAAATAACTTTTTGATTTTAAGTGATTTATATTAACAAAACGAATCCTTTAGATTTTCTTATTTTTATCTAAAATCCAAAAATCAACACTATTTTTCGCATTATTTTAATGAAAAGGATTAATATTTAAAACTTACCGTAATTTTGTACTCTTAAAATAAGAAATCATGATTATTAGAAAAGCAACAATTGACGATTCAGAATCTATTGCCAAATATTTATTGTTAGCAATGGAACAAATTATATATAAATTTATTGATGAAAAGGATCCAAAAACAGCTTACTATTTCCTGCTTCATTTTGTTGAATCTGAAAACAATCAGTACTCTTATCAGAATTGTTTTGTAGCCGAAGAAAACGACGAAATTGTTGGTGCAGTTGCTGTTTATGATGGAGGAAAACTACAAGAACTGCGAAAACCTGTTGTTGATTATGTTCGTCTTAATTTCAATCCTGATTTTAGTCCCGAAAACGAAACGCAAAGCGGAGAGTTTTATATTGATTCTTTAGCCGTAAGTCCAAATCATCAGGGAAAAGGAATTGGTTCTCAACTATTGCAGTTTTTGATTGAAGAATTTGTAACCAAAAACAAACAGACTTTAGGTTTATTGGTTGAGGAAGGAAATCCCGGAGCGAAAAAACTCTATTTAAAATTAGGTTTTAAAGTGGTTGGAGTGAAAACTTTGGTGGGAAAAACTTTGGAACATTTACAGATTTCTTAGTTTTTTGTTTCAGGTTTCAGGGTTGAAATGAGAATACTTTGTCATTTTACCGCAAAGAGCGCAAAGTTATACGCAAAGTTCGCAAAGTATCTTCGAAGCATATCAATTTTTGCTACCGAGTGCTCAAGTTTTTTTTACTGGGCTGGAATAATCTCGCAAAGGCGCAAGGATGCAAAGTCTGTGTTTTAATAGTATTTAATTAACTCTAAAATAAGAACATAAGCTTAAAAAACTTTGCGCCCCTGCGTCTTTGCGAGATTAAAACATTGCAACTTAAAAATTAAGTTTACAAACATTAGCAAATACAAAGTTTAAACACAAAGCTTTGCGTCCCGAGGCTTCGGGATGCGTTTTTATAAAACCTTGCTTAGTAAAAAATCTTGCGCCCTTTGCGGTAAAATGGTAAAGTACTTCCATTCACTTTTCAAACCTGAAACCTGAAACTTGAAACAATTTCAACCTCTTTTCTCTCTTAACAAGATTTTTACTAAACGACTACCCGAAATATGTGTTAAGATTTCATAACTCAAAGTGTATCAGTCAAAAAGTTTTATATTTGCACACCAAAAAATTTATTACCCTATTACAATTAAGGACTTCAATGCTCCTTAATTTTTTTTTTATTACACTTTGAAATTTACATTAAAAAATACCTTTTCCGGCAGGAACTTCTTCATTTTAGGAATCATTTTCATTGTTCTTACGCTGCTTTCTATTTATATACTGAGTGGTTTAATGACCGAGGTTACCGAAAAATCAAATGCCGAAAGTTCACAGCGAAGCTTTGTAAAAAAACAGGAAGTCATTGCGCAGGAATTAACCCGCTTTTTAGAGACCAAAAACGAACTAAAACGAATTGTTGATATCAGCAATGCTAAAAACTTATCTGATAATCTAAAAGTTTTAAGTACTATTCATGCCAATGATAGTCTTGTCAAAAACAACTGGTTTGAGATTAATGACAAACAAATCGAATTTACAAGTTCCAAAAACAGCCCTGCTTTAAAAACTTCTATAAAGGATTTTGGTACTAAAAACAAAGACTTAAAACAATCTAATTCTATTGTTGACGATTCTGAAAACTTTTTTTGGCGTATTTATTATAAATACATCGCTGCGAATGGTACTGTGGTTCGATACGGCTATGATATAGATCTGCAGTCTCTTCAGTCTTATTTCTCGACTATTGACCAGAAAGCGCCCAATTATGCTTTTGTTTTCGATAAAAAGGGAACGATCATTTATCATCCTGAAATAAAATTACTCAAAAAGAATATTTTTAAGCTTACCAATATAGCACCTCAGGATACTACTTTTGCTAAAAAAGAAGGATTCAGCAAACGAATTGCGCCTTCGGAATATTTGCTTTTGGATATTGTACGATATACCAAACGTCTGAATGTAAAAGGAACACATTGGTATATCGCGGTAAACTTTCCGAGAGAAATTGCTAATGAAGATGTAAATGCGGTTAAAAAATATGCGTATCTCATTTATATTATTACCACTGCTATATTAATTGTCTTCTTTTATTTGTTTAACATTTTCACCCGAAGAACTTTTCAGGAGAAAGAAATCCTGTCTCAGGAAAAAAACAAGCTTCTCTTGGAAAACGAAATGATTAATAAAGAGAAAGCCCTGATTCAGCTACAGCAATTGAAGGAGCAGATTAATCCGCATTTTTTATTCAATTCGCTGAATTCGCTGTATATGCTGATTGAAAATAATACCGGCGTGGCGCGGAAATTTACATTAAACCTTTCTAAAATTTACAGGTATCTTATAAATCCTCCTGTTAACAATATTGTTACGGTTCAGGAAGAATTGCTTTTTATCGAAAAATACATCTTTTTGCAGCAAACCCGTTTTACTGGAGAATTCGTCTTTACGATCACTATTGAAGATGAAAGCTTTCTGGCAAAAAAAGTGCCTTATCTGGCTTTTCAGATTGCGGTTGAAAATGCGATCAAACATAATATTGCTTCTGAAGAAACTCCATTAAAAATAACAATTAGCATTAACGAAAACGTTGTAATTATTACCAATAATTTAAACGAAAAGCAAAACTTCGGGAAAGAATCTAAGTTTGGTCACAAATACTTACAAAGTATTTATAATTACTACGGTAAGGACGATTTTAAAGCCTTCAAAAAAGATGGCGATTTTACTTGCATTTTACCTTTAATTGGATAAAAAAAAACATTCACTCCCGAAAAAAAGCCACTCACTCCATTTTGCTTTTTTTAACGTAATTCATGCAATATTTTTAGCCAAAAATTAACCTAAACTTAACTTTCTATGAGAGAAAAGGCATTGTTGAGAAGTCTAAAAAATATCGCTTTGGTGGTATTGGTACTGAATACTAGTACTATGATGGCTCAAAAAAAGAATAAAAAGAATAAAGAAGACAAAACAGAACAAGTTAAGGATTCATTAAAAAATTCGAAAGGACAAAAATATGATGACCTTATCAAAAAAGGGACTTTCAAAAAAGGATTGTTCAATACCATTCAGGTAAAAACAGACCTTTACCTGGAGATCAATGATTCATTGTTTCAAAGAGAGTTTTTGGTTGTCAATAAAATTTCAAATGTTCCTTTACCTGTTAATGATGCAGGTTTAAATAAAGGAATGAATTACGAGAATAAAATCATCACGTTTCATAAAGATCTTGTTGCCAAAAAAGTTTGGGTAAAATCATCTGTACCTAAAGTTTCATCGCCGGTTGGAGATGCTATTACACAATCTGTCAACAGCAATTTCTCAGAATCGATTATCGAAGTTTTTGATATCGAAACCAAAAACAATGATTCGACATCAGTAGTAATCAAAGCCAATAAGGTTTTCGACGGAAAACAAAAAAGTTTTAATGATGTGTTAAGCAATATTGGTTTTGGAGGATCTGTAAAATCTGAACTTTCGTATATAGAAAATGTGAAAACGTTTCCTAAAAATATTGTCGTAAAATCGCAACTGACTACTTCTGTTGCTGAAGGCGGTCCTGCCCTTTCGGTTACAATTGGTGTTACTTCTAATATTATTTTATTGGATAAAGTACCTATGCAGGCTCGTTTTGCCGACAAACGTGTTGGGTATTTCTCTGAGAAACACTGGTATTTTAGTGATAATCAACATGCCATGCTCGAAAAAGAACTGATTACGCGCTGGAGATTAGAGCCTAAAAAAGAAGATATCGAAAGATACAAAAAAGGCGAATTGGTAGAACCTAAAAAGCCTATTGTTTATTATATCGATCCATCGACACCAAAACAATGGCGCTCTTATATTATAGAAGGAGTTCGCGACTGGCAGGCCGCTTTTGAAAAAGCAGGTTTTAAAAATGCCGTTATCGCAAAAGAACCTACAGAAGAAGATACAGATTTTGATATTGATGATGTACGCTACTCCGTGATTACTTATGTGGCTTCGCCAAAATCAAATGCTATGGGACCTGCGGTTGTAGACCCAAGAAGCGGTGAAATTATTGAATCTGATATTATCTGGTGGCACAATGTAATGACTTCATTACAAAGCTGGATGCGCATTCAGACCGGAGCAATTGACCCAAAAGCAAGAGGCAACAAATTTAGCGATGAACACATGGGAGAAGCAATTCGTTTTGTATCGTCTCATGAGGTTGGACACACTTTTGGCTTGAAACACAATATGGGTGCTTCATTTGCTTATCCGGTAGAATCATTAAGATCACCAGCTTTTACAGCAAAAATGGGAGGAACTGCTCCTTCGATCATGGATTATGCACGTTACAATTATATCGCTCAACCGGAAGATAATGTAGAAGCTATCACGCCAAAAATTGGTGAATACGATAAATATGCTATCGAATGGGGTTACAGATGGTATGCAGATCAAACAGAAGAACACAATGCGTTGAACGCCCTGATCTCGAAACACCAAAATGATCCTGTTTATTTCTACGGAGAACAACAAGACGGTGACAGTACAATAGATCCTCGTTCACAATCTGAAGATTTGGGTGATGACGCTATGAAAGCCAGCGAATACGGACTTAAAAACTTAAAAAGAGTTGTTGGAAAAATCCTGGAATGGACGTATGATAAGGATGAATCTTATTACCAAACGGGTAAACTATATATTGGTGCAATTGGCCAATGGAATTTGTACAACTATCATGTATTAACCAATGTTGGTGGTATTTATTTGAATACTACAGTTCATGGTGATAACAAACAAAGTTATGTAGCGGTTCCGGCTGCGATCCAGAAAAGAGCGGTTTCTTACTTATTAAACAATAGTATTAAACTTCCGGAATGGCTGTTTTTTAACCCGATTTTGGATAAAACAAATCCGTTGAAAGATTCACCTCTTGGGCCTTACGAATACACGCCTTATACATTGGCAAGAGAATTACAATATGGAGTTTTATACAATCTGTTAAGTGACGATCGTTTATTGCGAATGACAGAAAACGAACTGTATCAGCGTAACGAGGTAAAAGAAAATGTATTCACGGTAACACAATTATTCAAAACAGTACACCAAAGCATTTTTGCTCCTACGATCCAAAACAAATCACTTACGATTATGGAGCGTATGACACAGAAAAACTATGTAGATGTTTTAATTGTTTCTACCAACAAACTTTTTGAAAAAACAGATACTAAAAAAATTATTCAGTTAGAAGAAACATTAAGCATGCCTCATTTATGTGATTATTTAGAGGAATCTAAAATGGCACGTAATATTAATCAGTCGGCTCTGAAAAGAGTTTCTGAAGTTACATCTGATAAAAAAGGCGAATTAAATCAGATTTTGCAATTATTGAAAACAAAGAGAAACATTGGCAATCAGGAAACGAAAAACCATTATTTCGACCTCATTCAACGTATCGAAAAAGCATTAAACAACACACTATAATTTAACACAATCCAAAAACAAACCAATGAAGAATTTATTTTACATGCTGAGTTTCCTACTTGCCCTCTCGGGGTATGCGCAGGAAAGGACTATTAAAGGAAAAGTACTGGACGCCAAAGACGGACTGCCGATACCGGGAGTTACTGTTTATGTCGAGAACAGTTCTATATCCAACAACACAGAACAAAAAGGGGTCATCACGAGCGCAAGCCTAGGTACAGTAACTGATTTTGATGGTGCATTCGAATTCAAAATCAACAGTAACATCAAAAGTTTAAGAGTTTCCTATATGGGATATTTGCCTTATACAATTGATATTACAGATAAAAACCAATATACTATTTCTTTAAAATCTGACGTAAGCGAATTAAAAGAAATTGTAGTTACAGGTTACCAAAAGATCGAAAAAAGAAAACTGACTTCAGCTGTTGCAAAAGTTGAAATGGCAGATATCAAACAAGCGGGTGTGGCGAGTTTGGATCAAATGTTAATTGGTCAGGTTGCGGGTGTTGCCGTAACACAACAAACAGGAGCTCCGGGAACGATCTCAAAAATCAGAATTCGTGGTACAGCATCTCTTAATGGTGCACAGGATCCGTTATGGGTTTTAGATGGTTTACCTCTTGAAGGAAATGATGTTCCTCAAAACTACGACAAAGACAATATTGACGTATTGAGCAATTTTTCTATCGCAGGTTTAAATCCTGAAGATATTAAAGATATTACCATATTAAAAGATGCTGCTGCAACTGCCATTTACGGTGCAAGAGCTGCAAACGGAGTTATTGTGGTAACGACTAAAAAAGGAAAAAAAGGAAGTATGAAAGTAGATTTGAATGTAAATACTTTCGTGACTCAAAAACCTGATTTTTCTAAATTAAACCTTTTAAATTCTTCTCAAAAAGTAGATTTTGAACTTTCGCTGGCTTCAAGAGAGAATTTGACTTACAGAGACGGTAATGGAGAAATTTCCCGTATTCTTAATCAGGCTAATGAATTAGGAGCCTACAGATCGGGAGGTTTTTCGTCTCTAAGTCCAGCAACACAAAACTCAATCAACGCTTTAAGAAATGTCAATACTAATTGGGGTGATTTATTGTACAGAAGTGCTATCAATAAACAGTATACATTAAGTTTATCTGGTGGTGGAGAAAAATCTGATTACTATTTCTCTTTAGGAGCTTACAATGAAGAAGGTGCTACTATAGGAACTGGTTTTGACAGATACAACCTTACCTTAAAAAACAACTTTGATGTAACCGATAAATTGCATGTTGGTGTTGGAATTTTTGGTACGCAAAGCAAGAAATCATCTTATATTTCAGATACAGACACTTTTACCAATCCTGCTAATTACTCCAGAAATGCAAATCCATATCTAACGCCATTAAACGCTGATGGAAGTTATAATTATGATAAAGATATGCTTGGATATGGAAACGGAAGAGTATATATTCCTTTTAATTACTTAGAAGAAAGAGAAAATACCAATTATGAATTGACAACAAGATCTATAAAAGCATTGCTTGATGTTGATTATAATATTACAAAAGGATTAAAAGCAAGTACACAAATTGGTTTACAGTTTGACAACAATGCCTCTGAAAAATATGCCGGTAAAGACACTTACTATACCCGAAAAGAAAGAGAAAAAACAAGTGTATTTGCAAACGGAGCTTATACTTATTTCCTTCCTGTTGGCGGAATTATTCAAAATTCAAACACTGACTTTTTTCAATATAACTGGAAAACGATGGTGAACTATAGCACCACTCTTGGAGGAAAACATGAGTTAGAATTTATGGTGGGTAATGAATTAAGAAAAAACAAAAGCACAGCTATCAATACAAAAGGTTTTGGTTTCGACCCAAAAACGTTGACTACAACTCAAATTGTTTTTCCAACTGAAAATTATGCAGCTGACGCAAACTACAGAACGTATTTAAAGAATGAAAACGAAAATGCATTTGCATCGTTTTTTGCAACAGCATCTTATACTTATGACAGAAAATATACTTTCTTTGGAAGTGTTCGTTACGACGGTTCAGATTTATTTGGTGTAGATCCTAAATACAAATACTTACCATTATGGGCAGTTTCCGGTTCATGGGCAGTATCTGAAGAAAATTTCTTAAAAGGTAATGAAGTAGTTTCTAATTTACGATTACGTGCATCTTACGGTTTACAAGGAAATATCGATAAAAACACTTCTCCCTATGTAGTTGGAGAAAACAAAACGGTAGTTATTTTACCGGGGCAAACAGAACCTATTATTAATGTAATTTCTCCTCCAAATGATAAATTAAGATGGGAAAAGACAGAGAATACCAACTTTGGGATGGATCTTGGTTTGTTCAATAACCGTATTAGTATTGTAACAGATGTTTACGGAAGAAAAAGTACCGATTTAATTGGTTTACAATCGCTTCCTGTTGAAAACGGTTTTGAGTTTACAAACGCTAACTGGGCTCAGGTAACGAATAAAGGATATGAGATAGCTTTGTCTACACGAAACATTGATCGCCCGAACTTTAAGTGGAATACCACTATAAATTTTGCTCACAATAAGAGCAAGGTTGATCGTATTCAGACAAGATCTAATAGTTATTTACCATCAAGAGAAGGATTACCTGTTAATGCCGTATTTGCATTAAAAACAGCAGGAATTGATGAAAGTGGTTTCCCTTTATTTGTAAACAAAAAAGGAGAAACTGTAAGCACACAAACTCTTTTTGGTCTTTTTGATCCTTATGCAGATTTCTTCCCTGGCGTTTTATCTCAATCAAAACTTACGGATGAAGAAACAAGAGATTTGTTTAGTTATGTTGGAGATGCAGATCCTAAATTTACCGGTGGTTTTATCAACACTTTTAAAGTTCATAATTTTGATCTTACAATTGCTACTACTTTCAATCTTAAACAAACCGTTGTTGAGAAACCAAATTTTAATGGTACAACGTTAGATCGTGGTCAAAACTACACTACAGATGTTCTTAATGCATGGTCACCTACTAATACAGGTTCACACATACCAGGAATTACCAGTGAGACTTCAGGAACAGGAGATTCATGGATGGCATACCAATGGTATTCTGGCGGAGCACCACTTAATGTTTACAATTATCTGGATACCTGGGTTCACGAAATGAGTTACATGCGTTTAAGCAGTGTTCGTTTAGGATATTCATTGCCTAAAACTGCAACAAAAACTTTGTTTATGGATAGCATTAGATTTAGTATCGAAGGAAGAAACTTATTTGTAATCAGCTCTGATTATAAAGGTTACTTTGACCCGGAAACATTCGGAAATATCTATGCACAACCAATCCCAAGATCAATTTCTTTAGGATGTAACCTAACTTTTTAATCTGATTTAAAATGAAAAATATATTAAAATACGTATTCTTTGCCGGTGTAGCCATTACGACTGTAAGCTGCGACCATTATCTTGATGTTGAACCGGTTGGCAAAGTAATTCCGGAAACCTTAACTGATTATAGAGCAATAATGACAAAAGGCTATTCTATAACAGCTATTCATAAAGCATTATCTGCTATTAGAGCAGACGAATTGGTTTTAGATGAATTTAATGATAATGCCACTTTCTACAGGGATCATTATATTTGGAAAGATGCCAATCCTGATAAAACAACAAACAGTTTTCCGTATGCTGGTTTGTACAACAGAATTTTCTATACGAATGTGATCATCAACGAAGCAAGCGCAAAATTAGCGCCTTCTGCAGAGAAAGATCAATTACTTGGAGAAGCTTATGCATTAAGAGCATTAACTTACTTTGACTTATTGAACATATTTAGTAAACCTTATAATGCTGCAACAGCTGCAACAGACAGAGGAGTTCCATTAGCTTTAAAAATAGATTTAGAACAGGCTTATGTTCCCCAAAGTGTCGCTGTTATTTACGACCAGATTTTATCTGATGATGAAGAGGCTAGAAAATTATTGAATTTAGATACTCAAACAGCGGGTATAAACTACCGTTTTTCTAAAGCTTCATTATATGCTATGGAATCTCGTATTTTCCTTTACAGAAAAGAATGGGCTAAAGCTATTGAAGCTGCAGATAAAGCCATGACATACAAAAGTGCTTTAATCAACTTAAACACAACAGCTGCTTTGCCTAATCTTTATAACGGACCAGAATCTATACTAGCGCTTGAGGATCCTTTTATTAATCTTTTAAAAGGGACATCCTATGCTGCGCCAACCTTAACAGGGGTTTATGATAAAACAAACGACTTACGTTTTGCTTTGTATTATCAGGCAAGCGGAAGCAGATACAGATTCAGAAAAGGGGGTGATATCGCTCAAAAATGTACTTTCAGAACAGCTGAATTGTACTTAACCAAAGCAGAAGCATCAGCACAATTAAACGATCTGCCAACAGCGAGAACAACTGTAATCACTTTTATCAAAAACAGATATACTGCAACGGCTTTTAACGCCTTAAGTTCATCGATTGCTGCTATGACACAAACTCAGCTTCTTGATTTTATTACTCAGGAAAGACAACGTGAGTTTGCTGTAGAAGGTCACCGTTGGTTTGATTTGCGAAGAACCACTCAAAAACAAATCATTCATACTTTTAATGATCAGGATTATACATTAATAGAAAATGATCCGCGTTATACGCTTCCATTTCCTCTTGATGCCCGTTTAAACAATCCTGAATTGT